>NZ_PIZT01000065.1:0-361853 GCF_002834115.1 Methylomonas sp. Kb3 | reverse complement strand
CATGGTGGCCGAAGCCGCTGCGCTGGAAAAAGCCGCCATCGAAGGCCGCTTAGCCACTCGCGCCGACGCCAGCCAATACCAAGGCGATTACCGCAAGATTGTCGAAGGCGTCAACAACACGCTGGACGCCGTGATCGGCCCGCTCAACGTCGCGGCCGAGTATGTGGACAACATCTCTCGCGGGGCGATTCCGGCCAAAATCACCGACACCTACAACGGTGATTTCAACACCATCAAAAACAACCTGAATACCTGTATCGATGCAGTGAACGCCCTGGTGGCCGACGCCAACCGGTTGTCTACTGCCGCCGTCGAAGGTCGCTTGGCCACCCGAGCGGATGCCAGCCAACACCAAGGCGATTTCCGAAAAATCGTCGAAGGGGTCAACAGCACCCTGGATGCGGTGATCGGGCCCTTGAACGTCGCCGCCGAGTACGTGGACAACATCTCTCGCGGGGCGATTCCGGCGAAAATCACCGACCACTACAACGGCGATTTCAACACCATCAAAAACAACCTGAACAACTGTATCGACGCCATTAGTAGCATGGTGGCGGAAGCCGCTGCGCTGGAAAAAGCCGCCATCGAAGGCCGCTTAGCCACTCGCGCCGACGCCAGCCAATACCAAGGCGATTACCGCAAGATTGTCGAAGGCGTCAACAACACGCTGGACGCCGTGATCGGCCCGCTCAACGTCGCGGCCGAGTACGTGGACAACATCGCCAAAGGGGCGATCCCGGCCAAAATCACCGATAACTACAACGGTGATTTCAATGTCATCAAAAACAATCTGAACACCTGTATTGATGCGGTGAACGCCTTGGTGGCCGATGCCAATATGTTATCGACCGCTGCCGTCGAAGGGCGTTTGGCCACCCGCGCGGATGCCACTAAGCACCAAGGCGATTTCCGTAAGATTGTCGAGGGGGTGAACCTGACCCTGAATGCGGTGATCGGCCCGTTGAATGTGGCGGCTGACTATGTCGATAACATTTCCAAAGGCCACATTCCCGCCAAAATCACCGACACCTACAACGGTGATTTCAACACCATTAAAAACAACCTCAACACCTGTATCGATGCGGTCAATACGCTGGTGGCCGACGCCAATATGCTGGCCACCGCTGCGGTTGAGGGGCGCCTGCAAACCCGTGCCGACGCCAGCAAACACCAAGGCGACTTCCGCAAAATCGTCGAAGGCGTCAACGACACCCTGGATGGGGTGATCTTGCCGCTGAATGAAGCCGTCGAAGTGCTGGCGTTGGTTGAACAAGGCGACCTGACCCGCAACGTGACCGGTAACTACCAAGGCCAGTTGGGTGAATTTAAAGACACCGTGAACAACACCGTCGCCAAACTCTCCCAAACTATTGCCGAGGTAATTTCCGCCGCGGATCAGCTGGGTAATGCCTCCGAACAGATCAGTTCCACTTCGCAATCGCTGTCGCAAGCTGCCAGCGAACAGGCAGGCAGTGTCGAGATCACCAGTGCCAGCATCGAGGAAATGGCGGCCAGCATCAACCAGAATGCCGACAATGCCAAAGTCACCGACGGCATGGCCAGCAAAGCCGCTACCGAAGCCAGCCAAGGCGGTGAAGCGGTGAAACAGACCGTTGACGCCATGCGCGAGATTGCCAAAAAAATCGGCATCATCGACGACATTGCCTATCAAACCAACATGCTGGCCCTGAACGCGGCCATCGAAGCGGCGCGCGCCGGCGATCACGGCAAAGGCTTTGCGGTGGTGGCGGCGGAAGTGCGCAAGCTGGCCGAGCGCAGCCAGGTGGCGGCGCAGGAGATTGGCGAGTTGGCCGAAAACAGCGTCGAGACAGCGGAAAGTGCCGGCAAACTGCTGGATGAAATTGTCCCCAGCATTGCCAGAACCTCCGACTTGGTGCAAGAGATTGCTGCCGCCTCCCAAGAACAATCCGCCGGTGTCAGCCAAGTCAACAATGCGATGAACCAGATGAACCAGATTACTCAGCAGAATGCATCCGCCAGCGAACAGTTGGCGGCTACTGCGGAAGAAATGACCAGTCAGGCTGAACAACTGCAATCGCTGATGAGCTTTTTTAGACTCGACAATGGCGGTCGAAAAGCGACGATCACAGCTGAAGTCAAATCAGCAAAAAAGGCTGTCAAAATCAAGCCCGTCGTTCAGGCAAGTGCGAATATTGATCATGACTTCGATTTAAACCAGTTCGAACGTTTCTAGGAGCGGGCCATGACAGGACTTGCAACAACTCAAGAAAAGCTACCCGCCGCGCAGAGCAAACAGACTGCGCTGGCGGGTCAATACCTAACCTTTACGCTTGGGGGAGAACTTTACGCACTGGGCATTTTGAGTAGTAAGGAAATCATCGATTACGGCAATCTTACCGAAGTCCCCATGATGCCGGTGTTTGTGCGCGGCGTGATTAATCTGCGCGGTAGCGTGGTGCCGGTGGTGGATTTGCTGGCGCGCTTTGGCAAGGGATCGACGCCTGTGGCCAAGCGCACCGGTATCGTTATTGTCGAAACCGCCAGCGAAACTGAAGATGGCGTATCCCAGGATTTGGGGATTATCGTGGACGCCGTCAACGAAGTGGTTGAAATCGGTGAACAGGATATAGAGCCGCCGCCCAGTTTTGGGGCGGGGATTCGGCCTGACTTTATTAACGGCATGGCCAAACGGAATGGCCGCTTTGTTATTTTGTTGAACGTCAGCAAGGTGCTTTCGGTGGATGAAATGGCGGCTTTGAGTAAAGTTCGCCAAGACCGTCAAGCATTGCCGGATACAATCAACGCTTGATCGTTCCAAGACTTGAGGCGTTTAAATTTATCGACATGTTGGTTAACCCACAAATAGGAGTTTAGAGTGTCGTCAATCCATCGTGTCGGCGCGCCGATATTGCATAAGCAAGAGTTTGCCTGGATCAGGGACTATCTTTACAAGCACGCCGGTATTGTCCTAAACGATAGTAAGCAGGCTATGGTAATGGGACGTTTGGAGAAGCGTTTGCGTCATCATGGTATCGATAGCTATGGCGAGTATTTTCGGCAATTCGGTAAGCCGGGGTTCGAAAATGAAACGACGATGGCTATCGATTTGCTGACTACCAATGAAACCTATTTTTTCCGCGAATCCAAGCATTTCGATTTTGTAGTTGAAAAAATTTTACCGCAACACTCAGCGGCAAAACCGTTTCGAGTTTGGAGCGCGGCCAGCTCCAGCGGTGAGGAAGCTTACACGCTGGCAATGCTGTTGGCGGAATATTTGAGATCCCGGCAATGGGATATTGTCGGGACCGATATTTCCACACGAATTCTGGAAAAAGCCCGGCGTGGTTTGTACCCCAGCAATGCCGCCGAAAAAATCCCTCAAATCTTGCTGAAAAAGTATTGCCTGAAAGGGACTGGTCAGTATGACGGTTTTTTGCTGGTTGCTCCTGAGCTACGCAGCCACGTTAAGTTCGAATATGCCAATTTGATAGGAACGTTGCCGGACCTGGGTACCTTCGACGTGATTTTTTTACGTAACGTAATGATTTACTTCGATATGGAAACCAAGCAACGCCTGCTGGACAAAATTGTTAAATACCTGCGGCCCGGCGGCTATTTTTTTATCAGTCATTCCGAATCTTTAAGCGGTATGAAAACCGAGCTGCAAACCATCATGCCGTCGGTTTATCGCAAAGCTTTGGATTAATTGGGCTGTAGCGAGCTAGTCCGGCATTCGCGTCTAACTACCTGCTTAACAAACTGCTTCAAGTGCGTGCCTCCCTCATACTTAAAATCGTCATTTCGGCAGCGAACACCACAATCCAGGTCGCACATGGATACAGCGAAGTTTACCTTCCATAGCGCTAAATGGCGAGCATGACGGGCTTTCTTTGGTTTAGCTGAGGCCTGTTATTGATCAGGAAACTTTATTCTCCACCGCCGACTCGTTCATAATCGCGCTTTTATTTTCTGGGGCGGCCAATATGCGTTATTTACACACTATGGTTCGGGTAAAGGATCTTACCGAATCACTGGATTTTTATTGCAATAAGCTAGGTTTGCTTGAAGTGCGGCGCATGGAAAGCGAAACCGGACGTTTTACCTTGGTGTATCTGGCTGCACCTGGCGACCGGCAAACCGCTGAAGCGGTTGACGCGCCATTGCTGGAGCTGACTTACAACTGGGATACCGAGGACTACGGCGGTGGCCGTAATTTTGGACATTTAGCCTTCGAGGTAGACGATATTTATGCGGTATGCCAAGACTTAATGGCGAAAGGGGTCACGATTAACCGGCCGCCGCGTGATGGTCATATGGCATTTCTGCGCTCACCCGACCAAATTTCTATCGAATTGTTACAAAAAGGCCAGGCATTGCCGCCGCAAGAGCCGTGGGCCTCCACGCCCAATGTTGGCGTTTGGTAAGGTCTGTCGAATTGTTACCGCTGAGTCTTTATATCCATTTTCCGTGGTGCATCCAGAAGTGCCCGTATTGCGACTTCAACTCCCACGCCGTTAAACACCCAATTCCCGAACAGGCTTATATCGACGCCTTGCTGACCGACCTGCGCGCTGATCTGGAATTGCTGGGCGGGCAGCGGAAAATCAACAGTATATTTATGGGGGGCGGCACACCCAGCTTGTTTTCCCCGGAAGCCTTAGGTCGTTTGTTGGCCGGTGTCAGGCAGTCAGTGCCTGTTGCCGAACATTGCGAAATCACTTTGGAAGCCAATCCCGGCACCTTCGAAAGCGCAAAATTTCATGAGTTTCGGGCATTGGGGATTAATCGCCTGTCGATAGGCATTCAAAGCTTTCAGGACCGGCATTTGCGGACATTAGGGCGGGTGCATTCCGCCGCCGAAGCCAAGGCCGCGGTGGAAATTGCCGTTACGGCCGGGTTCGATAATTTCAACCTGGATTTGATGTTCGGCTTACCGGATCAAAGCGAGCGCGAGGCCTTAGATGATGTGGAAACAGCAATCAGCTTGGCCCCAACCCATATTTCCTTTTACCAACTGACGCTGGAACCCAATACGTATTTTTATAAATTTCCGCCGAAATTGCCGGAAGACGACCTGATATTTGCCGCTCAAAAGCGCTGTCAGCGGCTATTGGCGGAGAACGGCTTTCAGCAGTACGAAGTGTCTGCGTATGCAAAACCCGGCAAGCAATCCCGGCATAATCGCAATTACTGGCAATTTGGCGATTATCTGGGGATAGGCGCCGGCGCGCACGGCAAAATCAGCCTTGCCTTGCCGGATAAGATTATGCGCACGGTTAAGCCGAGAAGCCCGGAACAGTATTTATCGCAACCCGGTCGATCAGAATACGAAGCGATTGAGGTCGCACAATTGCCGTTAGAGTTTCTGATGAACCAGTTGCGAGTAAAAACGGGCTTTAGCCTGAAGGATTTTGAACGGACCACCGGATTGGCGGCAAACAGCTTGGAGCCTAATTTATCGCGCTGTGTGGCTGAAGGCCTGTTGTGTCGGGATGGCTTGGTCTATCGCTGTAGCGAAAAAGGTTGGGATTTTCTGGACGTGGTCCTAGAAAAATTCATCGATTAAATACGCGCGGGTATAATTGCTCTCATTTTAGATTTGTAACACTCCACGATGCTCGATTACCAAAAACAGTTTATCCAGTACGCTTTGGATTGCGGCGTATTAAAATTTGGCGAATTTCATTTAAAGTCCGGACGTGTCAGTCCTTATTTCTTTAATACCGGCCTATTCAACAGCGGCGCTCAGCTGGATAAATTGGGGCAATTTTATGCGCAGACGCTGATTAGCGCCGGTGTCGAGGTAGATGTATTGTACGGACCGGCCTATAAAGGCATCCCGTTGGTCAGCACCACCTCGATTGCCTATTCCCGCTTGCAACGCGACATTCCGTTTGCGTTTAACCGCAAAGAAGCCAAGGATCATGGCGAGGGCGGCGTATTGGTCGGCGCGCCCTTGCAAGGCAAAGTCTGGATTCTGGATGATGTGATTACCGCAGGTACGTCGGTGCGTGAATCAGTGGAAATCATCAGTGCCGCCGGCGCGACGGTTGCGGGTGTCGTGATAGCGCTGGATCGTCAGGAAAAAGGTCAGAACGAATTGTCGGCCGTGCAGGAAGTGTCGACACAATTCGGTATTCCGGTGCTGGCGATAATCTGCTTGGCGGACATCATCGAATTTATTTCCCAACAGAGCGGTTCGGCGGATAAGTTGGCCATTATTCAAGCCTATCGACAGCAGTACGGAATTTGAGTATCCATGCGTGCCCGAGGCTTTTGCTTATGGATTATTGGTCTACACTTAGCCGTTACAATTTGCCCCTTATATTGAGTACAGTCGGAACAAAGGCGAGCCATGAGAAATCTGGAATTTAAAGAACAGTTGCACGAATACACGCAGTGGCGCGAACAACTGATTCAGGGTATCGAATTGTATCGGGACTGGCGTAACCGTTATCGCTTCAGTGACCCGCAAAGCACAGATACCTTGCTGAATATATTGCAAGGCTTGCAAAATGATCGCGTCACCTTGGCGTTTGTAGCGGAGTTTTCCCGAGGTAAAACCGAACTGATCAACTCGCTGTTTTTTGCGGAAACCGGCGTGCGCTTGTTGCCGTCTTCGCCGGGCCGGACCACGATGTCGCCCACCGAGCTATTCTGGGATGAAAAAGGCGGCAGTTACATTCGGCTGCTCAACATTGAGAGCCGCTTGGAAGATATATCTTTGATGGATTACAAGCGCAATCCGGATCGTTGGACGCAAATCGAGCTGAATTGCGAATCGCCTACGCAAATGCAGGAAGCGTTTAGAGAGTTGGTTGCCACGAAGAAGGTTTCTCGGGAAATGGCCGATAAACTGGGCCTGTGGAACGAACGCGAAGCGGCCGAGCAAGGCATTATCAATCCGGAAACCGTGGAAGTGCCATGTTGGCGACATGCGATGATCAGCTTTCCGCATCCTTTGTTAAAAGAAGGTTTGTGCATTCTGGATACGCCGGGCCTAAATGCCTTGGGTACCGAGCCGGAGTTAACCTTGAGCATGTTGCCCAGCGCTCAAGCCATTATTTTCGTGTTGGCGGCCGATACCGGCGTGACCAAAAGTGACCTGGAAATGTGGAAAAGCCACGTTTGTAGCTCCAGAGGTAACCGCCGCCAGGGCTTAGCGGTGGTGATGAATAAAATCGACTCGATGTGGGACGATTTGGCCGGCGAGACTGGCTACGAAGCTTCGATCCAAAAGCAAATCGACACCTGTGCCATGATTCTGAATCTGGAGAAGGAAGTTATTTTCCCGGTCTCCGCGAAGCAAGCTTTATTGGCTAAGGTGAAGGGCGACGATGCTTTGCTGCAAAAAAGCCGTCTCAATCTGTTGGAAAGCTATCTGTCGGACGACATTCTCGATCAGCGCCGCGATATTCTAAAGGGTGTTGTCGATAAAGAAATCGGGTTTTTGGTCAGCGAGTCGGTCAAGTTGATGGAATCAAAAATCGCTAACGCCCAAAAGCAGCTCGACGAATTCAAACAAGTCGATTTCGAGAACCAGGAATTGACCGGCAAATTGATGGCCGAAACCCGCGACCGGCAAAATGCCTATATGGCTAATATCGAAAACTTTCAGGCCAGCCGTAAAGTGTTTGCGGTGCAGGCCAAGATGTTGATCGATTCGTTTGCCAAAGAAAAAATCGACGACATTATCCGCCGTACCAAGGAGGATATGAGCAAAAGCCTGACGACTTACGGCATGAAACAGAATATGCGTAGGTTGTTTGACGAGTTGCGGGATCTGCTGCAAGACTCGGTGGATATGACCGAAGAAACCCGGCGCTTGATTAAAGCGATTCATAAGAAGTTTCAGGATGAATACGGTTTTAAGGAAATTGAGCCACAATTGTTTTCGATAAAACAACATCAGTTTGAGCTGGAGCAGATTTTTGAAGAAGGCGAAGCGTTTCGCAATAGCGCTAAAACTACGATGACTGAGCAAAGCATAGTGGTTAACAAGCTTTATGGTACGTTGATAGCCAAAGCAAGGAATATTCTGCAGCAAGCCCAACGGGATGCGGTTACCTGGAGTAATAGCGTACTGTCGCCGCTTATGCACCAGATCAAAGATCACAAAAAGCAAATCGAAAGCCGCTTGATCATGCTCAGGAAAATCAATGAATCCAAAGGTAATGTCAATGAAAGCATTGCGCAGTTGGAGGGCGAATTGGGGCCACTACAAGTCCAGTATCAAGAGTTGCTAGAGATACTTAAAGCCGTGCATCTGGAAATTAAAACCGATTAGTGCCGATTTTTGCTCCGTTGTCGCAGGTTACGGCAGCCCTTTTGTTGTTTGCCCCGCAGGACTTTCAGCGCTAGAACTCAGCAATTCGTTAAAGCGGCACCAGTCAAAAAATGGCCCAGGGTCGGTTTTTCGGCCTGGGGCAATATCGCTATGACCGGCAATACGCTGGCTCGACAGTTTCGGATAATTCGCCAGTAGCGTTCTACACACATCGGCAAGGCACCGATATTGAGCGTCAGTGTAAGCCACGCTGATAGCCCCCTCCAGCTCTATACCAATAGAAAAATCGTTACAGCGTTCCCTGTCTTGATATTTTGACACGCCTGCATGCCAAGCCCTGCGGTTGAACGGCACATATTGCCGAATGCTGCCATCCCGGCGAATCAATAAATGCGCGGACACCTTAAGTTGATGTATGTCTTGGAAGTAAGGATGGTTGTTTGGATCCAGGCAGTTGCAAAACAATTGGTCGATATAGTCGCCCGCGAATTGCTCAGGCGGCAGGCTGATGCAATGGATAACCAATAACGAAACATCTTCGGAGTCCGGTCTGTCGTCGCAGTTCGGCGAAGCGACCTGGCAGGCGCTAGTCAAGTAGTGATCGCGAATTATCATGATTTTCAAGCTTTGTCAGTGATGCGGTATTTTATAAGCTTTGCCAACCACCCCTATACTTTTACTTGCCTCACATTGGTCAGAGTTTGGCACGGCTGTCACCGCATGCGGTTTATAATTACTCTCCCTGTTCATCGTCCATCACACGCCCATGCAACCAAATTCCACAGAAATCTCGCTTTATCTGGCTGAAGATATCGGTAGCGGCGATATTACCGCCAGCATCGTTTCAGCCGAGACTCAAGCCAATGCCGCAGTGATAACTCGCGAACCCATAGTGCTGTGCGGTAGAGCTTGGTTCGATGAGGTGTTTCGACAATTAAGCCCCCAGGTAATGGTCGATTGGCAATGCAATGAGGGCGAACGTGTCTCAGCGAACACCGTACTTTGCAAGTTGCGCGGTCCCGCTCGGGCCTTGCTGACGGGCGAGCGCACGGCGTTGAATCTGCTGCAAACCTTATCCGCGACGGCGACCATCGCCCGCCGCTATGCGGATGCCGTGGCGGGTACCGGCTGCAAGGTGTTGGATACCCGTAAAACCCTACCCGGTTTACGTTTGGCGCAAAAATATGCAGTCAAATGCGGAGGTTGTTTCAATCATCGCATCGGTTTATTCGACGCCATGTTGATCAAGGAAAACCATATTATCGCGGCAGGCTCAATTGCCAATGCAGTCAAGCTGGCTAGAGACTATGGGAATGTGACGGTCGAAGTGGAGGTGGAAACTCTTGACGAGTTTGCCCAGGCATTTGCCGCGAAACCGGATCGCATCATGCTGGATAATTTTTCACTCACCGATATGCGCACAGCGGTACAACAAAACCAGGGACTACTCGAACTGGAAGCATCGGGCAATATTACTTTGGACAATATCCGAACCGTGGCCGAAACCGGGGTGGACTTTATCTCGATAGGCGCGTTAACGAAGAATGTTGCTGCAGTCGATCTGTCGATGCGCATTGAGATGCGCATCGATTAAACTCATGCTGGTGCGCTCAGTTGACAGCGTTCAGCATCTCGTTTTCGTATAAGCGTAGTTTTTTCCAGTTGGCGAATTTGCTGTCGTCGAACGGCGCATCGTGGTCGATGGCATGCTCGTAGCAGCTCCGAAATAGGCGCGCAGTGCGAAAGGCATGCAATTCGTCGTCGGCGGTTACCGTGTCTACATTGCCCACTTGGAAGGTTTTATTCCTGGACTTTCCATCTTTTACCCAAAACACCGTGTAGCAAAGATAGCTTTTGTCTTTGCGGTGATCGAACTTGATGGTTCTGGACACACCGGTTACGCCGGTAGTCGTTTTGTTTTTGGGTGGTTTCAGGAAGCGGGTCTTGCTGCCTTTTAATACCACCAGCATCTGATCGCGCCAAGTAATCGCGGCTTTCAGCGACTTGGTTTTGCTGCCCCAGAGCTTGTGAGAAAAATAACGGCTGCTCTCCTTGCCACGCCGAACAATACGAACTTGAAAACCGAAAGTATCGGGTTCTGTAATGTGTTTTACTTTTGCCATTTGACGTACCCTAAAAAATTCACCAAAGGTCTGCATAGTGAATTTAAGCATCGCGAAGCACGCAGACCGCCTGTTAATTGTGTAAGCTATGGATTACAAATTAGCGCGAAATCAGCCGTCTTGCAAGCGGAATTTAAGGGGATTATTGGGCAAATACCAACTAAATTCGTGTAGAATAAGCGCCAGCCTTCTCGCAGAGGCGCAAACATGCTCTTAACCTTTTGTTTTATAAAAAATTTTGGAGAAAATTGATGAGCGTTTTAGTAGGTAAGCAAGCCCCTGACTTTACAGTTCCTGCGGTATTAGGCGATGGCCAAATTGTTGATTCATTCAGTTTCTCAGCGGCCACTAGCGGCAAATACGCAGTACTTTTCTTTTATCCATTGGATTTTACATTCGTTTGCCCAAGCGAATTGATTGCCTTGGATCATCGGATCGACGAATTTAAAAGCCGCGGCGTTGAAGTGATTGGTGTTTCTATTGACTCACACTTTACCCACAACGCTTGGCGTAACACGCCTGTCAACCAAGGCGGTATCGGCCCTGTCCGTTATACTCTGGCTGCCGACCTGAAACACACTATTGCCCAAGATTACGACGTAGAGTCCGCTGGTGGCGTAGCTTTCCGCGGTAGTTTCTTGATCGACAAAGCCGGTGTCGTCCGCCATCAAGTTGTCAACGACTTGCCACTGGGCCGTAACTTTGACGAAATGCTGCGCATGGTTGACGCGCTGCAATTCCACGAAGAGCATGGCGAAGTTTGCCCAGCCGGTTGGAACAAAGGCGATGCGGGTATGAATGCCAACCCAGCGGGCGTGGCTGAATATCTGAGCAAAAATGCTGACAAACTGTAAGCATTAGCTTTACTCTGAGACAAGGCGCATTGTCTAGACAATGCGCCTTTTTTATTGCCTGAATTTTCTCTGTTTCTCGCCCCAATGACTGCGAATTCAGTGTAGCGCTAATTCCATTAATCGCCGCTCGGCATTTTTTATATCCGTTACCGCTATGGTTTAGGCGGCCAACTTGAGTGTTGACAGCCCCTCGTTATACGCCTGATGCGGCGTTTTGCGTTTCAGACTGGAATGTGGTCGTTCGTGGCTGTACCACTCGAAATTGCCGAAGATGCCTATCGTTTGGGGCAAACCGGTCTGATTGAATTAATGGATTCATCGCGCACCCGGACCGAAATCAAGTTGAATCATCTGGAGTTGATTCAAAATGAAATCGAAGCAGAATTGGATGTCATGAATGCCTCGGGTTTGTTGGCGGTTTATTTCGAAAACCCGGCATGACGCGGCCGGTTTTGCATGCTTATCGGGTTCTATCAAGCTTGCGGTAGCCTATGGCTTCGCTGAGGTGGGAGATTTCGATATTCTTTGAATTCGCCAGATCGGCAATCGTGCGCGCCAGTTTCAATATTCGGTGGTAAGCCCGGTGCGACAGGCCGAATTTTTCCAGCGCTTGTTCCAGCAACTGATGACCGGCTTCGGACAAAGTACAAATAACCTTCACCTCGGCGGCGGTTAACGCAGCATTGGCTTTGCCTTGGCGGCGGTAAGCAATGTCGCGGGCTACGACGACGCGCTGCCGAATCGCTTCGCTGGTTTCTTCACCGGCCGCAGAGCCCTTGCGCAATACCTCCAGGGCGACGCGCGGCACTTCCATATGCATATCTATTCTGTCCAGTAGAGGCCCGGAGACTCGAGCGCGATAGCGGGCAACTTGTTCGGCGGTGCAGCGGCAACGGCCGGAGGCGTCGCCCAGGTAGCCACAGGGACAGGGATTCATCGCTGCAATCAACTGAAAACTGGCCGGAAAGTCGGCTTGGCGGTTGGCGCGGGAAATCGTGATATGCCCGGTTTCCAAGGGCTCGCGCAGCACTTCCAGGACTTTTCTATCGAATTCCGGCAACTCATCCAAAAACAACGCGCCGTTGTGCGACAAGGATATTTCGCCGGGTTTTGGGTTGCTGCCGCCGCCAACCAAAGCCGCAGCTGATGCGGTATGGTGCGGCGCTCTGTAAGGTGGCTGCCGCCAGCGACTGACGTCCAGGCCGTGGTCGCTGATCGAGGCCAACGCGGCGGTTTCCTGGGCTTGCTGTTCGCTGAGTTCCGGCAGAGTGGTAGGCAAGCGCGCCGCCAGCATCGACTTGCCGGTGCCGGGCGGGCCCAGCATCAATAAATTGTGTTTCCCGGCGGCGGCGATTTCCATAGCCCGTTTGACGTGAAATTGGCCGTGCACGTCGGCAAAATCGACCGTGTGAACCGCTTGCTCGAAGCTGAGATGAACGTCAGGTGGCGCGATGGCTTGCCGGCCGGCCAAGTGGGCACAGACTTCCAATAGTGTCCTGGCCGGCAGGAGTTGCGCATCCTTGATTAACGACGCCTCCGCCGCGCAACCAGCAGGCAGAATCAGTTGCCGAAAAGCATTGCGGCAATGAATCGCTACCGGCAACGCGCCGGGAATCGGCCGCAACTCACCGCCTAGCGATAACTCGCCGATGCATTCGTACTCGTGCAAGGCATCCTTGGGGATTTGCCCGGAGGCTGCCAGGATACCTAATGCAATCGCCAAATCAAAGCGGCCGCCCTCCTTGGGCAGGTCGGCGGGGGCCAGATTGATGGTAATGCGCTGGAACGGAAATTCGAAGTGCGAATTAATGATCGCCCCGCGCACCCTATCCTTGCTTTCCTTCACCGCCGTCTCGGGCAAGCCGACGATATTTAAAGCCGGTAGGCCGCTACTGACATGCACTTCCACCGTCACTTGCGGGGCGTCAATGCCGGAGCGGCCCCGGCTGTAAACGACGGCCAGCGACATGGCTTTTTAGGCTTGCGGAATCCGTTGTTCCAGTTCGGCGACGCGCTTTTCCAGTTCTTCCAAACGGGCGCGAGTTTTCGCCAATACGGCTTTTTGCACTTCAAATTCTTCGCGGCTGACCAGATCCAGTTTGGACAGGCCGCTTTGCAGCAAGGCGTGGACGTTCTTTTCCACATCGTCTTTCAGATTGGTCAAACCGGGAGGGATTGCGCCGGCGATACGCTCGGCAAGATTGTCTATGGCTTTGGGATCAAACATGGTGGCTACTCTTGGTCTATGAATGAATTGGGAACGGGTAAATGGTCACGACATATTTTATCAGTATCCTCGCGATCCAAGGGTTGTTCGGTTAAGCCGCATTGATAGTGATGCTGTTCCACCGAAAAATAATGGCAGGAACGACACAAACCAAAACTCTTCGAGTCATTGACTTTTTGCAGCACGCCCAACGTGGTTTGCAGCGCCTGGCCTATGGTATCGAACTCCTGGCGGCTGACTTTGGATTCGGCCTGCTTAAAAACATCCAGCGGCTTTAACTCTTCGATCAACCGCTTGCCGGCCTCGGTCAGGCTCAGATGGACCACCCGACCGTCCAAAATGGACGTGGTCTTATCCAGATAGTGCTTACGCTCCAAAATCTGGATAGTCTGGGACACAGTGCCCTTGGTCAAACCCAGATACTCAGCCACCGCAGCGTGGGTGTTGCTGTATTTATTGCACTTGGCCAGATACTCCAGCACCTGACCATGTACCGGTTGCAAACCGATTGCTGCGTATTTTTTGCGTTCTTCCGAACGTAGCAAGGCGCTGATCCGCTCGATCAGCTTGAATGTGTCTAGTTCATGCATTGGACCGATTCTACCACAGGCCGGCCAATTCCAAGCGTGGCGGCTGCCGGACGCAACTATCCGGCCACCGTCGCCAAAAAAAGCTACAGTCGATCCATGTTGTCGCTCCAGGACAAATTATCGTTTACGAAAAAACGATAGCCCGGCTGTGGGCCCGTAACCTTGTTCAGCACATACAGACTACGGCCGACGCCGCGACGGCGGTAGCCTTTTTTCTCTTTGCTTACCAACTGGTCGCGCCAGGTGCCGAAGTTGATGTAGGTAAAGTTTCGGCTTGGTGCGCCGTCCGCGGTGTGCTTGATATCCGCTTCGGTTTGCAGCGGGATATGGGTATGGCCTTCGCCGTGCAGCCGAAATCCTTGTTGCAGGAATAAATCCTGAAATGTCGGAAACACCTGCAAATTTTTGAAACTGGCACCGTCTTCTCGATACACCGAACTGGGTCCCAGCAAGTCAAGCAGTGTTTGTACTTGGTCATAAAGCCATAACACGCCGCGTACCAAGTGCAATTGCACCCGGAACATATGCAACGGGCCGGTGACCATCAGCCACACCCTGGCAACGCGAAACGCCAAGCGCCGCCAAGCCGGAGAGCTGCTCAGCGTGTAATCCCAACTCAGCCACAGGCACAGGGTTTCGTATAACTCGTTCTCGATAATGTCCCGCAGTTCGTTGCCGGTTTTTTTGTCACGGGTTTCTTGCAGAATCCGGGCAATTGCCGCCGAGGTGGGCCGGTACAAATCCAATTCGTCCAGAATGCGTTTGATACGGCTAACGTTGGCTTGCGAGTCGTCCAGACCAGTAAGCTTGAGTTTGCAACGGTAGATAAACGTGGACAGCGCACCGGCCGCAACCGTATCGCCGAAACAGGCCGCGATGAACGGCGCGTAATGGAGTTGCTGCCAAACCTTAGCCCGCCAACCGTCCCCTGTACTCCAGCCCGGTAAGTTGTTGCCCGGCGTAAATGCCAAGCTGTTTTCCCGATCCCGCCATTGGCCGTGAGTAATAAATACCCGCAACTCGGCATCTCCCCAATAAAACGGCAGCCACGGTACGCTGTTTCGGTCGGCAAAATGTTGTTCGTCATCGAAATACATCTTGCCGACCCACTGCCGATACTCGGCTGACAAATTAGCCAGCTTAGGCCCCAAGCACTCGTCGTAATACATCCGCAGGGTGACCGGATCGGTGAAAATTTCCTTATCGTGATTGCCCAGTAAGGTGATGACTTCCAGATGGGTATTTTTCAGGTCGTCAGGAAGCCGTTTTAGATGATTGAAAAAACCGTCCGCGTTGTTGGCGTGCAAGCTCACAATCTCGGCCATGATTTCACGCAGGCATAAGACAAATTCCGGTTTGTCGCGCTCCCACGGATAGACACCGTGCTTGGCCCACACCGCGCTTCGAATCATATCCACGACGTCGCCGTCCAGGATCAGCGTCAATTCGTCGACTTGCTGAGTTTTGCAAGTACTGGCGATGTCGGCGAAGAATTCGGCCCAAACAATTTCCTCGCTGCTTTGATTGCCGACCGTGTTATCGGTGAAATGCAGGTCGCTGATGCTGATGCACAGCCGGTTCAACCCGGCGGTTGGTCGGGTTTTGGTCGGTTGCAGCGTATCCAGCGTTAGTTGTAAATCTTCTTGGGTACTTGTCATAGCTGCATTCCTCAATTGCGATATTTATTCAAAAATTCCACGAAACGCGGAAAGATGTCCTGCGCGGCATTTTTGCCCATGATCACGTCCGCATGCCCGTAATCCGGAATCACCGCCAGTTCATGGCGGCCGGGCACGATTTGCTCCAGACGTTGGTGGCAGACGATATTGGAGTTGCGGAACAAGGCATTGTCCTGGCCGGCGACGAATAGGCACGGCGTGTCAATTTCGGCGGCATGTTGGAAATAATTGTCCGGCAAGCTGCGGTAACGCGGTTCGTTGGGCTGATATTTCACGGCGGTGTTATTAGCATTGACCATTTTCAACACATGCCGGTAGTAATTGACGCTACAGCCGCCAAACAAATCACCGCAGCGGCGATGAGTCACATCCTGCAGATTTTCGTGTTTGTACAACACAGGAAAGCCCCAGCCCCACATGAAACTGAGCATATGACATTCCGGCGAGTCGCATTCGTGATGAAACGCCGAAATGGCCGTCGCCAGCAATTTACCCGCCCCCCAACCCGGTTCGCGCCGCCAATAAGGGTTCAGATAATCCACGCCCAAAATGTAATCGGCGGCCAGCGGGCCCAGATACAGCTTGATCTTGGCCGGCAGCGGCACGCACGGCGTCAGCGCCACGCCGTTGGCGATCAGGCTGCGCACGCCGGTCACCGCTTTGCCGAACAAGCCCATGGTAAACGCCAGCGCCCCAAAGCAGTGGCTGATGACATGAATGCGGGCGGAAGGACCGACCGCCGCGCGCACGGTGGCGATGGCCGCCGGCATGTCGTATAGCGCCAGATCGTCAACATTGAAGTTGTGTCTATGCAGGTTATAGGAATAGCGGTTACTGATCCGACCGTCCAAAGTCCAGACGTCGCCAAAACCATGATCCAACAGATAACTGGTCAGGTTGTAATGTTCCGGCATGATGAACATATCGCTGGCGGCGGTCAGGCCCGGCACCAGCACTACCACATCGTCGCTAGCCGCGCGCTTGAAGCGCAATAAGCTCAGGCCCAGCCGGTCGGCGGTCGTGAACTGATGGGTGCTGACCTCCGCATCCTTGACGCCTTCCAAGGTATACAGTGGGATTTCCCGCTCGAAGCTGCCCATCTTTGGCAACATGGATGGTTTGTAGACTTCCCACAACGCGCCTAAAAAGAAGCCGCCGAAGCGTTCGATGGCATGCAGACGGTCTTTCAAGGTATCGCCGCTGGCTTTGATCGTCGTCAGCTGTTTGGCAAAGTCCATCACTTCGATATACAACAAGCCGGTGGCGTAAACCTTGGCTTTGGCTTCCTTGTCGGCTTCCACATGGCCCTTGAATAAGTTAGTGAACAAGGTGGTGGTGTCGGCCCATAAGTCCGGGCCGACGTTGTTTTGAATCTGTTTGCGACCGCTCAAGGTCATGGCCTGACCATTGGCATCGGTAAAAAACAGCCGGTAGAGCATTTGTTTGCGGTCGGCGTCGGCGCTGTCGACGAACAGATTGAACACGCCTTTATCGACGTTACGCCGGCCACCGATCAAATCGCCTTCGACATAGCCGATGGCCGCCGATTGGTGAGCTTCGGACTCCAAAAAGGTATCCAGGTCGTCGCTCTGGATGGTCAGATGAAACATGAAGTAATGGTTATCTTCCTTGCCTTGCTGGTAACCGTCCTCAAAAGCGGTTTGGCCCAGGCTGAGATAGCCTTTCATTTCTTCGGTGAATTCGAACGAGGTTTTGCTGTTAGTTGTCATGTCAGTAGTCCTGTGAATTGGGTTTACACGCCCAGGCTGGCATCGGGTTTGATGCCGGTGATGCCTTCCGCAATCCATTCCGCGGTCGCGGAAATGGTCGCTACCGGATTGGCACCGACTGCGCTCGGCAAGATCGAGCCGTCCACCACATACAAGCCCTGATAACCGAAGGCTTGGCCGCGCTGCTCGGGATGGCCGCTGACCACGCCTTTGTCCGGCGAGTCGGCCAGGATGCAGCCGCCTAAAGGATGCACGGTCACGTTATGACGGATCGGTAAGTCCCAGGTCGGCAACGGGAAAAACCAGTCGGATTTGACAAATTTTTTGAAGCGTTCGCCAGTCGCGAGAATTGCTTGATACAAGCTCATGCTGGTATCTTGCGGCCAATCCAGATCAATGTGTCCGGTCTTGTTCAAGGTCAGCGTGCCGTCGCCATGATCCAGGCCCATGCACAACATCACCACGGATTTGGAAGATAAATCGTCCTTTAATATTTCGTGTAGCGAGAACCCCAACGTGCCGTTCCAGACGCCGTTGCTCACGTATTTCTTCAGCCACTCGATTAACGCTTTCACGGCGCGAATCAGTTTGCGTAAAGTGCTGGTCGGGAAAACGCCTTCGATATACCAGGCCAGTGAAGCCGGATAAGAAGCGTCTTCCAGCACGAAGGCTTGCTGTCTGTTGAAGCGGTCGAACAGGTTGTAATCGGTGTATTGGGTGATTACCGGGCCGTAGTTGGGGTCGGCGTCTTTTTTGCCTTCAATCGCGAACGATAAAAAGTCGCCGTTGCCGGAGAACCAGCGTCCCAGTTGCTCGCTAAGTTTGGGCAGGCTGTGATGCACATCGCGGCAGCGCAGCAATAGCTCGTTGCTGCCGAAGGTGCCTGCCGACACCACGACGCGGCGGGTTTTCAGGCTTTCCAGTTTTCCCGTGGCAAAGTTTTGAAATTCAACCCGATAACCGAATTCGCCGCTGGCGGAGCTGTCGTCGTCACCATGCTGATTGAGCGGGATGATATTTTCGGCTTGGCAGTCGGTAAATACCTGGCCGCCATGCTGGTGTTGGCCGGCGTGAATGTAGTTCAGATCCAGCGTGTTTTTCGAGTGAGTGTTACAGCCGATATCGCATTCTCCGCAATAGGTACACGAGGTTTGCGTGGCGCCGTAACGGTTTTTTTCCTGCAAACCGATGGGGATTGGCGAATCCGAAGCGTTATAGTTGTAATCGTTACCAAAGAACACGCAGATGTCGGCCAGCTTGCTGCTGCGGTTTTCGTGGGCGGCAAACTCTTGAAACAGTTCGGTGCGGACGATTTTTCTGCGGTCGTCAGTTTGCCAGGATGGCACCGGGCGAGCGCCCAATACTTGTTTGGCAACTTGATAATACGGGGCCAGGGTGGCTTTATCCAGACCGGTCGGCCAGCCCTGCTCGAAGACCTGTTCGGGCGGTTCGAGGAAGACGTTGGCGTAAATCAACGAGCCGCCGCCCAGGCCCGCCGAAATCACTGCATCCATTTTTTTGTAATTGCGGACGTCAAACAAGCCGCGCAGATTTTTGTTTTGAATGTGGCGTGGTCGGTCTATCGCCTCGCCTTCCACGCTCCAAAAACTGTCGGAAATTTGTTTGGGCGAGCGGGCGAAAGAGCCCATTGGATAATGCCTGCCGCGTTCCAACAGCAAGACTTTGGAACCCCACTTCTGCGCGAGCCGGCAAAAGCTGATGGAACCGCCGAAACCGCTACCGATGACTATCGCTTCGTAATCGAAGTGCTGACTAGCCATTTACACCTCCTCAAGAATGATTTTTTATTATTATTGGCTCATTGTCCTGCTATCGGATGTTGAAGAAAAACGGTGTTGCCGGGTAAAGGCTATTGCTAAAACCCTGTACAGAACAATGTCTTACGGCAGCATGCGTAGACGCTGCCTGGGCAGTATAGCCTAGTTTTTGCCGTGATTCGATTAATGCGAGACGCGCTGCAGACAGAGCCGAGCAAGCCGTTAAACATTCCGTGCTTCAGGGGTAGGCAGGCTATACTGAAGGCCTCTTTTAGCGATAGGTGAGGAGCCGTTATGAAGAAAATATCCGTCAAAAATCCGGTGGTGGAGATCGACGGCGATGAAATGACCCGCATCATCTGGCATTTCATTAAAGACAAATTGATTCTGCCTTACCTAGATCTGCAAATCGATTATTACGACTTAGGTATCGAGCAGCGCGATGCTACCGACGACCAAGTCACCATCGATGCGGCCCACGCCATTCAAAAGCACGGCGTTGGCATCAAATGCGCAACCATCACCCCGGACGAAGCGCGGGTGGCAGAGTTTGGATTGAAAAAAATGTACAAATCACCGAACGGCACCATTCGCAACATCCTGGACGGCACCGTGTTCCGCGAACCGATCATTTGCAAAAACGTGCCGCGCTTGGTGCCGAATTGGACCCAGCCGATCTGCATCGGCCGGCATGCGTTTGGCGACCAGTACCGAGCCACCGATTTCGTCACCAAAGGCAAAGGCAAGCTAAAAATCAGCTTCATGCCGGACGGCGGCGGCCCGGAGCAAAGCTTTGAGGTCTATCATTTCGAAGGCGACGGCGTCGCGTTGGCGATGTACAACACCGACGAGTCCATCGCTGGTTTCGCTCGCAGCTGTTTCAATGTGGCCTTGGATCGAGGCTGGCCGCTGTATCTTTCCACCAAAAACACCATCCTGAAAAAATACGATGGCCGCTTCAAAGACATCTTCGAAGAAATCTACCAAGCGGAATACAAAGCCTTATACGAAGCCAAAGGCATTGTCTACGAACATAAACTGATCGACGACATGGTGGCTTCAGCCTTGAAATGGAACGGCGCCTTCGTTTGGGCCTGCAAAAACTACGATGGCGATGTGCAATCCGACACGGTGGCCCAAGGTTTTGGTTCACTGGGTTTGATGACCTCCACCTTAGTCACGCCAGATGGCAAAACCATGGAAGCCGAAGCAGCTCACGGCACCGTTACCCGCCATTACCGCATGCATCAACAGGGTAAGAAGACCTCGACCAATCCGATTGCCTCGATTTTTGCCTGGACGCGCGGTTTGGCGTTTCGCGGCAAACTGGACGGCAACGCCGAGTTGATCAACTTCTGCGAAACCTTGGAAAAGGTCTGTGTCGATACCGTCGAGGCCGGGCAAATGACCAAGGATTTGGCCTTGTGTATCTACGGCGATGATTTAAACGACTCGCATTATTTAACGACCGAGGATTTTCTGGAAGCTTTGCGAGCCAATCTGGAACGCAGCCTTTCGGCGTCATGAGGCTTTTGCCGTTCGCTGGGTTTTAGTTGCAATCCCAGCGAACTTTTAAGTTGCTTACTCGCTCACAGAACACTGAGAAATCATTGCTACAATCCAGGCTAAGTTAATCACTCAGCCCATAGGTACACAAACATCATGCGCTTATTATTGGTAGAAGATGACGCCATCCTTGGTGATGGTTTAAAAGCCGGCTTGACGCTGGAAGGTTATGCGGTGGATTGGTTAATCGACGGCGCGCAGGCCGACGAGGCGCTGAAGTTGAACCACTATGATCTGGTGGTGTTGGACTTGAACTTGCCGCGCATGGACGGAATGAGCGTGTTGAAGAACCTGCGCCGGCGCAAGGACAGCACCCCGGTTTTGGTCTTAACCGCCCGCGAAGGCGTCGCCGAACGGGTGGCCGGTCTGGACAATGGCGCCGACGACTTTGTCACCAAACCGTTCGACCTAGCGGAAATTTGCGCGCGCTTACGCGCATTGGCCCGCCGCCACGATGGTCATAGCCTGCCAGTGATCGAACATAAAGGCGTTACCATCGATCCCGCCGCGCACCAGGTGTATTTCAACGGCAAGCCGGTTGATCTGGCGCAAAAAGAATTTGAAGTGCTGAGTTACCTAATGGGACATATCGGCCAGGTTATTTCCCGGGCTCGTCTGGAAGAGTCGCTCTACGCCTGGGGCTCGGAAGTGGAAAGCAATGCGGTGGAAGTACATATTCACCATCTGCGTAAAAAACTGGATAGCAACCTGATTCGGACCATCCGCGGGGTCGGTTACATCATCGACGAGAACTGATGGTCAAACATTTTCGTCTGGCGCCACGCTCCCTGAAAAAGCAGCTGCTGCTGTCGCTCCTAACCTCGCTGTTGTTGGTTTGGGGCGTTACCGCCTACTTCAGTTACAAACAAACCCGCGACGAAGTCACCGAACTATTCAACGCTGAATTAGCTCAATCGGCACGGGTGGTACACGCCTTTGTCGAGAATATGGTCCGGCAACGTGCACTGACCAAACTCTGGGAGCGCGACAAAGCTCCAGAACTGTTCGACACGCCCATCCTCGGCCACAAATACGAACGCAAAATTGCCTTTCAATTACGCTCAGTGAAAGAGGGGCTGGTGTTGCGCTCGGAAAGCGCGCCGGAATTTGCCTTATCCTTGACGCGAAACGGCTACAGCGAAACCATGCTGTATGGTCAGCTTTGGCATGTATTTAGCCTGAGTACCGAAAACGGCAATTATGTGATTCATGTCGGTCAGCGCGACGATATTCGCCGGGAATTGGTGGAAGGCATCGCCGGCCAGCAAGTGATTGGTTTTTTGATCGCATTGCCGATATTGGGCATGATGATCTGGTGGATCGTCAGCCGCACCTTGTCGCCGGTCAACCAGGTCAAGGAGCAATTGGCCAGCCGGGCAGCCGGCTTTCTGCAACCGCTGTCGGTGGATAATCTGCCGGACGAAGTATTACCGGTGGTCACGCAAATCAACAGCTTGTTTGCGATGCTGGAACAGGCTTTTGCCAACGAGCGCAATTTTACCTCCGACGCTTCCCACGAACTGCGCACGCCCTTGGCTGGTCTGTTGACGCAAATTCAAGTGGCGCAAAAAACCACCGATACACAGATGCGCGATCAGGCTTTGCAAAAAGCCCAGCAAGCGGTATCGCGGATGACGCATACGGTGCAACAATTGCTGACTTTGTCGCGAGTGCAGCATCAGCAGGCCGGGATTGCCAAGCAGTCCGTTGATGTTAACCAGGCCTTGATAGAGGTGATTTCCGATCTGGATCACGCCGCCCGCGATAAGCGTATCGATATTGAATTGCAAGGAGAGCCGGCTCTAGTGATCGTCGCCAATCCTCAGTTATTTCAAGTGTTGTTACGCAACTTGATCGATAACGCCATTAAATATTCTCCGATTGAAGGGCATATCAAAGTAGCTTGTCGCCGCGAAAACAAGCGCTTGCAGCTGACTGTGGACGACAGCGGCCCCGGTGTTGCCGACGACGATTATCAGCGCATCACGCAGCGCTTTTACCGTTGCGTGGAAACCGCCAATAGCGTTGAAGGCAGCGGCTTGGGTTTGTCCATCGTGCAGCGGATTGTGGCGTTACATGCGGCGGATATTGATTTTGCCAAGTCGGAGCTGGGTGGTTTGCAAGCACGGTTACACATGGATTTGGCCGGTTCTGCGCCTGTGAAATAGAGGCAAATTTATTCGAATCAACTGACGCCCAAGAATATGCTTGCAGCAAGACGAATGCAGTTTTGAAGAGCCAGCAGATTATCTTGCGGTCTCGTAAGTCGGGTTAGCTCGATAGCGCGTAACCCGACATTTCAACTAATGCCTAATCGGTTGCTTTTAAACTTGTCTACGACAGCGGCTTAACGAGAACACACCGACTACGCTGCCAAATAACCAAATTGCAGCCGGCAACGGTACTGCGGCCGGTTGCAAAAATCCGCGAATCTCGCCGCCGGGAAATAACGAAGTATGAATGTTGAGATAGGCTTTGCCCGCCTCCGCGCCAACTAGTAGCGCATTCAGGGCACTGCTGACGGTACCGCCGTTATTGGTGATGAATGTCGCGTTATAGCTGCTGGCAAGGCTAAGATCGAATGTTTGGTCCATACTGCCGGATGTTACGCCCAAAGGAAATCCAACAAAGCTTGGCGTTTGACTAGCGACCCCGGCAGTCGCCGCGCCCGCAACGGAAGTGCAGCAATGAATGTGAGCGGCTGTGGTATTGCCCTGCAACCCACTGAAAGAAAAATTAACCCGCATGGTGACCAAGTCCAGATCGAAAGTGACTGTACCGCTGCCAAAACCTAAAGAGCTATTGGGCGGCGCTTCGTTTGGCCCGGATAAAACGACGGCATAACTAAGTTCGTGAGCTGCCACGCCAATACTGGTTAAACTTGCCGATAGTAACGCTAGTAACAACATAATGCTTTTCATGTAAATCTCCCTAAATACCAATGCAAAATTAAAAGATTTTGTGTCAAAAAAACGTCTGCCAAATATCTCAGCCCGCTACCTTCCCCCGACAAGGCGATGGGATTGTCACTTGCTTTAATAGGTACGGTCAATCATACAATTTTTAAGTTTTTCAATGGCTAGCCATTAAACCAAGTGGGCTGGCGGCAATGCCGGGATAGGGCGATTTGGCCTTCAAACGGCGGACCGAAATTTGATCGACGCGGCTGCTATCCATTGGACTCCTGCATTGCTCGAAGTTGCGGGTGTTTCCCGGTTCTGATTTGCGCGCCAATATGATCTAATCATCGCCTTTTTTGTCAGAGAGGCGTCATACCCATGCCGAACTTGAAGGCTATATACTTGAGCGTTGCCGTGCTCACCAGCTTGGCGTCGTTTGGTTGTGGCGAGCAAAAACTTGTTACGGCGAAGCTGGCTTTAGATCAAAGTGTTCTCAGTCCTATCGACGCCAAAACGCTAGGTTTACAAAATTTGGTCAGTTTCGATGTGTATGTCGACAGGCAGACCGTGCATGCCGCCTTCGTCGCGACACCAACCGGCAGTAAGCAACCTTATATAGGCTATCTGCATTCCGAAGACGGCGGATTGCATTGGTCGCAGCCCAGCGCTTTGAGTCCGCAATTTAACCAGCCCGTAGAGGCGAAAGTCGGTAACGATATACAAATTGCTGCCGCCGGCGACAAATTGCTAATCGTCTGGCAAACTACCGGCGAATTGCCCGGCATGGGGCCGTTAGTTGCGATTTATTCCAATGACGCCGGCAAAACTTGGCAGCAAGGCGCCAAACCGACCGGCAGCGATGCCGACCAATCGCATCACGAACTATTGGCAGATACCGAAGGCCGTTTTCACGCGGTGTGGCTGGATGATAGAGACGAGAACGGTTACCAAGGTGTGCGCTATGCGCGCAGCAGCGACAGCGGCAAAAGCTGGGAGATGGCGCAGACGATAGACGATTCCAGTTGCTCGTGCTGTTGGAACCGCATGATTCTGGGTGCAGACGGTAAATTGAATACGTTGTATCGGGATATGAAACCCCGCGACATGGCGTTGGCGCAATCAGCCGATGGCGGCGCCAGTTGGCAACGCCTGAGTACGGTGGGCGAGTTCAACTGGATTTTCGACGGTTGTCCGCATAACGGTGGCGGCCTGGCGGTGGCCAGTGATGGTTCCTTGCATAGCCTGGTGTGGACCGGCGCGGACAATCAAGTTGGGCTTTATCATATGCAATCCATCGACAGTGGTAAAAGCTGGACGCCACCGCAACGGCTTGGCGAAGCCGGCGCGTTTCATGTGGACATCGCGTTCGGCGCCGGGCGCTTAGTCGCGGTGTGGGATGCACTGGGGCCGGAAGGCTCTAAAGTGTTTGTCTCGGAATCCGTCGATAATGGCGAACATTGGTCGGCAAGTAAGTTGCTATCATCCGCCGGCGCTTCGGCGACCTTCCCGCGCATCGTCGCCACGCCGACGGGCTTGTTGGCAATGTGGTTAGAGCAAACGCCCACCGGCAAGCAATGGTCGGCGGCGGTTTTACAATGATTTTTATACTTTAAGAGGTGGTCATGCCCAAGTTAGACATAACAAAAATAATAAAACCCGGCTTGTTGGCGCTCGCGTTATTCAGCCCGGTCTCAGTATTTGCGCACGCGATTCTAGTGAAATCGCAACCCGCCAAGGACGAGACCGTCACCGAATCGCCCAAGCAAATCGACCTGTGGTTTAACGACGCAGTCCGCAGCGAATACAAAGCCCTGGCCGTCATCGACAGCACCGGCAAGCGGGTGGATAACCACGACGTCGCGCAAAGTCTGACCAATGGTGCCAATATCTACGCCACTGTGCCAACACTGGCGCCGGGCACCTACACTATTCGCTACCGCGTGGTTTCCGAGGACACTCACATAGTCACCGGTAAATTCGAATTTACCGTCAAACCCTAGTCTGCATTCTTCCATCGGTTTATTTCTATGAATATTCAGCGACTTCCCGTCTTTTTTATCGCCGGGCTCGTGGCCTGCGTGGTTTTACTCAGCGGTTGCGACAAACTTGGCTTCGGTACCAAACAATCTAATGCACTGGGCAATCGTCCGGATTTGGATTGCATCATCGCCAACGATTTTTACGCGGTGCACTTCAGCGCTTACCTGCAGCCGGATAAAAACGATAAAAATCCTGATCCTAAAGCTGCGTTCGTGCCGTTTTGCCAGAAAATCCCCAGAGCCGGCAAGATGTTTTTCACTGCCGATTTGATCGACCGTGATATTCGCGCCACGCCGATTGGCATTAAATTGGTGGAAGTGGAAAAAACCGGCCAGAAGGCCCCGGATGATGTGCGCGAAATCCGCACAGTCGCCGAAATTCCTTCCAAACTGTATCCGAAAGGCGCGGTAGAAGCGCAAGCCGATGTGGATAAAACCGGCGACTACGTGCTGTACCTGTTGATCGGCGAAGCGATGGAAGACGATGATAAATTCCGCATTGCGCTGGAAGTGGGGGTCGATCCCAAGGGCGCCGATTTACCACTAGTGGCAATAGGTGGCGTGGTGGCCTTGGTGCTGCTGGTGCTGGGATTTTTGGTTTACCTGCAGAAACGTAGAAAAGCCGCGCAAACCAATGGAAATGGGGAACAGCCCTAATGACGAGCGGATGGAAAATGCTTAGGCTGTTTGCCCGCTGGCAATGCCTGCTGCTGGTTTGTTTGCTGCTGCCATCGGGCTGGGCAGCGGCGCACGCCCCTGGCCTTAGCTCAATTGATGTGACTGTCAAATCCGACCAAGTTATCGCTAAATTGACCTTTGCCCTGCAAGACATCGAAGCCTTTGCGCCGATGGATAGCGACCTGGATGCGGAAGTCAGCGCCGCGGAGCGCGAAGCGGCCAAGCCGGACATCGCCAAAATGCTGGCTGCGCAGTTGCGGGTTAATATTGATAGCGTTGATGTGCAAGCCGTGGCGCCGGGGGCTGTCGTTTACGACGAACAGAACAACGCCCATGTCGAATTTATTTTTCAATCTGTGCCGCACCAACAGTTGCTGGTGCAATCCAAGTTATTGGCCTGGCTACCTGACGGGCATCAGCAGTATGTCACAGTGCGCGACGCCGCCGGGAAAACACTGAGCGAGAAAATGCTAAGCAGGGCCGACGACCAGTTGCAATTGGCATTGTCTCCTGCCGATCAATCCGTGGCGCAAAACGATTCCCGATTTTCCGCGTTTGCCGATTTTTTGAAGCTGGGCATCGAGCACATCCTCACCGGTTACGACCACCTGTTATTCCTGTTTGCCTTGCTGGCAGTCACGCATAGTTTCTGGCCGGCGATCAAGATCGTCACCTTCTTTACCATCGCTCATTCCATCACCTTGGCGTTTGCAGGGCTTAATATCATCGAGTTACCCAGCAGCTTTGTCGAACCAGTGATTGCGTTGACAATCATTTACGTGGCGGTAGAAAACATTATACGTGGCGATCACCCCAAGGGCCGGCAATGGCTGACCTTCGGCTTTGGTTTGATTCACGGCTTTGGTTTTGCGAGTGTGCTACGGGAAATGAACATTTCCAGCGGCGACACCGGCATCTTGTTGCCCTTGCTGTCGTTTAACCTAGGCATAGAAACCGGCCAAATCGCGGTGGCGTCGGTGGTGTTGCCTATTATCTGGTGGCTAAACAACAAGCCGGCTTTTGCCGAGAAATTCTTGAAAGGTTGTTCGGCGATGGTGGCCTTGATGGGGGCTTATTGGCTCCTGGAGCGGACGGTTTTGTAAACCGCCCTTGGCTGGGTTGCCGAGCACGAGAAGAGGCAAACACCCAGTTGACCCAAGATATTAACAACTCTGGAAAGTTTGAATATCCAATGCCCTTGCCGTCTGCAAAGACGCCTGCTCCGTCAACTGTGACAGCGCAGGCGAGGAGTTTCGCATTGCGCTACCCATCCTCGAAATTTGCCATCCCAGTCCCTTAGGCCGGTTAGCGCAACGCGAAACCCATCAATCAGGCCCTCGTTTTTCGTTAAATTGTAAACAATCCCGATCTAAAGCTGTGTTTATTCGCTATTTGCAATAGAATACAAACCATCCCCTTCTCAACAGCTAGCTCTCCGGAGAATTTGACATGACTGATAAAAAAGTGACGTTAAAACAGGAAGACCAAGACCGCGTAATCGAATTACCGGTCACACCCGGCACCATGGGTCCGTCCGTCATCGATATTCGGTCTTTATACGCACAGACCGGCCATTTTACTTACGACCCCGGCTTTACCTCCACCGCCAGCTGTACTTCAAAAATCACCTTTATCGACGGCGATGCCGGCGTGCTGTTGTATCGGGGCTACCCCATCGAACAACTGGCGGAAAAATGCGATTTTCTGGAAGTCTGTTATCTGCTGCTGAACGGCGACCTACCCAACGGCTCCGAAATGAAAGGCTTTGTCACCACTATCAGCCAACATGTGATGGTGCACGAACAGCTGATCAAATTCTACAGCGGCTTCCGCCGCGACGCGCATCCGATGGCGGTATTGGTAGGCGTAGTCGGCGCGCTGTCGGCGTTTTATCACGAAGTCATGGACATCAACTGCAAGGAAGACCGGTACATCTCCGCCATCCGCCTGATCGCGAAAATGCCGACCATGGTAGCGATGTGCTACAAATACAGCATCGGCATGCCGTTTATCTATCCCAAACGCAAACTGGGCTATGCGGAAAACTTTATGCGCATGATGCACGGCGACCCTGGCGAAGATTATCTGGCCAATCCGGTGTTGGTCAGAGCGTTGGATAGAATCCTGATCCTGCATGCCGACCACGAACAAAACGCATCTACCTCCACCGTGCGACTGGCCGGATCCAGCGGCGCCAACCCTTACGCTTGCGTCGCGGCCGGTATTGCCTGCCTGTGGGGCGCGGCACACGGCGGCGCCAACGAGGCGGTGTTGAACATGCTGGAAGAAATCGGCGATGTGTCGAAAATTGGCGAATATGTCGCCAGAGCCAAGGACAAAAACGACCCATTCCGCTTGATGGGTTTTGGTCACCGGGTTTACAAAAACTACGACCCGCGCGCCAAACTAATGCGGCAAACCTGCCACGAAGTGCTGGACGAATTGAATCTGAACGACGACCGCCTGTTCAAACTGGCGATGGAACTGGAGCGCATTGCGCTGGAAGACCCGTACTTCGTCGAGAAAAAACTCTACCCCAACGTGGATTTTTATTCCGGCATCGTCCTGCGCGCTCTAGGCATCCCGACCGAAATGTTCACCGCCATCTTTGCTTTGGCCCGCTCGGTGGGTTGGATCGCGCAATGGGACGAAATGATCTCCGATCCCGAATTGAAAATCGGCCGCCCGCGCCAGTTGTATAAAGGTGTGACGACTAGGGACGTGAAATCGATTTCTAATCGGTGATAAAATAAATAGTTAAGTCCCCTATCCTTCTGGACAACTGCACATAACTTAAAGACGGGCAGCCCCTTCTCCCTCAGTACCCACTGGGCATAAAGGAGAAGGCTGGGATGAGGGGATCAATAAAGTTCTTTGCCTTATTTATTCTCCTCACCCCAACCCTCTCCAGCAGGAGAGGGGCTTAACTTAACGGTATTAACTCTAGCTCTATCCCTTAGTAAGGGGGATTTTTTGGAGGTTATTTAGCGCATTGGTTGATGACCTTCAAGAAGTAACCGCCGAGCGCTTCAACACTCTAATCTGCAAAAAATCCCAGGCAAAACGTAGTAGAAACACCGGGTTGGTGGAAAAATAACGCTTAACCAGCCGCCTATCCTTAGCCATCCGATAGCACCATTCCAAACCGCTTTTTTGCATCCACAGCGGCGCCCGCTTGATGTGTCCGGAGTGAAAATCAAAAGCCGCGCCCACCCCCAATTGCACCGGCACATGCACTCTATCCAGGTGCGCCGCAATCCATTTTTCCTGCTTGGGCGCGCCTAAGCCCACCCAGAGAAAATCCGGCCTGGCGGCGTTGATCAAATCGACCAATTGTTGATCTTCTTCTGCTGACAAGGGCCGAAACGGCGGAGAAAGCCAGCCCACAAGCTCTGCTTGCGGATAACGCTTGCGGATGTTGGCGACCAAATCCGCCAAGACCTCGTCTTTACCGCCGAGAAAAAAATGCCGCCAGCCCAACTGCTGCCCGTGATCCAGGCATTTCAACATCAAGTCCGGCCCGCAAACTCGGGTTTTTATCGGCGCTTGATGCACCAGCTTGGCGTACCAAACCAAAGGCAGGCCATCCATGGTGGACAAGGCGTTGTTGGAAATATCACGCAACTCATGATCGGTGAGACAGGCCACGGTGGTATGCACATTGGCGATACAGACCTGATGGGCTTGGCCGCTGGCGATCCACTCCTGAAATAGTTGTAACGTAAGCTCGTAATCCAGGATAGGGAAGCGTATTCCGAAAATATCTACTGACTTGATTGCTTGCATTCCGTGCTCCATCGGGCGGTTAATTGAAAAGTGATGCTTTTAATTTTGTCCCCCTAGCATCGCTATATTTGCCTCCGGAGTCAATTCAGAGCAGACCAATTCGACAAAATCAACGAGGTATCAATCAAGCACACCTGTATTCCGCCTGCGGACAATGCCATTAACTTAAGTTGAACCATAATAGATCCCTCTCCCTATGGGAGAGGGCTAGGGTGAGGGGGTAAATAATGATTTTAACCCCCTCATCCCAACTTTCTCCTTTGTGCCCTGCTGATAAGAGATTTTTAAATTTTTCGCAGCCCCCTATAAGTTTAAGGAGCGCTGCCATAGCTAAAGCGTTCAGAAAACCAGCGCGGTCAAGGTGCACAATTAACCACCAGCTCATCACTATATTGACCAACCTCGGCGTCTTTCAAGATATAAACCGCTGTATAGCGGCGCAATTCCGGCTTGCCGGCAACCAGTAAAGGCCGGTTATCGATATACGGCGGTATCGTATCCCTGGCTAAAAACAAAAACTCCGGTTCCCCCTCGCGCTGACAATAGATATTGATACCGTCGCTCTTGGATTTAACAAAATTGAGAACCACCACGCCGCCCGTTTGATCTACACCGGTCAAAACCGGTTTAGCGTCGGTAAGCTTGGTTGTATCTTCCGAGCCTATGATACCGAGCAAATTACCCAAAGCATCGGAATAAGCCGGATGCGCCTTGATGCGTCTGACTAGGGCTCTCACTCGGCTTTCGATATTATTGCGACTGGCAGTTTTAGCCGCCGTGGCATGCCTTGCTGCCGCAGAAGCGGCATTTACTTCGCTGATCTTGGTATGTAACTCCTGATTATCGCTATCGACACTAGCAATATCCTCGGCGGATAAACCAAATTCCGCCTGACGCGCGGCGAGATTGACCTTAAAACGATCATGCCAAATCAATAAATCGCTATCAGGGTGCGGAAAATAATCGGATTTAGCCATTTTGAATTCTCCATATTGTTATCAGAGGAAACCTCAAAAAATTAAGAAACCGCCTTCTCGCTCTGGGGTATGTCGTAAAAAACGAAATAGTCCCTTCTCCCCAGTACCCGCAGTGCATAAAGGAGAAGGTTAGGATGAGGGTATATAAAACACTAGTTTATTGCCTTCTCACTCTAGCCCGCTCCGATATGCCCAGTGGGAGCGGGAGGAGAAGGGATTTTTAGACGCTTAAAATACGCAATACCGCACAGACATCGGCGCGGCAGACTTCACCGTAGAGCTAACCAAAATCGACGGCGAAACTCTAACGGCTTAATTAATTCTATATACATTATAAGAAGCTCTACAAGCCTTTGGTGGTGCGGCTAAATGTCGCGTCCGCACCGACGACTAGCTCATGGTTGCCGACAAACCAATTGGCGGCAACCATAGAAAGTTCATCGGCACCCACAAAACACCTGGAGGTACCCACAGAAGGCTCAGCGGTGCCAACAACGTTCCTGGCGGTAACCCCAGACGTTTCATCGGTACCGACAATGCCTCCGGCGTTGCCAATCAAGGCCTGTAGCGTGCCTCCTAGCCCTCTGTGAATACTCCCAAATCGTCCAGATCAAACCAGAAAGCAGGCTTCGGTACACAATTAAGATTTAATTAAAATAAAAAAATGGCTTGGTTATCAAGCCATTATGTTTTAGGCTGTACCTAGCCTCCAATATCATCCGCTTATAATTCGACACACTTGGCCAGGCTGGAACAGTTAGCTTGATGCACGCATCAACAACACCACACTCGCCAAACCTGACGAATTTACTCATTGGTCGCACATAGCTATAGGGAACCTTTAAAAATTAAAAAATCTCCTTCTCCCTCCGGGAGAAGGTTGGGATGAGGGAATTAAATATGAAATATGTTCATCCCTCACCCTCTCCTTTATGCCATGCGGTTACGTAGGAAAAGGGATTTTTAGAGGCTACCCATATAAGCTTGGATGGGCACATAAAAAGCCATTATCGACACATGCAATCGAGCTAGGCTGTTACCAACACATTTCAACAGCATGTCAGAACGGTGCGCTTTAGTTCAGATGCTAGCCAAGCGCACCAATTTGGCTCGTCAAAAATTTATTACACCCTGACTGCGGTTGAAAAAGCGGTATTCGTGAGGTTACGTATTTCGTTATTGAAAAGAGCTGCTAGTATTGATTCCGTGTTGGCGATGCAGACTGAATGGAATGGCCCGCAGTTGACCCAATTCTGAAACAATTTCCAAGTATCTTCGTAACCAAGGACCGGAACACTACCCCTCAAATATTAACTGAATTAGCTGACTGTATTCCGTGGTCTGTCAGGCTATTGGAGCATGAGTTAATAAAAGGAGAAAACTATGTTTATTAAACTTGTCATTACCCTAACCTTTGCAACGTTCTGCTCGGCAGCATGGGCGCAAGATTTTTATGTATCGCCCTCAGGTAGCGACAGCCTGAATGGCCTATCTCCAAGAGTGAATTTCTGGACTAAAACCGGCCCCTTCAAAACATTGGCTCGCGCCCAGCAAGCGATCAGAAGTTTAAAAGCTACTGGTAACTTTAACCAGGCGATCACCGTACATGTTGGCAAAGGCGTTTACCAATTGCAAGCGCCGCTGGAACTCAATGCCGAAGATTCGGGCCTGCCTGGACAAGAAATTATTTGGGAAGGCGAAAGCGGCGGTAGTATAGTTTCTGGAGGCATTCAATTAAAAAATTGCCAAACATACGACGAACTCTCGCCAGAAAAGATAATTAGCTGCCCAGTAACTAACTCGACACTATCCACTATAACGGGAGAGAAATCTCCCCGGATTGTAGGGGAAGCCCCTAAATTTGATGTTTTTGTCAATGAACATAAAATGCATTTAGCCAGATGGCCAAATCAAGATTGGGCTCATATAAAAACTCCCTTGCGGACTCGGACTAGGCTATTGGTTTTAGAAAAAATGCCTAAATTTCAGGGCGACCTTAGCAATGCTCAAGTGCACATTTTTGCAGGCAATGACATTAAAGACGAATATATAGACGTAGCCGCGTTTGACTTAGCGAATAACCATATTACCTTATCCAGCGATACTTCCTATAACATTTCATCTGGCAGAAGATTCTACCTAGAAAACATCAAAGCAGAGTTAGATATGCCGGAAGAATGGTTTTACGATAAAACCACCAGTAGAATTTACTTTATACCGCCAAAATACACCATTCCAGAAAAAATACTTCTTTCTTATGCCACCAATTTAATAAAATTAAGAAAATCCAGCCACATTACTTTTAGAAACTTAATATTTCGCCATAGCACAGGAAACGCTATTAACGCCGACAATTCGAACAACATCACCCTTGAAAAACTAGAAATAAACAATATAGGTGGCGTAGCTATAAGAGCCCCTAATAACAATAACGTCATTATCTCGAATAACCATATCCACGATACCGGACTTGGCGGCATATTTTTGTCTGGTGGTGACCGCACGCTATTAGAAAGCTCAAATAATGTGATCGATAACAACACCATCACTAATTATGACACCGTCTTATTAAACTATTCCCCAGCAATAGCTATCTCAGGCGTTGGTGTATCCGTTACTCACAATTTAATAAGCAACAGCACCGGCAATGCCATTATTGTCGGTGGAAATGAACATTTGATCGAAAAGAACGAAATCACCCAAATATGCAAACAATCCGGTGACTGCGGAGCGATATATTTATCCGGAAGAGACTGGACATATAGAGGAAATGTCGTTCGGCACAATTATATTCATGACTTCACAGGTTATCAATTAAACCAAGCCACATTGGATATTCAAAAGAATAAAGTTGAATACATATTCGATGGCGCTAGAGGCATTTATCTGGACGACGGATCGAGTGGAAATACTGTTTACGGCAATATACTAGACAATGTTAGCTTCATTTCGATTCATATTGGCGGAGGCAGGGACAACCGCATCGAAAATAACGTTGTTAAAACAAAAAGCTACGCTTTTTTGATGGATAACCGCGGCATATACGCTGATTGGACTCCGAACAGAGAAAGCCTCGCAACGATGCCGATCAACAGCGATATATGGTCGCAAAAGTATCCGCAACTAAACCAGCCCATGAACAATGACACTTGGCCTGAAGGTAACACAATAACTCGAAATGTTTTTGCGATTACTAGCAATAGCCCCACCAGATCGTTGCGTTACGTGGCCCCACGCGACTCTACCAATATCAGTGATAATTTAGTATGGCACAAAGGAAACGATATTAGAGTGGATTATATGATACTGGAATCGAACGATGGCAAAGGCGGAGTGCCCTGGTCAACGTGGATCGATCAAGGCTTGGAATTAAATAGTATTAACGCCGACCCCTGCCTTAATATCACCCAAGGAATATTAAGCGTAACCTGTAGCGATTCACCCATAAATTCAATCGGATTAAAACCTATACCGACAGATATAGGCCTGATTCAGTAAATAGGGGTTTTCTAGCTCGGCACAAAGCCCATCGCCGATCATGTCTGGCTTTTCTATAAAGTAAAACCGATAAGACTCCGTTATTCTGCAGTTGTTGATTACACCGGGATCCCCGTGCAAGCGGGGACTAACCCAATCGTTTTTTTGCATTGCATTCTTTAGGAAGAAACTCACACGAATTTTTGGCGGCTTCAATACGTTTCTTGAAAATTGCCGGTTATTACTCAAACAACATGGCGGCTGGTGATAGCGCAGATGAGGTCAGAGCCGGCCAGTTAAACATCACTTACCTCAGCAGGTGGTATATGCAGATAACAACAACGGGGAATTCCCTTGTTTACAACAACCGGGATAACGATGCGCCGCTTGCTATCCCACCGCTATTTAGCTCAATGCGCGCGGCTCAAGCACGACCGATTAAATTACTACTGCTGATAAGCCTGCTATGCCAATGCAGCATAGCCTTGTCTGCAGATTTTTACGTTTCCACTGCCGGGAACGACCAAGCGGATGGAATGGCGGCTAAGCCTGAGACCTCTGGTTCTCACGGCCCATTTTTCAGTTTAGCCAGAGCGCAGCAGGCTGTCAGAGAACAAAAAGCTCAAAACCGGTTTAACGAGCCAATTACTGTACATATCCGGTCGGGAGACTACTCATTGCCAAAAACGTTAACGTTCAATATCCGGGACACCGGTTTTGCGGATCGGCCAATACGGTGGCAAGGAGAAGGAGGCCCGGTAACCATCAGCGCCGGAACGTCATTGACCGACTGTACCCCCTACCAGCCGCCGACCTGGAGTTGCAATGTAAAAGGCCAAACTTTTACCAACCTCAAATATCAGCAAAACCATCGCCAGCAAGGCGCCGTACCCGGATTCGAATTATTTGTCAACGACCGTGCACTGCATCTAGCCCGCTGGCCTAATAGTGATTGGGCCCACATAAAAATACCGACTGACGACCGGACCCGCTTCAGCAGTTTCGAACCGCTTCCACCATTGGAAAATAATTCCAAAGCCCAAGTCCATATTTTCGCTGGGAACGACTGGTACGATCAGTACATTGGCGTAAAGACGCTCGAGTCTGCAAGCAATACGTTAACGCTTGACGATAAAACCGCCTACCACCTTGCGAGCGGCCGGAGATTTTATCTGCAAAATATTCGCTCCGAACTGGATGCTCCCGGAGAATGGTTTTACGACCAAAGTGAAGGCAAGATACTATTCATACCCATCGATTCCGCAAGTCCGTATCAAGTTACGGCATCGACATTACCTAATCTGCTCACATTCGACGGCGTCCGACATGTTAGCTTTAGTCGTTTGAGCTTTCGCTACTCGACCGGACATGCCATCAAAATCGACAAAAGCGAGCATCTCAATTTTACCGATATCGAGATCAATAACACTGGGGGGAAAGCAATCGAGGTAAAAAACAGTACTCACGTCACAATTGCCCACTGCCATATTCACGATACCGGTGAAGGCGGCATCCTGCTCAGCGGCGGAGACCGCAACACTTTGCAGCCCGCGAACAATACGGCGCATAACAACCGTATTCACGATTTCGGCCGCGTCGTCATGACTTACATGCCGGCAATCGAGTTGGCAGGCGTGGGCAATCAAGCGACACACAACCTTATTACCGATGCCCCCGGCTCCGGAATATTGGTAAGCGGCAACGACCACCTCATCGAAAAAAATGAAATCCACAATGTTTGCGAACAGGCATCGGACTGTGGCGCAATATATTCCGGTCGAGACTGGACCTATCATGGCAATACCATCCGCTATAACAGCATCCACGATCTGTTCGGCTACGGCCTGAAGAAAATTGATGTAACCCAGAACTCCTTTAGCTATGCACGCCCGGATGGAGTACGCGCAATTTATCTCGACGACGAAGTAAGCGGATTCAACGTAATAGGCAATCTACTTTACAACCCTGGCATGATTGGCATCCAGGTGGGCGGAGGACGCTACACGACGATAGAAAACAATATAATCGTCACCGATAAATACGCTATCACTGTTGATCAACGTCAACCCAGTGCGGAAATCAAACGCCGATTAGCTGCAATCCCTTACCGCAATCCAATATGGAGCAATAAATATCCCGCGCTATCCGCACCAATGCACAATGAAAACTGGCCGGAGAACAATAGCATTATAAGAAATATAGTGATATCGACAGCCGCGAATAATTGGGGGCTACGCTATCGAATGCCGGATGCCAGCAACAATATAGCCCATAATCTGGTTTGGAATACTTCAGGGCCTTTTAAAATCAGCTACGAAATACTGGATCGTTCGAAAAAACGCGATGGCGCCTTGTGGACGGAATGGGTCAACGAAGGCGTTGAAAAGAACAGCGTCGAAGCCGACCCTTGTATGACAATAACCGGCAATAATCTCAAATTTTGCTCAGACACGCCGGTTAAAAAGATCAATTTTCAACCCTTGCCGGAGGACATCGGCCTAACTAGCATCTCTGCGACACCGTAAAATTTACTCCGCCAGCTAACTCTCAGCGCTCAATTAGCTGGCTTGAGTAACCTGGACGCAGACTGATGCAAACCGGACAATAACGCCTCCAACCCACGCCTAACGGCAGGATTGACGGACTTTTCAAAATAACGACTTACCACCCAAGACAGCAGTAACATACCAACCATAATAATAATATTTAGTAATATGCCGCTTGCGGTAATTGTAAGATGCTTCATCAGAATATTGCCAATTTTCAAATGTAGCAAATATAAGGGATACGTAACAGCGCCAGCGACGACCAAGGAATTACACTTAATATCGTCAAACCTTTTTGATGATATAAGCCACATTAATCCATAACAAACGAAAATAACACAGCCAACACCAATATCCGTTAATTCTTTAAACCGATCTACACCAACCAGGACTGCCAGACAGAAGGACAAGACAACCGTCATAACAGACAACATTCGATGTCTTTCTTGATAGATATGGTAAAAAGCCCCCCCGGCGGAAAAATAATAACCATACGATGTGATAAACAACTGCTTAATCCACCCTATATTTACCCCATAATAGTCAACAAAACAAAGAACCACCCACCCCAAAAGAAGCCAATGATAAAACCGGTAAACCTTGAATAGGATTAATACAGCGACTAACAAATAAAAGCGAAACTCTATTGCTATCGTCCAATAAACGCCATCTATAAAGCTCTCGCCCAAGGGGCGTTGTAAAAAAGCCAAGTTTGCAAACAATTGCCGCAAACTTAAAGGTTGATATTGAAAAATCAAAATAACTGCCGAGGTTAATATAATCGCTAGCCAGTAAGTCGGCACGATTCTGGCGACACGCGAGGCGAGGAATCCGCTAAACGATCGTCCTTCAGCACTGAGCGCTATCACAAACCCGCTGATAAGAAAAAACAGGTCTACTCCGAATCGGCCGTATTCGAAAAATGCCAAATGCGGAAATTCGAAAATTTTTCCGTACAAGACATTAAACCGAGTCTGTGCTGAATTGACATCTGCAAAGTAGTGAAAACAAACCACAGAAATTGCAGCCAAAAACCGATATCCATCTATAAGCAATATATGCTGATTTTTTGCCATGCTTAACATTCCTTACGCGGAGCAGCATTTACTTGAAAGGCCAACCATAACGAATAGCCGGCAAGCCGGTACAAGTCTTAACTTTTTCCAATAACGTCGGCATAAATTGCAGCCAACTGGGTATAATTTATTTCTGCCGTATATTTTTCGTTGTATGCCCGCTTTGCGTTTAGCCCCATACGAACTTGTTCTGCCGGATGCTCTAACAACCAACGCGCTTTTTGGGCTAAGTCTTTCGAGTTTCCTGGCTCGAACAATAATCCGGTTTCTCCCTCTTGAACAACTTCCGCCAAACTCCCAACTTGGGAAGCAATTACCGGCAGTCCATTGGCAAAGGCTTCCAACAACACCATTGGAAAACCTTCGTACCATTCGGAAGGTAGTATCAAAAACCCGGCCTGCTGCATTAGACAAGCAATTGCTTGGCTGTTTTGAAAACCCAATAATTGCACGTTATCCATTCCAACAAACCGATTGCTCAGCTCGCCACTGCCTGCAACCTTCAAGACACAATCGCCGTGAAGTCCACCCCATGCCTCGACCAAAGTAGCAATACCTTTTTCCGGACTGAGTCGGCCAACATATAGTGCCTGTCTAGTATCACGCCCGGCATGCCCCAAACTCTCCACCGATGGCGAATCCGCGACAAAATTGGGTTTAACGCAGATTTTATCCTCAGGGAAACCGGCTTGAACGAATTTACTTTTAGCAAATTCCGTTAACGCAATAAAACGATCTACTTTAGTATTCCAGGTTCTCAATGCCCGGTGCCGTGCAACCATATGCGCGACCACCAAACTGCCTAATCGGGAGTTGCGGTAACAACCATACAAAACCGCTTGATACGGGCTTCCATTAATGCACTGTTCGCAGATTTTTCCATCGCGCATTAAAAACGCCCCAGGACAAATCAGCCGATAATTATGTAACGTCTGGACAACCGGAACACCGACATTAATGCACGCATCGTAAATAGCCGGACTGATTTGAGGGAAGAAATTATGCACATGAACCAAATCCGGCTTTAAACTGCCTAATAGCTTATCCGCTGCCGCTAAACTGGTTTTTGAATGACAAGTTGACAACGCCACTTTAACTTTGCCGCCAAGCCCCCCTGTTAGCGTGTTATTGTCTACAGTCCAGACTTCGACGTTATGTCCATATTGACTTAATAGTGAAATTTCAGCCGAAACAACACTATCTTCACCTCCGGCTTGTTGATATCGGTTATGAACAACTAGAATTTTCATTTCTCAACTTATAACGGTAGATTGTCGCGTCATTCGCGGCCATGGGACTTGGATAATATAGACATATTCACAAACTAAGGCCTATGAATGCTCACCGTCGACCAGTCAACCTGGATAATAGCCGCGGCCAAAAGAAACGCTTGAGATGGGAGAAATTAGGTAGAAAACAACATATTTTGAGCAAGCTAACCATTAAGCTTGACCGATTTTCAAAAAAACCGAATTGACAGATAATAATCCCCAAGGGTACATCCAAATCCTTATAAGCTTCGACCATTGCCCTTTTTTGCAAATGGATATAAACAAACTCCCTACTGCATCCATCATTAGAGAAACAATGTAATTTGCCTTGCAACCAAATAAAATACTGCCCCCAATGATTAGGATGGGACGTCATATGCAAAAAAGCCGACCGCGGCGCAATGTCGGCTATTAATTCGCCTCTAAATACCGGTAACTCCAAACTTGCGAAGATGGCATCTATGCCGTTAGTCTCATCAAAGTTGCAAAACTGCTTGATTGAAAAAATCCGTCGAAAATCCAAAAGTCCTTGACCTTCTCTATAAATGGAATTGATTTTGGCCGTATTTTTATACAGGGTCATATGGCCCCTGCGAAATATCTTGACATAATCTCCGCTTGCCGCCTCCACCAGTAACGGATTCAGATCGCCAAACACCATATCGAAATCACAATGCCCCCACCAGTCGTAGCCATTAAAGTACTCGGCCAATAACTCCCCATACGCCGGCTGAAAATCAGTCAATTTATAAGGAGAGTCAAGAGCCAGCGGGAAATCAAAATGGCGCTGAAAACTCTCTCTTACCTCCTGAAAACTTATTTTTACAACCTTGACATTGGGTGGCAACTTAAAATTAACTTCAAAATCAACTAAAAATAAAAAATCGATTTTTGAGTTGTATCCGCATGATCTGACAAACAAATCAAAATACGCAGGGCATTTACCAAAATAAATATTGGCAACGATCATCTTCATATAAAACCCTTACTAACCAGGAATGACGGTTTAAATTCTAGAATACATATAACAGAACGAGAAAGGTTATGAAATAAAATCTGCATCATCCCAAACCAGAGTGCAAGAAACACATCAAAGGCATTAATTTGGACATACATGCTCCAGCTGGCGCATTTCCATTTTATTGAGTTTCGATATTGAACGCGCCATGCCATACATAACCATTAGCTGATATTGAAAAGCACAGAGCGCTTGGTGAACTTCAAGCAAATTAAGCACGGCATAACAGTTATTAACTGCCATTTACATGAGGCACTTTAATATGCCATCAACAAAGTTTGAAGCCATCTTCTCAATAGAAAATCGAACACTGCTAGCTAACGCATTTGTTCTCAACATTGACAACAAAGCCTGATCACCCAAGCAGTGAGATACAGCTTCCGAATAAACATTTATCTCTGGCGCGGTAATCATACCGTTAACCCCATGCTCAAGGTATTCTATCTCGGGACTATGATTGGGAATATCGCTAGTAAATAACGGCAAGCCTGCACTAAAAGCGTCCAAAATCGCTAATCCAACCAACCCAGGACACAGAAATATCTCCGCCGATTTAAAAACCAAGGCCTTATCCGACCCGAATAACGGTCCAAGATATTTTACAAACTCATGCTGACAGGCGTACTCCTCCACCAATCTACGATCATTTCCATCGCCAACCACCAATAATATAAAATCCGGATTAATTTCTTTTATTGCTATTGAGGCATCCAATAAGAACCTTAATTTTTTATCGGAATATAACCCGCCACAGAATAAACCTATCCTAGATTTATCACGTATTCCTAATCGCTCCTTTAAGGCGTTAACGGCCTCCCCTTCCTGAGCAGACAAAAGTTGCTTGAAACATGATGTATCAATACTATTATTCAGAGCAGTGATTTTATTTTTCGGATACCCTAATATGGAAACATACTCAGCGACGCCGGGCGTATAAGCAAACCACCAGTCACACTGAGTAGATAATAGTTTTTTTATCTTTTCCCGAAAACTATGAGGATTACCTTGTCTATTTTGACCATGTCCCCAATATGCAAATCGCTTATATCCAATTAAACGCGCTAAAATCAACAGATAATTATGCAAATGTTTATTAGCCTGCTCAGTGATCACGAAATCGGCCCAAACAATATGCCGCATAGCGCTAGGCAAAATATGTAGTTTGCCCCCGAACAACCAGACGCTTGCATCGACTACACAATATTGATTACTGACCAACACATTATCGCCCTTATTCCTTTCATGACTAGGCGGAGTTCCACATACTACCCTCAATTCATGACCGGCTTCGCTTAACATTTCGCCCATCAATTTGAATAACGGTATCCGATATTGCTTCAGCATCGGCTGGAAGATCACTATTTTCATACGCTAATTGTTATAGCCTTAGTTTTTTGCGAGTAATAAGTGTATAAAATACCCTGAAATTACCCTAGCTAAATCTACCATTATGTAGATCGGAAATAATATCCTCGGACAGTTATTCCACCCAAACCACCAACGGACCTTTATATTCGCTGGAGAACGAATACTGGTAAAATAGTCGAACATGTGCTTCGCAGATAGTTGACTACGCAATGCAGCCATTCCGGTGACCTCAACATAGGAATACACCTTACAATTCCGGCAACTCAATATGCGATATCCGCCCCTTCTCGCTCTATGGCTGAAATCGTAATCGGCGCCATAGTGAGGCAAATGAATCTCATCATATAAGCCCAATTCCTTGAAAACGCCTATCGGAAACAATGTCCCTCGTCCAGATGCATGAGTCACGGATACAACATCGACATCGCCCGGCAAATGGTCTTTTTCGAAACTCACGGGAATCGACTTCGCGATCAACCAGCTTTGCCGGAATCCAAACGACAAGGGCTTTCCGTTCTTAATATCGTGCGGCACTGAAGTTAATACCGAATGCGGATATTTAATAATCAATTTGGCAAACTCTGCCAAATAATCAGGAGGCAACTCAGTATCGTTATTCAGAGTAAGCAAATAATCATCGGGCGCTGCGTGTTCCAATGCGTAATCTACGCAACGATTAATGGCGCCAGTCCACCATAAGCTGCTATCAGCCGATATTAAATGCACTTCAGGGTAATCGGTTCTAATCAAATCAGAGGTACCATCAGATGAACCATGGTCGCAAATCACAATATTGAAATTCTGATTAGTCTGTAACCTAAGACTTTCCAAAAATTTAATAGTAAAACTGACTCTATTAAAAACAGGAACACAAATCCATATTTTCATAAAACACTTCTAGTTATTTTGTAGTCGACAAAGACTGAAACTAACGATTTTTGCCAATCATGTCAATTCTATTAACTGAGACAACCAAAAACGAACTAATTAGCATGAACGTCAAATTTAGCCCATTTAACCCTCTCAGATATGACGATTCCGCTAAATTATGCACCAATATCCCCAAAAAACCGGTCGATAAGAAAGCAAAAAGGCCTGGATTCACATTTTTGATAAACATTAAACATCGAAAGTTTTTTAATATAATTAAAAAAAGTAGAACTATTGCGACCCCTCCTCCTTTTGCAAGGACCTCTATATAACCATTATGTAGGTGTGACATTTTGATGCCATATTTTTGAGTCAATCCATCCAGATTATCAAAACCATGCCCAATTAAAGGACTATCAAAAAATGACTGAACCCCTCTTTCCCACAATGCCGACCTTCCTGTAAACGTTGTATCACGCCCACCACTTGCTAGAGACTTATTGACTATTTCTTCGCTGTTCATATAGAAGGTGGTAATTATCATAAAGCCTAATCCTATAACAACAAATAGCACGAGTTTGAATGATGCACTCGCGCGACCCAAGAACCTAAAATACAGCATCGATACTACTACTACAAATGAGGCTACAATACTTGTCATACTGTCCGCCATTACCACCGCATACATCGCTGCCGCTATCGCAACGGATGAAATAGCTTTTCTTAAAAAACCTCCCTCGCTAAAAAATAAATTTACACTACACCAAATCGAAATCAGCACCAATCCGCCTAATTTATTGGGATGATTTGTAATGCCTATCCAACGGACTTTGGCAAAATCAGACGAGTTAATCCCGAGTTTCGGATATTTTAGCGCCACAAAAATACTGGCCAGCACCATAAGAAAAGTCAGTGTAAACAACCAAGCGATAAAATTATTGTGCCTGTCATAGAATGCTAAAGCTGTAATAACCGCAATTAACAACGACGACAATAGGAATATAAAAATCATCAATGTGGCTTTGGGATCGGCTGACCACGCAACAGACAATAAAGCGTAGAAAATCAAGCATAAAAATAACTTACTCTTAGTCAAAACTTCGGCAACAATCTTGAAATTGGCTAATAACAGAACTAGAGTCAGAAAGATAAAAATCCTATGAAATGGAATTCTTTCCTCTCCTCCAGTCAGAGTCATGTCTATTCCAAAAAAATCCCAAAATACATAGCAACAAAATACTAAAATCGTAATAGTTCTATACTTAAAACCTCTAGTACCAGCATTCATAGTTTCAATAAGCTTTGATATTCTGAAATTGTTTTCTCAGCATTTATATCTGCGTTATAGGCAAGTTGAGTGTTTGTGTACATACACTGAATTTTATCTACAGGGCTCTCTATTAGCGCTGCATCTAACTTTTTAATCCAATCTGAAACGTCATTTGGTTTTGCTAAAATCCCTGCCTCACCATTCAAGACCATTTCCCGAGTGCCGTCGATGTCACTGGTGATAATCAGTTTTTTCATGGCTCCCGCCTCCAAGATGGGCCGGGCAAAATGCGGTTCGGTAAAAGGCGCGGCGATAATATCTACCTCGGCAATATAATTTGCGATATCAAATATCACTCCGGGAAAAAATACACGATCTTGCAAACCGTAGTGATCGATCACTTCCTGTATTTGTAATCGCAAATTTTTCTTGCCGGTTAACCAACGCAATAAATTTCTAAGCTTGTTTTGGTCGGCTATCCGCTCCCCTTCCCCGAACAACACCAGCACAGTGTCGGGATGATTATCCTTTATCTTGGCAAAAGCCTTTAGCAATGTCAGCGCACCTTTGGCAGGCGTATTCCAACCCAGCATCGCTATGATCTTTGTACTTTCAGCAATATCGAGTTGTTGGCGTAGATTAACCGGTACAACCTTTTCGGGATTAAACTTATCGAAACTGACAAAATTAGGAACGACTACGCCGCGTTTTTCCGGCTTTATTCTTTGCAATTCCGAGTCGCATAACGCAATAACCACATCGGCGCAACTGGAAATAATTTTTCTTAAAACACCATAACGAAATCTAAAGCTCCCATATTCAAGAAAGTCTCGCATATGCCATACCAATGGCACTCCCATTGCCTTGACGGCAAGGCCTTCTGAAATTAAAACGGATGAATTAAGGTGAACAATATCCGGTTGCTCCATCGCTATAATATGCTTCATTTCATAATAACTTGGTAACAACTTTAAATAATGTCGTATATAAACTTTTAGGTTGTGGTAAAACTTGGCGGAAAACGGATTTAGGGATTGATTTTCTATCGTACAATGAGGGAGCTTGCCAAGCCTGGTATTTATTTTGCATTGAATCCCTGCCTTTCGATAAAAATCAACCGCCGGACCGTCGATTATAAAATATACAACTATTTCATATTCCTTTCTTACAAACTCCAGAAGATAAAATAAACTCATCGGCGAACCTCCATTGGCTCCGGAGTGCTGCACGTAAAGTATTTTCTTAGCTGACATTGCCAATTTCCTTAGCAGGATTTCCTGCAACTATTTTAGATTCCGCAACGGCCTTCACTACTACCGAGCCGGCACCAACAATACTGTTACAGCCGATATTCACACCTTTAGTTATAATTGAGTTAGCACCTATAAAAACATTGTCTTCAACGACCAGGGGCTTAGTAGCAATTTTCTCCATTTCCCTACAATATCTTCTATTGACAGGACTTTTTGCATGAAAATCGGTGTCAAAAAGCAAAACATTGGCTCCTATCAAGGATTTTTTACCGATTGTAATATTCACTGCCGCGCATATAGAAGACCCGCTCAGTCCGCTGTCGTCACCGATGTTTAACTCAGCCCCTTCCCTTAAGGTTCTCAAGATAACAGGGTGATTCACTCCCAGCGCGGTATACCTGGAATCCGAACACAATACTACACGATCACCAATAACGATATGAGAATTCTTAGCTCTGGAAATAATTGGTAATCCGTAAAATTTACAACCTTTTCCTATTACTACTCCATGCATTCTAGCAAGTCCGTAGCCCATAACTTGCCAATATAGCATCCTTATCTTATTAATAATTCTCAAGAAAATATTCATTCTTAAATTACTTCGCTAAATATGAGGCAATTGGATCATTAGGAAAAGGTGCATTTTCGTGTTTATATGCCCAAACACCTTCTACTATATCAATCAATATTTCCATTCTATGGCGCTGCGTATGATGCGCCCGCACATACTGAGCTGCACTCATTCCCATTGCTTCTCGCTGCCCGTCAGGTAGCGATAATAACCACTTGACTTTATCTACTGCTTGTTGCGGAGTTTTGAAATAATGGCAATGTTCTCCATCCTTCAGGATTTGGTCGAATTTGGGCGAGTAACCAGAAACATAAGGGATGCCGGTGGCAATGGTGTTAAAAGGCCTATTCGATTCGTAGTATTCGATATCGCTAAATTGCGGAATACCAATCGCCACTTTGGATTTATTGTAGGCATCGACCTGCTTAAAGAAATCTATCGGTCCTCGTGCGCATGAGAATTTGTCCCATCCCTTTCCGTACAAGGCAAATCTGCTGCCAAACTCTTCTTCGAGCGCTTGAATCAGCATTGGCCTAGACTTGGCTCCAGGTGCCGAAGCGAAAGGCCGACGAGATTTCCATTGATTCGCGATCATTACCAAATCGTTTTCGTAACTACTTTCCTGCCGGCCCAAATCGTTAAACGACACCTCGTCGTAGCCGTGCGGCAGCAAATATACGTGGCCTGCCCCTTTTCTTTTCAAATATTCCGCCACGCGACCTAATCCGGAATTGAAACAAACATCAGTATATTTGACCAGACTTAACAAGCATTTCGGGTAAGGCACAACCCAAATATTACCGAACGGGTCGCCATTTTCGTTACAAATAGCAGGCTTTGACGGCAGGCTTTTTATCTGGCGCATAATGTCTTCATTCAAGTGTCCACCCCAAAGTCCGTGCCAGTAAATGGCATCGGCGGCGAACTCTCTGGCGATATCGAGAACTCTCTTAGCCATTTCGTCCCATCCGTACTCGCGGCCGAAGAGTCTATAAGAGAAAATCTCCAATGCCTCCAACCTTCCTTCCGCGAGCATATCGGCGAAAATTTTGCGGCGTGCCCGCTGATCGCCTTCCACGTTTTCTACAGGTAAATATAAAAGCCGTAATTTCTTCATAATTTAATACCCTTTCTTTAACAGCGCCTTGCTCAATTTAGCCAACCCAGAACTTGGTGGGCGAGCGTCTATAAAACATCGCAAGATTACTCTGAAATATTTTGCAGGTCCGATAATGACATATATCATAAAGCCAACTGCGCCCGTTAGCATCTGCAAAGGTAGCAACTGAAACGAATTAATATCAAGCAGCTGCCTGGACATTAAGTATATTAAAGCGGCTATCCATGCCCCGGCCAATAGCTGAGAAACTAGTATTTTTATACTAAGCCAAAAACGAATCCCCAACTTCACATTCAAGATAGAAATATAAATAATAAACCGCAGCCAGTAATAAGAAGTCAACACCAATAAAATTGGCATGATTTGACCTTGTAGCGCAAAAAACAACATAGCGGGAATCAACAGTACTAGTAAATAAGCTTGCAGTCTTATTTGCAGGGATAATGCACCCAATGCGCTGCAAGCGGTAGCAGCAACGCTAGCCAACATTTCTACAGGCACGAATATTGCGGACAATTGCACAAAGTTAACCGCGTTTTCCCAATTCGCCCCCAGTAGTACTTCAACTAACTGGGCTGCAGCCGCATACATCCCGCCGCCAACGGGAATTAGAAAAAACCCGGTTACTACCAGGCTTTTTAAATAAAGCTCTCGAAATTGCGCTTTATCATTCTGGCATTTTGAATATGCCGGCAATAGTACTCTGGTTATGGATACTAGCAAGTTATAAGCCGGCATTGAAATTAAGTTCCTACTTCTATTCCATAATCCTAATTCAGCCGCCGGGAAGAACTTACCCACTAGAATATGGTCTATGTTTGAGCCTATGAATGTCATAAAACTGGCGACCGAATATCCACCACCATACTTTATGATATGTTTATAATCGGCCAGCCTGAATGTAATTCTCAATGAATGCTGTGTTTTTACATACGCAGCCAATAAGAGTAGAAACGTTTGTGTCAAGTAAGCAGCCGACAGACTAAATACTCCAAATCCATAATATGCCAAAACCACACCAACCAAACCATTACCGATTAAATAGGTAACAGTTTCAACTATAGACAGATATTTAAAATTCATATTTCGCTTCAACAACCCGGTAGACGTTGCCGATGCGCCAATCAAAATGAAGTTTACGGCCAACAATTCAATAACAGGCACTAATTTTGGAGTCTGAAAAAACTCCGCCAAAGGCTCCGCCAAAAAATATGTGGCTATAAAAAAAAATAGACCCGATATAAGCGAAAACCAAAACGACGCTTCTATGTCCGAGCGAGTTATTTCTGATTTCTGTTGTATTGCAGCAGCCAAACCAAAATCGGAAAAATAACCACCAACTTTAACCGCAGTCAATGCCAATGCCATAAGCCCGAATTCTTCAGGCGCTAAAAGTCGGGCCATTATGGCCAACACCACCAACTGCGACACGCCTTTAAATAGCGCTCCCAAATAATTCCATTTAATACTGTGCAATATACTCATATTTTATTCAGAAGACGCTTTTGAATTACCCGCAATTTCAATCTAGCGCGATATAATAGAACTACGGCCTTTTTTACAACCGCCCAACTGCAGGCAATACAGTTAATTAAGCCTTAGGCTCTTTGCACCCCTCTTTATAAAGAGAGGAAAAGCGCCTCATTTTAACGGCTTTGCCACTTCAGGCGCCCTTAGAAATACAACATCCAAAGGCACTACCGGTACTATATAAATTCTGTAAACTCCTTTTGTATCAATTAAATTTATTAAACCCCAACATAGGCAAATGCATGACTTTTAAGTGTACTTCTATCGTTTTTGTTTGCATTGCAACCATCTGCTTTTTTAATTATTTCCCGCAGTTTATTTATTCGGACAAGGAAATATTAATAAACTCTAGCTTTAACGATGGATTTTCCAAGTGGATACCGTCAAAAACCGGCGTAGAGATACATCCGGCAGCGAAAATCGACACCACTAATCTCTCTAATTTCGTATCGCCTCCCGAAACGAGTGTTATTCTCTCCGCCCCAAATTTCGAACGCGCAATTAGCCTTGGACAATTTATTCCGCCTGTAACCGCTGGCTCATTACTGCATTTAAGTGCTTACACCAAAACCATTGGAATAACCGACGGTCTTCGTCCATGGGAAACTGCTCGAGTCATATTGGTGGGTTATGACCAATTCAACAAAGCGATGTATAACCATCCCCACCTACTAGTTGCGCAAAAAGGCTCCTCGGACTGGGCGTACCACGAACGCGTTTTTCGGATAGCTGAAAATACGGCCAAACTTCAACTGATAATCCAATTAATTCACGCGAAAGGCCAGTTCTTCGTTAAAACGCTTAGCCTTCGCCCAGCAACACCCAATCCCGAATTTGGGCGATACAGATCATGGTTTATAGCTATTTGGACATTCCTGGGACTGTGGGTCGGCTTACCGCTAGTTCACAAAGCGGCAACCAGGCGTCCTCACGCCCTAATTCTGCTGATTGCGCTCGGCATTTTAGCCGGCGTTTTAATGCCGAACTCCTTAAAGGAATACATCGGCGAGTCGATTTTGCCATCCGCGGATGCTGGCGCCTACATTATCCATTCTGATGAGCTAAGCGTTTTTCGGCTTACATTTTCGATACCCGAACTGGACAAATACAAATACGGCCACTTTATTATGTTCGGGCTATTAGCTGCAACGGCGAGCAATCGCGGATGGTTTAACCTATCGACTTTCAAAGCACTTGTTTTAACGACGTTATTTGCCTTTGCTACCGAGGTGTTGCAGCTATTCATTCCTGGACGCGGCCCTCAACTAGGTGATGTTCTTATTGACACCGCTGGTATTTTTACGGGCTGGGCCTTATCAGGTTTTTACCGTTCAAGCAGCATTAATTGCTAACAGCTCAATAAGCTTGCTGCCCCACAAATCCTTTGAAAATAGTCACGATCACAATCTTTAAATCCAAAATTACGGACCATTGGCGGATGTATTCCAGGTCGTGATGAATCCGTCTTTCCATTTTATCGATGGTTTCGGTTTCGCCTCTGCAACCGCTGATTTGCGCTAGACCGGTGATGCCGGGTTTCATTTTGTGCCGCAGCATATAGCCTTGAATCTGTTTGCGGTAGTATTCATTGTGAGCCACCGCATGCGGCCGTGGACCGACCACGGACATAGTGCCGCTCAACACATTCAGAAATTGTGGCAACTCATCTAACGAGGTCCGCCGCAGAAAACCACCTAACGGCGTCACCCGGCTGTCGTTGGCAGTGGCTTGTTTGATGCTTTCACCATTTTCACACACCGACATCGACCGAAATTTCCACACTTCAATCTGCTCACCCTTCACGCCATAACGCATCTGTTTAAAAATGACCGGCCCCGGCGAGGTAAGCTTGATCGCAATGGCGATGATCAGCATCGGGATAGCGATAATCGGCAAAATGATCGCACACAGCAACAGATCCTCAAGGCGTTTGGCGAAGCCATCCAGCGATGAATTTAAAGGCGTATCGAAGACGCTGACCACCGGAATACCTTTTACGCTGCTGAGTTTGGACTGCATCAGGTTAAAGGTAAAAAAGTCCGGGACTATATTTACCGACACCGTACTATCAGCCAATTCTCGGATCAGTTGGTTGATCCGTTTTTCCGCTCGCAACGGCAAGGTAATATAGATATGATCGATTTCTCCGCGCTGCGCTCTTTCCAGTAGCTCTTTAAAGTCGCCAACGATGACATCGACCATGTCTTCATCCTGCCTGCGCTGCTTGTTCTCGATGCGGTCGTCAAAAAAACCAACAAAGCTATAGCCCAGCCAAGGCATTTCAGTCAGCGCGGCATTTAGGCGTTTGCCTAGCGAATTGCCGCCCAAAATCGCGTAGTTACGGGTGTTAAGGCCGTGCATCCGCAAATAAGACAATGTCGAGCGGCGCAGCGAGTGCAGCATGATGATGCTGAGCGGCGCCAGCGGCAGCCACAATTCCAAGACTTGCCGCGAATATTCAAAGCCAAGGTCAAATACGAAAAAACTGCTGGCAATCAGTGCAAAGGCCACTATCCACGATAATAATATCCGCACGGCGTCGTCAAACAGGGGATCACCGCGCCAGCCGTGATAGATCTCTTGATGCTCGGCAAAAATACCGAACAGCACGGTACAGACAATAAATAAACCCAGGTATTCACGGTCGAACGGCTCGCCATAGATGTGTAGCGAGACATATAGCGTGATAAAAATCAACGCGGTATCCATGGCCCGCTTAATGCTCTGCAATTCCGGCTGTAACGGCCTGATAAATCCTTTTGGGCGAAACTGATTCATATCAAATATACTGGTTAGCTTAATGAGTTGATCATTTGCCTGCCTGATTATAGGACTTTAAGCCAAGATTATTTCAGCTTAATGAAAGTTTAATGCTACACCGGCGGTGGCATGTAATCCGTTCGGTGCCTACAAGTTTTTAATGCATGCCGCTTCTTAGTGACATCGCAGGCGCAACAATTGTTACTTAAACACCAACTGAAAAATCAACGTTGCTTGTAAACCACTTTAGCAGGTCTTGCCAAGCTCACCAATAAAAACGCTACCCTTAACCCAGTAAACAGACTATTTCATAATCCTTATGACAGAATCTTTCATATCAAATAAAGCCATTCCAGTCCGCGACCGTCTGATCATGGCGCTGGATGTTTCCAGCATTGCAGAAGCGCAAGCTTTGGTCGAAGAACTGGGTGAAGCGGTGATTTTTTACAAAGTGGGCATGGAGCTATTCATGTCGGGTGATTATTTCGGATTTATCGAATGGCTGAAGGCCCGTGACAAAAAAGTGTTTGTCGATCTTAAATTCTTCGACATTCCAGCCACGGTGGGCAGGGCAATTAAAGCGCTAAGTAACAAAGGCGTGGATCTGGCCACTATCCACGGCAACGATTCCATCATGGAAGCAGCGGCAGCGGCGAAAGGCGACTTAAAAGTGTTGGCCGTCACCGCATTAACCAGTCTGGATCGCGGCGATTTGGACGACTTGGGCTTTCAATGCGATGTGCGCGAGCTGGTGTTGTCCCGCGCTAAGCGGGCGTTGCAAATTGGTTGCGACGGTATCGTCTCATCAGGCCTGGAAGTAGCAATGATTAGGCAACAATTGGGCGAAAAGCTGCTGGTAATCACTCCCGGTATCCGGCCGGTGGATAACCGCGAAGACGATGATCAAAAACGCGCTGTCAGTGTCGAGCAAGCGATTCAAAACGGCGCGGATTACATAGTAGTGGGCAGGCCTATCCGTGACGCGACTGACCGTAAAGCCATGGCGGAAAAAATTCAGGCACAGATTGCAGCGCAGTTTGCTTGAGTATTTGCGCCAAAGCTTTCTGGAATTTTATTCTCGGTATTTTTGCTTGAAGGGCAAAAAATTAAATTTGCCGGGGCTTTTAACTCCCCTCACCCCAGCCCTCTCCCAAGGGGAGAGGGGGAATACCGGTATTTTTGTTAGCTAGACTAAATTAGGATCGCCTCATCTAGCTCGGAAATATAACTCCCTCTCCCCCCGGGAGAGGGCAGGGGTGAGGGAATCCAAAAAAGGCTTTTGCAATGAAAGATTTGGCCCGTTCATTACGCAAAAATCAAACCGACGCAGAACGAGTGATTTGGCAACAGCTGAGTAATCGGCAATTGTTGGGCTGTAAATTTCGTAGACAACAGGTTATCGGCCCATTTATCGTTGATTTTGTTTGCTTGGAACCCAAGTTGGTAATTGAAGTTGATGGCGGGCAGCATGCCGAGCAACAAGAATACGATCAAAACAGAAGCCATTATTTACAGCGGCTGGGGTATCGGGTGCTGCGATTTTGGAATCATGAGGTTTTACAAAACAGGCTTGCCGTAATGGAAGTAATTCGTCTGGCTGTAATTGAGTTAAGAGAACCTGTAAAAACCTAGCCCCCTCTTAAAGAAGACTGGGATCAGGGAATTAAAATAGTTGATCCCCTCACCCTAGTCCTCTCCCGGAGGGAGAGGGGATGCTCCAACCTATTCGCTTTGGCCTGGAGAAGTAATAACGTCAATTCACCCCCTCTCCTGCTGGACGACTGCATGGATGCAGGATATAGGGCAACGCTGGGAGTAATTGCCGAGGGTTGCGGTGAGAAGAAAAAATCAATTAACTGCCGCCCTTCACCCAAACCCAATACCATTAAGTTAAAAACGACCAACCCCTCCTCCCTCCGGGAGAAGATTGGGATGAGGGTATCAAATAAATCTTTTGCCGTATTTATTCCCGCTAACCTTCTCCTGCTGGGGAAGGGAATGTTTCCCTAAACTTAATGACGCTGCATCCTAACCTTACCCCGTAAGTAAAGGGAATGCCCCTCTCCTGCTGGAGAGGGTTGGGGTGAGGAGAATAAAATCAATTAAATACAGGCCCTCCCACGGAGGAAGTGGGTATTTGTTGAGCCGCCCAAAAGCGGGTGTTCGGCATCTAAAATTTAACTCCCTGCAAAAAGTGGGCATAATGCTCCGGTTTTTAATGCGCGCAACCAGCCAATGCAATGAAACCAGCGGCAAACATCTATTTGATCGGCCTGATGGGCGTGGGTAAAACCACGATAGGCAAACAGCTTGCTAAAGCCTTGCAATGGCCGTTCTACGACAGCGATAGAGTCATTGAGGAATGCACGGGAGTCGATATTCCCACTATCTTTTCTTACGAAGGTGAAGACGGCTTTCGGATGCGCGAGCAAACCGTGATTCGGCATTTATCGGCGTTGCAAGGGATAGTGATGGCCACCGGCGGCGGCGCGGTTTTAATGCCAGAGAATCGGGCGGCAATCAAGGAAAACGGCTTCGTTGTCTATTTGCACTGTTCGATAGATAAAATCCTGCACCGCACCAAACACGATACGCAACGTCCGCTATTGCGTACCGAAAATCCCAGACAACGCCTGCAAACCTTGTTGGCGCAGCGCGACCCGCTGTATACGGAATGTGCCGATTTTAAAATCGACTCCGGCGTACTGCCCACTAAAACCGTGGTTAAAACCATTTTGCAGCAATATCAGGCTGCCCTAGAAGATCATGAAAGAATTGCAAGTTGCACTAAATAACGACAGAAGTTACCCGATTTACATCGGCGCCGGCCTGCTGGCTCAGCCGGAATTGTTGACCAGACATATTCGCGCCAAACAGGTGCTGATCGTTTCCAACGAGACTATCGCGCCACTGTATCTGGCCAAATTACAGATAGCATTGGGCGACTATCAAGTCGAAACGGTGATTCTGCCTGACGGCGAGCAATACAAAACGCTCCAATATTTGGAAAAAGTCTTCGATCAATTGCTCGCCAAAAAATTTAGCCGCAACGCCACTTTAATTGCCTTGGGCGGCGGCGTAATCGGCGATATGGGCGGCTTTGCGGCAGCCTGTTATCAACGAGGCATTGCGTTTGTTCAGATTCCCACCACCTTGCTGGCCCAGGTCGACTCCTCGGTGGGCGGCAAAACCGGCGTTAACCATCCGTTGGGCAAAAACATGATAGGGGCGTTTTACCAGCCGCAATGCGTGATTGCCGACGCCGATGTACTGGACACCTTGGACGACAGACAGCTGTCCGCCGGCTTGGCGGAAGTGATCAAATATGGCCTAATTCGCGACCCGGATTTTTTGCAATGGCTGGAAGCCAATATGCCGAAATTGCTGGCTCGCGACAAAGACGCCTTGGCTTATGCCATTGAGCGTTCCTGCATCAATAAAGCCCAAGTGGTTGGTGAAGACGAGTTTGAATCCGGCGTGCGCGCCACATTAAATCTGGGCCACACCTTCGGCCACGCCATCGAAACCGGCAGCGGCTACGGCCACTATCTGCACGGCGAGGCGGTAGCTATCGGCACCTGCTTTGCCGCCGATTTATCGCGGCGTCTGGGCTGGCTGAACGATGCCGACGTTAAGCGGATTATCGACGTTTTCCAGGCCGCCAAGCTACCCGTGACACCGCCTACGGAAATGACGACCGAACAATACGTGGATTTGATGGCGGTCGATAAAAAAAATGTCGACGGCAAAATCCGCGTGATTCTGTTGGAAGCGGTCGGCAAAGCCTCTCTCCCCGTCAACGTCGATCTGACGCAATTACAGGCAACCTTGAACGGCTATGCTGGATAACGACGACTTGACCTACAGTTACCAAAAACGCTCGGTGACCAACAACGCCGAACGGGCTTTAATCACGTTGGAGCGTTCGCAAAAACTGGATTTGCTGCTGCACTTACTGGCCAATTTGCAGCAATCCCTGATCGTCTGCGGCCCGGAAGGCATCGGTAAAACCACCTTATTGGAAACTGTCCGGCAAAATCGCAAGGATATGTGGGAAGTCGTGTTGCTGCCGGCTTCACCAGACTCCAGCTTCGAAAGCCTAATCAACGATTTGTTGCGCGGCCTGAATATCGCCAAAGCCTCCGCTTTCGATCTGAGCGCTTTGCGTGACAAATGTGCCCGACAAAAGGTAGTGTTGCTGATTGATGATGCCGGTAATTTGGTACCTGGCCTGATGACGATGCTGATCGAATTTGCCGACTCGCTACTGGGCTTGCGGCTGGTGTTGGCGATGAATCACGATCAATTCCACATCAAAAGCGGTACCGACAAATTGGTGGAGGAGTGCCATTTCATCGAACTGCCGCCGCTCAGCAAAAAACAATGTGGCGAATATTTACAAAATCTGTCGGCGCCACCGGGCGCAGTGGTGTCGTTTAACGCCATCAGCGACAGCCTGATCGAGGATTTATATCGCGCCAGCAACGGCATCCCCGGCAAAATACTCGCGCAATTGCCTAAATTCGCTCATTCCCAAAGCCATAAACGCAGCAAACTGGGCTTATGGCTCGCAATCGCCGGTGTGCTAACCGGAGCCGGCTATGCGCTGAAATCTTTATTACCGCCGGATCTTGTCACAGGGCAAATCGCCGGCAACCTGCCTATTGCGGTTACAACCGAAAAGGCCGACAAAGCTGCCACCGAAAACACAAGCGCTCCGCAGCCGACACCCACTCCGACAGTCGAAACCGTCCTGGCACCGCCGCAGATCGCTCCACCACCCGAGCCCAAAGCGCCGGAACCGTCACCGACAATCGTGTCTGCCGCCCTCAGCCCGGCAAACAATACCGTGGAGTCAAGCCATGCACTGATCGAAGCCGAAGCGACCGGCCAAGCTCCGCTCCGCTCTGCCGACGCTGAATCGATAAATAGTTCAACAACACCCAGCCCGAAATTACCGAACAAACCGTCGCCCGAGACCCTAAGCACGCAGCCAAGCACTCAGAGCATTGCTGCCGACAAGCAGACGGCGCCCGCGAAAGCACCAAACCCTGAGCAAGCCAAGCCCGAGCAGCAAGCTGAAAAACCGTCGCCAGCCAACTCTGCGCCGACCGAGGAGATAGCGCCGGTTGCTGTGCCAACCCCGGCTAAACCCGTCGAACACAAACCCGCCAAACCCGCCTTCGAAGGCAGCGATCAGGACTGGATCATGGCGCAACCAGCCAACAACTTCACGCTGCAAGTCATGGTGCTGTCCACTAAAGATGCGGCACTACGTTTTCAAAAAAAATACGCCGATTACCGCGACGGCCTGAAGTTCTACCCCATCAAACAGGGCGAACAGGAAAAATACGTGGTAATTTACGGCTCTTTTCAATCTGCCGCCGAAGCGATACAGCTTAAAGCCGTTATGCCCGGCGAGTTTAAGCAGGCCATGGAAAAACGCTTCCGGGCCGTACAAAAAGAAAGCCGCCGCTGATTCTCATCCCAATCGAAACGAATGACCAACTTACAAAACGATTTATTCTTAAAAGCCCTGTTAAGACAGCCCGTCGACCGCACCCCCGTCTGGATGATGCGCCAAGCCGGACGTTATTTACCCGAGTATCGGGAAGTACGCACCAAGGCCGGCAGCTTCATGCAGCTTTGTACCAACCCGGAATTGGCCTGCGAAGTGACGCTGCAACCGCTGGAACGTTTTAACTTCGACGCGGCCATCTTGTTTTCCGATATTTTGACTATCCCCGACGCGATGGGCTTGGGCCTGTCGTTTGCCGAAGGCGAAGGCCCGCAATTCGCCAATCCGGTCAGAACCGCAGCCGACATTGCCAAATTACCGATTCCCGATCCGGAAACCGAATTGCGTTATGTGATCGACGCCGTGCGCTTGATCAAAACCAATCTGCACGGCAAGGTACCCTTGATTGGCTTTTCCGGCAGTCCCTGGACGCTGGCGACTTACATGGTGGAAGGCAAAAGCAGCAAAAGCTTTCAAAAAGTCAAAAGCCTAATGTTCGAACAGCCGCAACTGATGCATCAAATGCTGGATAAGCTGGCGCAGTCGGTAGCCGCCTATTTGAATGCGCAAATTGCCGCCGGCGCCGACGCCGTGATGGTGTTCGATACCTGGGGCGGCATGCTCAGCCATGACGATTACCTGGAGTTTTCGTTGCGCTATGCGCGGCAAGTGCGCGAGCTATTGAACACGCGTCGCGACGGCCGGCAAATTCCGACCATATTATTTACCAAGGGCGGCGGTCTATGGCTGGAAGCGATGGCCGACACCGGCTACGACGCGCTGGGCCTGGACTGGCAAACCGACATCGGCCAGGCGCGCGCCCGCGTCGGCGACCGGGTAGTGTTGCAGGGCAACATGGATCCGATTACTTTGTACGCACAACCGGAAGTCATTCGCGAGAAGGTAGGGAAAGTGCTGGCAGGTTTCGGTAACGGCTCAGGACATGTATTCAATCTGGGGCACGGCATTTTGCCGGATATTAATCCGGAACACGTCAAAGCCATGGTCGATGCGGTGCGGGAATTGAGTCCACAATATCATCGCTAAATAAGGGCGTTTATACTTGAGGGGAATGCCGCTAAGTTAAGCACCTCTTACCAGCGGGTCTTGTAAAAAGCACCCTCTCCTCGCGGGAGAGGGTTGGGGTGAGGGTGAGGGTGAGGGGGAGAAGGAACGGTCCTTCACACTGAATAGTTACCAATTTTTAGTCTTTCATATGTGGATTCAAAAACGCATCCAGCTTGCCGCCAAACCGCGCGGCTTTCATTTGATCACCCGGGAAATAGTCGGCCAGCTGGCCGAACTGGATAAAATTGAAATAGGCTTGGCCCATGTGTTTTTGCAACATACTTCGGCATCACTGGCAATCAACGAAAACGCGGATGCAGATGTACGCCGGGACCTGGAAAGTTATTTCTCCAGAGCGGTTGCTGAAAATGAACCATACTACCGCCACACGCTCGAAGGGCCGGACGATATGCCCGCTCATATTAAAACCGTTATTTTAGGCAGCTCGCTGAGCATTCCGATCAGCGACGGCCAATTGGCCTTGGGGATTTGGCAAGGCATTTATTTATGTGAGCATCGCAATCATGCCGGCAATCGCACTATCATCGTAACGCTACACGGCGAATAAAGAGGTATTTATGAGAGCAGCAAAACTAATTGTTTTATTACTGGCGGCTTGCAGCCAAAGCCTGTCTGCTGAAGAAGCCGGAAAGCCGCTGGAAATGACAGTCTATCGCAGCCCCACTTGCGGTTGTTGCGGCAAATGGCTGGAACATGCCAAACAAAACGGTTTTAAAATCAACGACGTGGTTAGCGACGACATGGAAACCATCAAAGCCCGTTTCGGCGTGCCTGAAAAGCTGGCGTCCTGCCATACCGCCATCGTGGACGGCCACGTTATCGAAGGCCATGTGCCTGCTGCCGACATTCAGAAGCTCTTACAAAGCAAATCCAACATCGCCGGTATCGCCGCGCCGGGCATGCCTATGGGCAGCCCCGGCATGGAAATGGGCGGGCAGCAAGACGCTTACAAGGTGATATCCTTTGATAAGGAAGGTAAGTATGAAGTATTTGCAGAACATGGCAGCAAGCAATAACTCAACTTACGTACTCTCAGCCGCCGCTTAATTCGCTGCCAATTATTATGTCTTTTTGGCAACATAAAGCATGACTAAGGCCCTCGTCACCGGCGCCAGCGGTTTTATTGGCCAGCACCTATGCCAAGCCTTAAAAAATCAAGGTTATGTGGTAAGAACTTGCAGTCGCGCCGGGCATGACCCGGACAACATAGCCTTGGATTTGGCTGAACCGGGAGCTTGCCCCCCTGAGTTGTGCGCCGGCATAGACGTGATATTTCATCTGGCCGGCAAAGCCCACGCCTTGGCGGAAAGTCGGCAAGATGCGGCCGAATACCGGCAAGTCAACACCGAAGGAACCCGTAAACTGCTGAAAGCGGCGCAACAGGCCGGGGTAAAAAGCTTTGTGTTCTTCAGCAGCGTCAAAGCGGTCGGCCAGAGCAGTCAACAACCCATGGATGAAACGATTAACGACCCGGCCAGAGATCCCTATGGCTTATCCAAATACGATGCCGAGCAATTGGTGTTGCACGGTGGTTATGTATCGCACCCCGTGGTGTTACGACTCAGTATGGTCTACGGCGACACCGGCAAAGGCAATCTGCCGCGCATGATCCGCGCCATCCGCCGGGGCATATTCCCGCCGCTACCGAAATCGGAAAACCACCGCTCCATGGTGCATGTAAAGGACGTCATTGCATCGGCATTGTTGGCGGCCGAGAAACCCGAAGCAGCCGGACAAATTTATATCGTCACCGATCAACAAAACTATTCCACCCGGCAGATTTACGACGCGATCAGAGCCGCTCTCGGCAAGCCGCCTGTTGCCTGGTCTATACCGATGCCGTTGCTAACCAGCTTAGCCAAATTGGGTGATGGCTATGGCCGACTAACGGGGCGACGCTTTCCTATCGATAGCGATAGTCTGGAAAAATTAACCGGTTCGGCGTGGTATTCGTCTGCTAAAATCGCCCGCGAATTGGGTTTTCAACCTCGCCAAACTCTCTGGAAAGCCCTGCCCGATATTATTCGCCATCTAAGTTAATCTAGCGTGCTACTGCTTTCTACTGTTACCTTGCTGCTCGCCGCCGTATTGACCGGCCTGATTCGCCGTTACGCCTTAACTTACAAGGTGCTGGACATTCCCAACCAACGCAGCTCACACAGCGTGCCAACCCCGCGCGGCGGCGGCTTGGCTATCGTGCTGGCCTTCAGCGTGGCGATGCTCTGGTTGTTTTTTGACCGGCAACTGACTGGCACTTCCCTGGCCTTGCTGGGCTCCACGCTATTGGTAGCCGCTATCGGCTTTTGTGACGATCACGGCGAAGTGGCCGCGCGCTGGCGTTTCTTGACGCATTTGCTGGCGGCGATCATCGCCCTGGAATTGTTGGGCGGCCTTCCCGTGGTATTGGTCCCCGCGCCATTCGACGCTCTCTTCGGGCGCTTAAGCGTCAATCCAGGCTGGTTGGGCTACCCCTTGGGCGCACTGTTTTTGGTTTGGGCCTTAAACCTGTTCAATTTCATGGACGGTACCGACGGCATTGCCGCGTCGGAAGCGCTGTTTGTATCCTCGGCATTGGCGGGCTATCTGTTTTTTATCGACCAAAGCTTATGCGGTGTTGCCTTGAGTTTGGCGGCGGCTTGCAGCGGCTTTTTGCTGTGGAATTGGCCAAAAGCGAAAATCTTCATGGGCGATGTCGGCAGTGGCTTTATCGGGCTACTACTGGGTTTGTTGATTCTACTGGCCGCACAACAGGCCGCCGTGCTGCTGTATTGCGGGCTGATTTTATTCGGTGCGTTTATCGTGGATGCCAGCTATACCCTGGCGGTTAGAATGTTCAGCAGACAAAAATGGTACGCGGCGCATTGCTCGCATACCTATCAGCATGCAGCCAAGCGTTTCGGGCATTTACCGGTGTTATTGGCAAGCTGGGCAATTAATTGCGGTTGGCTGCTGCCTGTCTCCCTATGGATATTCAAGCATCCCAGCCATGCTTTGGTCGGCGTTATCGTGGCTTATCTGCCCTTAATCTATCTGGCTTACCGGTTTAAGGCCGGCCAATCCGAGTGGGTTAATTCGTGACTTTAAGATTCCGCTCCCGCACCACCATTTTCTTACACGACCTGGCCATGATCCCGCTGGCCTGGTTTGGCGCTTACTGGCTACGCTTTAATCTGCAAAACATCCCGGACGAATTTTTTTATTCGGCCTTATTGTTCCTGCCTTGGGTCATAGCCATCCAAGTCAGTTTATTCTGGGTGTATGGTTTGTACCGCGGCGTTTGGCGGTTTTCCTCGCTGCCCGACCTGATCCGCATCGGCAAAGCGGTGTTGACCGGGATTTTTTTTATTGCCTCCGCCTTGTTTTTATACGACCGCCTACACGGCGTGCCGCGTTCGGTCGTCCCCCTTTACGTGCTGATCCTGTTTTCCTTGCTCAGCATTCCGCGTCTGGTATATCGCTTTTGGAAGGAACAGACGTTCGCGGAGCGCGTGGGTAAGCGCGCCTTGATCGTCGGTGCCGGTTCCGCCGGCGAAATGCTGGTGAGAGATTTATTGGCCAATGTCGATAGCGATTATGTGCCGATAGTGTTCGTCGACGACAACCATGGCAAATACAAACGCGAAATTCGCGGCATCCGCGTCGCCGGCACGGTCGAGCAAATTCCGGAGTTAATCGAACGCTGGAATATCGAAACGGTGCTGATTGCAGTGCCGTCGGCCAGCGATCAGCAAATGCGCCGGATCGTGGAAATCTGCGAAAACTGCTCGGTGGATTTTCAGACCCTACCCTCGGTCAAAGAATTGCTGAGCGGCGCGGTCACCACCGCCAATCTACGTAGCGTTTCCATCGAAGATATTCTGGGCCGCACGCCGGTGAAGCTGGATTGGCCCGGCATAAAAAACCATCTGCACGACAAAGTCATTTTGGTGACGGGCGGCGGCGGCTCGATAGGTTCCGAGCTTTGCAAGCAACTGGCGAGAGCCCAGCCGCGCAAGCTGATCGTATTCGATCAGTGCGAGTTTAATTTGTACAAAGTCAACGCCGACTTGAATCGGCTGTTTCCGGAGTTATCGCACCAAGCGGTGTTGGGCGATGTCGCCGATCCCGTTGCGGTGCAGCAATTAATTGCCGGGCAAAAACCGGAAATCGTGTTTCACGCCGCCGCTTATAAACATGTGCCTTTGCTGGAAAATCAGATCCGCGAAGCGGTGCATAACAACCTGATCGGCACCAAAATCCTGGCGGAAGCGGCGATTGCCGCCGGTGTGGCGCGCTTTGTATTAATTTCCACCGATAAAGCCGTCAATCCGACCAACGTGATGGGCGCCACCAAGCGGGCGGCGGAAATCCTCTGCCAAAACCTGAATCAGACCGGCAGCACTCGCTTTACCACGGTACGCTTCGGCAACGTGCTCGATTCGGCCGGTAGCGTGGTGCCGCTGTTTAGAGAGCAAATCAAGGCCGGCGGCCCTATCACGGTGACGCATCCGGATATTACCCGCTACTTCATGACGATTCCGGAAGCCTGCCAGCTCATCATGCAAGCGGAAACCATAGGCCAGGGCGGCGAAGTGTTTGTATTGGATATGGGCGAACCGGTCAAAATTACTTACCTGGCGGAGCAGATGATCCGCCTGAGCGGCAAAGTCCCGAATAAAGATATTGCCATTAAGATTGTCGGCTTGCGGCCCGGCGAAAAACTCTACGAAGAATTATTCCACGATCAGGAACAATTAATGGCAACCAGCCATGCGAAATTGCGCCTGGCCAAAGCCCGACTCTACGACTCGGTGGAATGGGCTAAACAGATTGAGGATTTGCAGAAGGAGTGCAGGAGCTACGATAACCAACAGCTGTTGGCCGGTTTGAAGCAGTTGGTCCCCGAATTTACGAATACGCCGGCGGCTTAATAATAGCGCTAAGACTCACTCTCTCCAGGCAATGTCATTGAGCTAAGCCCCTCCTGCTGAAGAAAGCCAAAGGGTTCTTAACTTTTCAGAGATCCACCTATCCGATAGCAATACAGCTTAGTTTTGCGGCTATCGTTCAGTTCGAGCACCGATTCGGGGTGGCTATCCGGTATCGGAAAAGAGGACGAGATAAATAAGCGGCCGTCCCGCATTTCCCGCCGGACTTTTTCGCCTATTTTCGCCATCACCAGCGGCGACAGGAAGGCGAACACCACATCAAACTCGCGTAAATCCTGCTCCCAAAAACTGGATCTGCCGACCCGGACATTAGCCAGATTGCGGCAACGCCATCTTGCCAGCAGCCAGGGTAGCGGCGCCCGCTCCAAGGCCACCACAGCCATGTCCGGCCGGGCTTTTGCAAGCGGCACGACAACGGTAGCCAGACCGGCGCCAATATCGATAAACGCTTGCGCCCGTTCGCGGCTTACTATTTCGATCAGCGCCTCGCTGACTGCGGAAGAGGACAAGAACAACGGTACATCGCCTTTCACTGTACCCCAAAATAATAGGGTTAGCAGCAGCAACATCAGCAGATACAGCCAAGCAGGCACTTGCCAGCTCAGCCCCATTAACACGGTCGGTATAAATAGCAAATGAATCGGCAGCCACCAGACAGGCTGGCGAAAACCGCGCGAAAACAGTGCGGCCAAGCCGGCCTGAATAGCGACAGCTTGCAAAACGCTAATGGGCAGGGGGATCAGTGCGCGTAAGCCCATCACAGCGACACAGGCCATTAGCTGACTCAGCAGAGCCTTGAATAACTGCATCAGATCCTTACCGTACGTTCAGCCTTGTACTGACCGGGCCAAATTAATGCGCAGCGCCTTCCGCCCCTGTAATTTTGGTATTTTGCTGTATCGTTGGCGACATGGCCGGCAAACCGGGCACAGAAGTATCGCTGCTGCCCGGTTTATCTTCGGCGCCATCGTGCAGCACCTGATTTTCGGTCTTTTTATTCATCACGACGATGGAAATCCGCCGATTCATCGGATCGTTAGGCACGTCGCCCTTGTAAGGAATACTGGATGCCAAGCCGACCACGCGCAGCACCTTGTCTTCACTGAGTCCGCCTTGGGTTAACTCACGGCGCGCCACATTGGCCCGATCGCTGGATAGCTCCCAGTTGGAATAACCGGTGCGATTGCTGGGAAACGGCAATGCGTCGGTATGGCCGTTGATGGTGACCTTGTTGGGTAATTCGTTGATCACCGGTGCCAACTCGCGCAGGATGGCTTGCGCATAGGTTTCGATACCGGAACTGGCCAGTTTGAACATCGGCCGATTTTGCGCATCGATAATCTGGATTTTCAAACCTTCCGGGGTGGTTTCCAGCTTGATCTGATCTTTATATTCCGCCAACTTGTCATTGGCTTTCAGCATGTCCTCGATTTTTTCCTGCAATTTTTCCAGCTTGAGTTTTTCCTGCTCTTCCGCCAGTTTTTCAATATCCTCAGGCGTTGGCTCGGCCGGGGTATTTTCCCCTTGATGCACTTGCCCCTCGTCTTGCGATTTCAAGTCCTGGCCGCCGGCCTGGATGATGCTGGTCCGGTCGCCGGAGCCCTCACCGGGGTTACTGACAATCGCGACGCCAAACGGGTTTTGGAAATATTCGGAAATGCCTTTTTTAGTTTTCTCGTCGGTGGAACCGAGTAACCACATCAACAGAAAGAAAGCCATCATCGCCGTCACGAAGTCGGCATAGGCAATTTTCCAGGCCCCGCCGTGGTGCCCACCGTGCCCACCCTTCTTGATTTTCTTGATGATTATGGGTTGTTCGGCCATTGTCGTTTACCTTATTTGCCGGCTTTCAATTGTTCTTCCAGCTCGGTAAAGGTCGGCCTGGCATGATGAGGAATCGCGGTACGCATGAACTCCACCGTCATCGCCGGCGAAGTACCTTTCGCGCAATTCAGCAGGCCTTTTTGCGTGCATTTATAGGCGTTGCTTTCTTCTTCCAGCCGCGCTTCCATGACCGACGCTACCGGGCCGATAAAGCCGTAAGACACCAAAATACCCAGGAAGGTACCGACCAGCGCCGCGGCGATCAGTTTGCCCAGTTCCGCCGGCGGAATCCCCACCGATTCCATCGTATGTACCACCCCCATTACCGCCGCGACGATACCGAAAGCCGGCATGCCGTCACCGACTTTTTGCACGGCTTTGATCGGCTCGTTGCCTTCGGCGTGGTGTACTTCGATTTCCGCGTCCATGATGTCTTCCAGTTGGTTGACATCGACACCGGTCAGGATCAGCCTGAGCTTGTCGCAAATAAACTCCATCAGATGGTGATCGTGGACGATTTTTTCACCGAATATCGAGCTACCCTCCGGATCGTCCACCACTTTTTCCAGGGACAACAAACCTTCCTTGCGGGCCTTCTGACTCAGCGCGTTAAAGCTCATCAGCAGCTCCATGTAGTACTCCTTGGTGTAGGTACTACCTTTCAGCGTGGCGGTTCCGCCGGCCATCGCCGCTTTACTGGTGGCCAGCGAGTTACTGGCCAGGAAGGAACCGAAGGCGGCACCGACGATGATCAGCACCTCAACCGGCTGCCAAAGCACGCCCAGATGGCCGCCGGCCATCAAAAAGCCGCCCAATACACAGCCTAAAATAATCACATAACCAATGATTACAAACATGGTTGCCTCTAAAAAACTAAAAGTTAATTATAAAAATCAAACTTACCCTGGGTTCGCTACCTTTACCGGCCGCCATGTAAGTTGCCGGATAAGTCTAGGCTATGGTTTTCAAACTCTCAGGCTAAATGCTCAGTTTTTTTTAAAACCAGCTTGCTGATAGCCGGCAGCACCACAAAAGTACACGTCATGATCCAGAAAATGCCGATAGTGATGACCAAGCCCATGCTGGAGATGCCCTGATGCGGGGAAAATGCCAAACCAACAAAGCTGGAAATGGTAGTCAACGCGCCGTAGAACATGCCGCGCGCGGTACTGGATTGATAAATATTCTGATCCTCGGACAACGAATGATGCAATTTTTCAACCATATGGATGCCGTTATCGACACCCAGCCCCATTAATAAAGGCAAGGCGATAATATTGGCAAAATTGATCGGCGTGCCGGTAAACACGGTAGTTGCCATTGTGAACAAGCCGGCCAACACTAAGGGTGTCATCACCAACAGCGTGTCGACGATGCTGCGGCGAATAAACATCAGCAGCAAGGCAATCGCCACCAGGGCAATGATGATGGCTTCCTGGAAGGCACCGATCACCGCTTTCATGGATTCCCAATACATGACCGGCAAATCGGTGGCGTTGGGCGCTACGGCCTGTACGTCGGTGATGAAAGCCTGCAAGTTACCGAGATCGTTCAAATCTTCCTTGGGAAAAATCTGGATACGGTATAAACCGTCTTTACTCAACCAGCGTTCCTTGATTTCCGCCGGGATACTGGTCGGTACAATTTCCTCGGCATGGAAACCGATCAGAAGCTGGTTCATGACAGTGGGCAAAGTGCCGAGCAACGAGGTTTGAATCTTCTCGATAAACACGCCGCGATCAGGCTGGAATCTGGCTTCCAACTCCACCATCACGTCTTGCAACTGCTGTTTAAAGGTTTGCAGGGATTTGATGTCCGCCGGATTGGTTTTTTTCGGCAGGTTGGCATCAATCGCGGCGATCATCCGCTTGATGGCCGGCAAGGGATCAGTGCCGGTTTTCAATTGCGGGAAAAACTGGCTCTGCGGACCCAGCGTCAGCACCATATCGTCGATGATACCCAATTTGCTTTCTTGATCGTCAGGCACAAAGTCGAACAAGCTGATGGTTTTGTCGACAGTCTTCAGGCTCTCCAGCTTTTTCTGCGCCGCTCTGGCTTCGTCTTCGTTTTTCACCAAAACCGTCAAGGTCATCGGCGAAGTTTCGCGCTCTTTCATCAAGTCCTTGAAGGCAATCACCGACTCGGTATGCGGATCGCGCAGATTCAAGGGATTGAAATCGGTTTGCACCTGAAACACAAAGTACACGGCAACCACCGCGCCAAGCAAAGTCAACAAGGAAATCGGTTTGGCATAGTGCAACGTATAATGAGCCAACACGTGGGTAAACTTCGACTCGCCGGGTTGCTCGCCATGCAATTGATGCACGGGCGGATTCGGTAGTACCTTAAGCAGCACCGGCAGCACAGTCAGCGTAATGAATAAGCAAATAAACAAGCTGGTACCGGCCAGCAAACCCAACTCGGAAATGCCTTGGTAGTCGGTGGGAATAAAGGCATACAAACCGATGGAGGTAGTGCCGGCGCACAGAATCAAAGACGGGCTGGTCGCCAACAAGGCCGAACGAATCGCTTTGCCCTTGTCGCTGCCGTAGAGGTCCAGATTGTCGCGATAACGCAGGCAAAAATGGATCGCATATTCCACGCCCAAACCAATATTGGAGACCGCGAAGGCCACCGAAATCAGATTGAGTTGTTTCACCGCCACGGAGGCGAACAATCCGCAAAACACCATGCCCAAAGCCAATGTCAGCAAGGTAGCCAGCATCAACAGCCAAGAACGGTAAGCAACCAATAAAATGCCGCAGACCAACACGATGGAAAAAATGCTGGCGGTAAATGTGCCCTCGCTCATGCCGGCCATTTCATCGTGTTCCAAACCGACTTCGCCGGTCACCCAAACTTTGACGGCCGGCATGTTGGGGTCTTGAATTTTGTCAGCAGCGTGACGGATGACATTAATCGCCGGCTCTACCGGCAAAATTTGGGTGTAATCGAATTTTGGCGTGACGAAGATAAAGGCTTTGTCCGATTGCTCTTCGCTGATCTTGTTTTCGGCAATCAGTTTTTGCCAGGAGAGCAGGTCGGTTTCGCCGTTCAGGGTCTTATGCAGCGAGTTGCTGACCTTGTCGATTAAAGACATCAGATCGATGGGCACTTCTTCGGTTTTGGTTTCTGCATTCAGCGCATCTTCGAAGATCGAGAAAAAGCCATTCAGGCTGGGATCTTGCGAGATGCGGCCGATAAACGGCTGGGCTTGCGCCAGCGTCACCGAAAAATCCTGCAACTTATCAGTATCCAGATACAGCAGGCCATTGCGCTGAAAAAACGCATTTTCATCCGGCCGATAGACTTTGGTGAAATGTTCGGTATCCGCTCTAAGCTCCCGGCTCAAGCGTTGGGCAGCGGCCTTGGTCAACTCCGGACTGGAAGACTCGATCACCAGCAGCAAGGTATGGACTTCCTGGCCGAACTGCTGTTCGAATTTGCGGCGGTTTTGCTGAAACGGCGCTTCCGGAGCGATCAGTTCCGCCGTATCGGTGTTGACGGTCAGATGATTGCCGGTGTATTGCGCGGCCAGATAAGCCAAGATTACCGAAGCCAGTAACACTAACCCCGGCGAATACAGCAACCAGTTGCCCCATCGAAAAGCGATATTTCCCAAACGTTTTTCCAAGGACATACTTAAGCGCTCACGACGGTGTTAATCAAGTACACGGTGTAACTGGCGTAAATGGCCAACAAGATGCCGCCTTCAACCCGATTGATGCGGCCTTGCTCGCCTTTTCTGGCGTAGCCCAAAAAGAACAGCGACACCGTTAACAAGGCCATCAGCGGCCAATCGCGATTAACGATTTCCAGTGGAATCGACATCGGCTGAATCACCCCGGCCAAACCCACCACCGCCAACGTGTTGAATAAATTGGAGCCGATGATATTGCCCAAGGCCAGATCGTGCTCGCCTTTGCGGGCGGCGGCAATCGACGATGCCAACTCAGGCAAGGAGGTGCCGATGGCGACGATGGTTAAGCCGATTACCAAATCGCTGACGCCCAAATCCTGGGCAATCGATACCGCACCCCAAACCAATAAGCGGGAGCTGATCACCAATAACAGCAAACCGGAAACCAGCCAGATGACAGCCTGAGCGCAGGACATCGCATGCTCTTCCAATTCTTCAGCAACTTCTTCGCCTAACACGTCGGTGGTCTCGGCTGTTTTACTCATCCCTTGCCGGACCATCCAGGTCATCACGCCAACGAATACCGCCAACTCCAGCACCGCATCCATCCGCGACAGATCGCCGTCGTATACCTGACCGAGCACAAACAAGGTCACCGCGAACAACACCGGCAGTTCTTTTTTAACGATTTGCGAATGGACGGTAATGGGACTGATCAAGGCTACCATCCCCAGAATCAAGGCAATATTGGTGATATTCGACCCGTAAGCATTGCCCAGCGCTATGCCCGGATTGCCTTGCCAGGCCGACAAGGCGGACACGGACAACTCCGGCGCGGAGGTGCCAAAACCGATCACCACCATACCTATTAATAACGGCGACATTCCCAGAAAACGCGCTATCGCCGCAGCTCCTTCGACAAAAATATCGGCACTCCAAACCAACACAATCAGACCGATGACTATCATCAACAGTGGCAAAGCCATAACCTACCCTTAATTTTAAAGATCAAAAAACCGAAATACTGCCCTACGTGACGCCGAATACTAATCCACCGTCCATTGCACCAGACCGCTGTAAGCACTGGCAATCACCACCACGCCAAACACAATCCGATACCAGGCAAAAATGATGAAATCGTGATGACTGATGTAACGCAGCAAACCTTTAACCGCCAGCAAGGCACTGATAAACGCCGCGACTAATCCCACCGCGAACGACAGCGCATCGCTCTCGATGTGCAGTAAGTCGCGGTGCTTGTATAAGTCGTACAGACTGGCGACGACCAAGGTGGGAATCGCCAAAAAGAAAGAAAACTCGGTAGACGCCTTACGCGACAAACCGAACAGCAAGCCGCCGATAATGGTCGCGCCGGAACGGGAGGTGCCGGGGATCAAGGCAAAAGCTTGGGCGATACCCAATTTCAAGGCATCCAGCGGACTGAGATCGTCAACATTATCGACCCGGATTTTGTGCTCGCGTTTTTCCGCCCAGATAATCACAAACGCACCAATGATAAACGCCAAGGCTACCGGCATCGGCTTGAACAGCGCGGCCTTGATATGTTTGCCAAACAACAAGCCCAGCGTCGCCAACGGCATAAACGCAATCGCCAGATTCAACACAAATTTTTGTGCTTGCCTGTCGCTGGTCAATCCGCTCAATACCGAGCCGATCTTGGCCCGGTATTCCCAGCAAATCGCCAGGATCGCGCCTACCTGAATGACGATGGTAAACAGCTTGGCCTTGTCGTCATTAAAATTCAGCAAATCGCCGGCTAGAATTAAATGGCCGGTGCTGGAAATGGGGAGAAATTCGGTTAATCCTTCAACTACGCCGAGTATCAGGGATTTAATGATGAGGGTAATATCCATTTTTTATCAGGCTCCGTACCAGTCAGGTACCAGGGTCGAAATCAGCATGTCGATGAAGTTGATGTAAACCAGTCGAATTTGGTAAGCCTATGAAAAAGCCATATAAGCGGGGCGGGATTATAGTCGAAATCTCAACCATTACGTAACTTTACGCTGTAAGGCACGGCAAATCCTGGCATTTATGACCGACGTGCCTGGCAGCAATTTAGGTTTGGGCGTGCTTTGCATAGCGCTCGCCGGTCTGCCAGAATCGCCGGCAGTACAGGCACTGCCGTTGCAGCATTAGTCGCGCTCAGTATGGGAAGGTGTTTAATCATGGTCAATGCATATCCTCCACTGATAAGCGCTCTTTGCGATCCGGCCTGTTTCCCGCACCCGGTCAAACGGGTCACCGTACTGGAAACCCATATTTCCTGGGTGTTGCTGGCCGGCCGCTATGCTTACAAGATTAAAAAACCGGTCGATTTGGGCTTTTTGGATTTCAGCCAACTTAGCCAGCGCTACTTTTACTGCCAGGAAGAAATTCGCTTGAATCGGCGTCTGGCGCCCGGCATTTATTTGCAGGTGGCGGCTATTGGCGGGTGCCCCAAACAACCCCGAATCAACGTGGAGCCGGCGTTTGAATATGCGGTAAAAATGCGCCGCTTTGCAGCCGATAAGTTGATGGATACGTTACTGGCCCAAGCGGAAGTTACGCCAACGCATATCGACAGCTTGGCCGACACTATCGCCCGGTTTCATAGGGGCTTGGCGCCGGCGAGTCCGGACTCGAACTACGGCTCTCCGGCCACCATTGAAGCGCCGGCCCGGCAAAATTTTCAGCAATTGCTTGAGTTGATGAAACCCGAAGATGCCGCATTGATCAAGTCAATGCAAGATAACTGTCGGCAGGCATTTTTGGCGGCCGAAAACCTGTTTTCACAGCGGCAACAAGCCGGCTTTATTCGTGAATGCCACGGAGACCTGCATCTGGGCAATATCGTGCTGTTAAGAGGCCGGCCGGTCGCATTCGACGGTATCGAGTTTTCGCCGGAATTGCGCTGGATAGATACGATCAGCGATGCGGCATTCCTGATCATGGACTTGCTCCATCGCGGGCGCGCCGATCTGGCGTACCGGTTTTTGAACGCCTATTTGCAAATCAGCGGCGATTACGCCGGCCTCGGCGTGTTGCGCTTTTATCTCAGTTACCGGGCCGCGGTGCGCGCGAAGATCGCCGGCTTCAGGTTCGCGCAAACCGGCGCAGAATCGGCCAGACAAGCATGCCTAAGTTATTTAAATTTGGCCGACAGCAGTTTAAGCCCGCGCAAACCGGCATTGCTTCTGACCCATGGCCTGCCAGGTTGCGGTAAAAGCGCGGTATCGCAATTACTATTGGAAAAACATCAGTTGATCCGCTTGCGTTCGGATGTCGAGAGAAAACGGCTGTTTGGGTTAAGCGCCCTGCAAAAAAGCAGTTCGGCAATCGATGGAGGCATATACCATCCACAAGCCGGCCAAAAAACCTACCAACGTTTGCTAGACCTAGCGCAAACCCTGCTTAAGTACGGGTTTCCGGTTATTGTCGATGCCGCTTTTTTGCAACACGCCCAACGCCACCCGTTCCAGTTACTGGCACAAAGCCTGGGAATTCCTTTCGTCATTGTTTCGATACAGGCTAAGGACAAGGTGCTGCAGCAACGCATACAACGTAGACAAGAACAAGGCGGCGACCCATCGGAAGCCGACTTGAACGTATTGGACAAAGCCAAGACAGGCGCCGAAGCATTGCAAACCGAAGAGCTGCCGTACAACCTCGTATTGACCAACAATAGCGACGGCCTGGACGAAATCGATCAACAAGCAGCTTGGCACGAGCTGGCGCGAACATTGGAATAAACCAAGCCAGACCGGCTTTTGCCGAAACGGACGCGGTAAAACTGTGCGCTTGGACAATATTAAATTCACGGTAAATTAGGCGGCGAGGGTTGGCATTTCCTACTGTCCACGATCTTTGTTAGAATCGCGGGTGATCGCTAGATAATTAAACCAATAAAAACCACCATTTGAGCCATGAATAAAAAGAAAATTATAATATTTGCCGTCTGTCTGGCAGGCCTGCTAGCCATTCAGATTAAGTTTTTCCTGCCGTTTATGTACGACATCGCCGCTTCCGATTTATTTTTGGTGGAAAGCAAGGACGCGGCCAACCCTATGTCCATTAGCACAGACATGACCGCTATGGCGTTCGCCCACTGCAACACCTACATCAAAAACGAAGCCGACGAAGATCAAAGCCTGTCATTTGCCAGCCAACCGACCAATGCCTGGACTCTCGGCAACTACGAATATATTGTCAATGCCGACGTGGAAATCAGCGGGAAAGACAGCCCCAACGTGATGCGTCACTACGCTTGCCGGATCCAATACGGCAAAGGCGACGACACCTCCGGAGCCAGCGATTTCGAAAATTGGTCTGTCGAAGGTGTAAGCGGATTGACCGACTAATCCGCATTCAGTTTGCTAGCACATCCCCTCCGACTATCGGAGGGTTTGTCTAAAACCGCTATGAATCACGTCACCGTTTAATACCTTTTGCTGTTGCAGACTTCTTTGGCAAACAGCTTGTCTGCAATGTAACCCCTCTTTCAGGTTTTCCCGCTGCTACAAAGCCGCATGGCGGCAAGCAGATGACTTACGCCCGACTCCCTGAATCAACAAACTTATAAACCTAAGCCTCTGCGTAGCACGCAGAATACCTGCCCTGAGTAAGCACATTTATCAAGAATTGAGATAAGCTTATCCCCAGCAGATAAACCGTGCACCCGCACACGCAAAGCCCCGCTGACCGTGACGCCGTTCGTTTCAAATCAAGTTCTTCGGTACCAACACATGCAAAAAACTCACTTAGCCCTGCTGTTCACCGGCCTTACGCTGACATCGTTCGCAGTTGAAGCCGGCCCCGTGCAAGACGATTTCAGCACCTGGATCAGCAATACCTATCAAACCGATTTCGGCGGCAGCCCCTACTTAGCTTTTCTGGAATTGGCACCGCGCACCAAAACCGACAATACCTTGTTTAATCAAATTATTGTCCGTCCACTGCTCGGCTATAAGCTAACCAACAAATTGCAGCTCTGGCTAGGTTATACCTGGCAGGGCGAATACAACGAGCAAACCGACTTTGAAATGGCCACCAACGATGCGATGCAGCAGGTGCAGTGGATAGACAACTGGACGTCGCAATTGAATTTTCAGTACCGGTTTCGTCTCGAGCAACGCTTCTTTGCCCACGAAGGCGACGTCGGTCATCGCATGCGGCACCGCTTCCGTTTAGTCTATTCGATACCGGACAGCCAAGCTTATCTAATCGCGCTTGATGAGCTGTTTGTGTATTTCAATTCCATAGACGAGGGCCGGCTGGCGCGATCCGTGCAAACCGGTATCAACCAAAATCGCAGTTATGTCGGGGTGGGCTACAAAGTAACCAAAAATTTGAATGTCGATACCGGCTATCAATTGCAATACATCCATAACTACGGCTCGCCCGATGTCACCAATCACGTCTGGCTAACCAATATCAATGTCAATTTCTAAGCCAGAGAAATGCGGGGATTTTTCGCTACCACCAGCGAGGCACTAAAACCAAGCTGGAGACTGACTCTATATGCAGCCCGCCTGGGCTGCATATAGAATCCTCGGCTCTCAGCTAAAAAAGCTCAACCGGTTTTTCACTTCCACAGCAACCAAGGCATCGTAATGACGCCGCAATACCGAGTCCGTAGGACGCGGAAATAAAGTGGCTTCAATTTCGCTTTGCAGCTGTTCCAGAAAACTGGAGCTTGGTTCCGTGCTGTCAGTAGCGACAGACTGGCTGGTCGAAGTTGCTGGCGTTTGGCCTTTAGCGGAACGAAATAGTTTGCCGAAAAAGGAAAGTTCGCAACCCTGAGACGAGTATGCGCACGCAGCGACCAGGCCGCTCAGTATGAACAATACAATGGCTTCGAACATATCAACACCTCATGACTAATAAAGAATACCGGCCAAACCAGGTTGCAAAGTCAACCAGGCCTGTGCCGGCGACTCTTGCTTAGCAATTAGAATGCCACCACCAAAAACGCATAAGCCATTGTTAAATAATTAAAAAATAATTTATCAGCACCTAAAACCCTGCCGTTTTCCCAACAATTTGTCGGTAATACACCAACACGCATGACAGGCGAAGCGGCAAGCCGCGGTGCGGAATTAGATGTTTCCGGCAAAAGCCGGAATCCATGGTAACAATAAAACTCTCGATTGCCCGGAAACAGCGAGATTCGACGGCCGGATTAGTGGTTGGCTAACGCGGAGGCAAAATAATGAAAATGTTAGGCTTGAAATATCTCCCGACGTTTGGATGTTGGTTAACGGCAATCGCACTGTTGGTTTTTATCGAGCGCTTCAGTGTGCATTGGCACCCGTGGGATCGCGTTCTAATGAGTACCGCGCACGGCATCAGAAGTGTGTTGCTGGATCGTTTTTTTGCAGCCATCACCTGGGCTGGTTCGCTGTTCATTCTAGCCCCGATAACCGCAGTGCTAAGCGGTGTTCTGGTGAGAAACAACCGTATCAAAGAGGCAGGGTTGATGGTCTTGAGCCTAACGGGTGCAGCCCTGTTCAGCCGTCTCGCCAAGCTTTGGTTCGCTCGCCCGCGGCCCGACTTTTTCCCCGTTGTGGGTGAAATCCCCTTGGACGCCTCATTCCCAAGTGCCCACACCGCGCAAATCGTTGCCTTTGCTACGGCCTTATGCTGGATGTGCAAACCCGACAAACTGGGGCTTAACTTTTACGCTTTGACCGGGTTTACGCTATTGACGGTATCCCTGGTTGCCGTCTCACGAGTCTATCTGCAAGTTCATTTCCCCTCGGATGTACTAGCTGGCGCCTTACTGGGACTATTGTGGGTGCTGGGTTTAATTAATCTGCTGCAAAACGGCGGCATCTTCATCAGGTGAGTCATGCGAAACAAATTTCTTAATACCGGACAGAGTGGTTATCACCCTTTAAGAAAACTGAAGGTCTGTTTGTCAGGTCTGCGCTACGCGGTTGTTTATGATTTTAGTGTGGCCTATAAAGTCGTACTGTCCGTGTTGATTTTGGCCGTATGCTTTTATTTTCGCCAATGGGTGGATTTCATCTCGGTACTTACCGCCACCGGGCTGATGCTGATATGCGAAATGTTTAACACTACGATAGAGGCGCTCTGCGATTTCGTGGAAACTCGGCAAAATGAAAAAATCCGCGTCATCAAGGATATTGCCGCAGCCGCTGCCGGCATCAGCATTCTGATTTGGGCAGTGGTCATGCTCTCGGAGCTCAGCTACTTAGGGTCGTTAATCGCTTGATCCGCCGCTGATAAAGATTTCCCCGGCACCATCAAACAAATAGCTACAAGAGGCAGACGGCGCAGTGCCTTAAAAGCAAAAACCGGAGATTGCTCAATTTCACCAGCTTTAGCCCGGCTGGGGATAAATCGCCCCCACGCTAGATAAGCATGACGAATGTTAAGATACATAAATCCCTTTATGCCCCTGGGTGCGGAGGGAGAGAGTTTTCTGTGATGTTTATCAAGTCCCTTAAATGGGATGAGGGCGGGAGGATAATATGGGACGATTGGTTTTTATGCTGTGGCTACTGCTTGGGCTGGCGCCGTTGCAGACGGCAAGGGCGTTGGACATGCAAGAGGTTCCGGAACCGTTAAAACCCTGGATCAGCTGGGTATTGGCGGATGAAACCCAGTATCGTTGCCCGTTTATCTTCGACGATTTTCAACAAAAACACTGCGCCTGGCCGGGCGCTCTGCACCTGAATTTACAAGCTAAGCACGGCAGCTTCGTTGCCGAATGGACCGTGTATCGCCAGGATTGGATTAGCTTGCCGGGCGACACGCAACATTGGCCGCAGGCGGTCACCGTCAACAAACAAACCCAGCCGGTCGTAGAAAAAGACGGTAAGCCGGCCCTGTACTTGCCCGCCGGCCACTACCAGATCAGCGGCGAATTTTTCTGGGAAAGCCTGCCGGAACAATTAGCCTTACCCGAAGCCAGCGGCTTGATTCAGCTCAGCGTCAACGATAAGCCGGTCGCGTATCCCCCCATCAAGCAAGGTGCCTTGTGGCTGAATACCGAGAACGCCGACACTGCCGACCGGGAGCAGGATAGGCTGGACCTGCAAGTATTCCGGCAGGTGCAGGACGAGGTGCCACTGCAAGTCATTACCCGGCTGGATTTGGAAGTCTCCGGCAAGGCCCGCGAGATTGAGTTTCCTTATGCTTTACTGCCTAACTTTATCCCGGTGGCGTTGAATAGCCCGTTGCCCGCTCGTCTGGACGGAAACGGACGACTATTGGTGCAAGTGCGGCCGGGACGCTGGAGCATAGACATTCATGCCCGCCACCCGCAAGCCTTGACGCAACTGGATTTGGCTGTAAAGGACGAGAACTGGCCGGCGCAAGAGTTGTGGGCATTCCAGGCCGTGCCGGCCTTGCGTCTGGTGGAGATCGAGAATTTGACCGCGATAGACGGCAGCCAAACCAATCTGCCCGCCGAATGGCAGCATTTACCTACTTATCAACTCCAGCAAGGCGAGAGTATGAAGTTTAAGGTCATGCGCCGCGGCGACCCTGAGCCCGAACCGAATCAACTCAAGCTGCAGCGCACGCTGTGGCTGGACTTCGAGGGCGGCGGTTACACGGTCAGCGATAACATCACCGGTACGATGAGTCGCGACTGGCGTTTGAACGCGGTGCCCGAGCTGGGACTGGGCCAAGTGCAACTGGATGGTCAGAACCAATTGATCACGCAACTGGCGGACGGCAACCAGGGCGTGGAAGTGCGCCGCGGTGCCATCCAGCTGAATGCCGACAGCCGGATCGAAGCCGATTTAAGTAGCTTGAGCGCCAGCGGCTGGCAACAGCGTTTTCAACAAGTACAGGCTGAATTGAATATCCCGCCGGGCTGGCGTCTGCTGGCGGTCAGCGGCGTGGATAATGTGCCGAATAGCTGGTTAAACCGCTGGACCTTGCTGGACTTATTTTTGGTCTTGATCGCTGCATTGGCCGTGGGCCGGCTCTGGTCGCCACAATGGGGCGCATTTGCCTTGCTCAGTTTGGCGCTGATTTGGCATGAGGCCGACGCGCCGCGCCTAATCTGGCTGAATGTGCTGGCGGTGTTGGCGCTGCTGCGGGTATTACCGGCGGGTAGCTTTTGGCAATGGTTGAAATGGTATCGCAACGCCAGTTGGCTGGCGCTGCTGATGCTGACGATTCCATTCATGGTAGCGCAAATTCGTATCGGACTTTACCCGCAGCTGGAACTGCCCCGGCAGCCTATTCAACGTTTGCATTCGATGGTGAGCACCGCCGCACCGATGGCGATGCAAGTAGAACAAATGGCGGATTCGGCGATGGCGCCGGAACGGAGTGATTCGGGCGAAGCTGAGCGCGGAGTTTATTTTAAAAAATCGGTTGCACCTGTCTCCCCTTACGGCGGCAGCTCGGCCATTTTGCAACGGGTCGATCCGGAAGCCAATTTGCAAACCGGTCCTGGTCTGCCGCATTGGGGCTGGCAGAAGGTGGATTTGAGCTGGAACGGCGCGGTCGATAATGGGCAGCAAATCGGACTCTGGTATTTGTCGCCATTTATGATGATGTTGCTGCACTTTGCCCAGGCCCTGTTGGTGGCGGTGTTGGTGTTAAAAATGCTGGGAGCCATCGCCACCAACTGGCGCTTGTCCTTGCCGAGTTTGACCTGCCTGTTGCTGCTGCCGCTGTTGATGGCGCCCAGTGAAAAGGCCTATGCCGATCTGCCCGACGCGCCAATGCTGGAACAATTGAAAACCCGTTTGCTGCAAGCGCCGCAGTGCCTACCCAACTGCGCGCAGTTTGCCGACATGCAACTCCTGCTCAAGCCGGAAGTGCTGCGTATCGAACTGCAATTGCACGCTCAACAAGATTTGGCAGTACCGTTGCCGGCCCAGCTTGAGCAATGGTTTCCGGAGCAGGTCAGCGTCGATGGTGGCGAGGCGCAAGCCTTGATTCGGCAGGATGACGGCAGCTTGTGGCTGGTCGTGAATGCCGGCGTACACAAGGTAACAATGCAGGGCCGTTATGCCGCGCAGGATAAATTTAGTTTGCCGCTGCCATTGCCGCCGCAACACGCTGGTGTCATTGCCGACGGCTGGCGGGTGGATGGTTTATACGAGGACGGCAAAGTCGGTCCGCAACTGGAGTTCAGCCGTCTGCAACTCGATACAGGGCCAAAAAACAAGCTGCAACAAACCGCGTTGCCGGCATTCGTGCGGGTGGAAAGAACCCTGCATTTGGGCTTGGACTGGCGGGTGACCACCCGCGTCGAACAATTGGCCGGCGCGCTCAGTCCGGTGTTACTGGAGCTGCCGTTGTTGCCGGGCGAAGCGGTTACCAGTCCGCAGGTGCGGGTGAAGGACGGCAAAGTATTGGTGAACATGGCAGCGGGTCAAGCTACTTTGGAATGGGAGTCGGCACTGGCGAAAACCGAGCAATTGACCTTGCAAGCCGCCGACACGCCGCAATGGACCGAGGTGTGGCGCGCCGATGTCAGCCCGATCTGGCATTTACAAGCCGACGGTATTGCGGTGGTGCATCACCAGGACGGGCAGGGCCAGTGGCTGCCGGAATGGCGGCCTTGGCCGGGCGAAAAGGTCAATCTGACTATCGGCCGACCGCAAGCGGTGGCCGGCTCAACCCTGACTATCGATAGAAGCGAATTGGCAGTCAAGCCGGGGCAACGCAGCGAAACAGTCGAACTGATTTTGAGCATCCGCAGTTCCAAAGGCGGACAACACCCCGTAAAACTGCCGGAACAGGCGGAGCTGCAAAGTGTGACGATAGATGGTGTCAGTCAGCCGATTCGCCAGCAAGGCGCAACGGTCAGCTTGCCGATACATCCCGGCACCCAGCAAATCGTGCTGAATTGGCAAACGGCTAAAGAACCGGGCGTGCTGTTGCGCACGCCGCTGGTCGATCTTGGTGTTGCCAGCGTCAACAGCCGTATTCAATTACTGATGCCACAGCAGCGTTGGTTGTTGTGGACCTTCGGCCCAAAATTTGGTCCCGCTGTGTTGATTTGGGGTTTGCTGATCGTACTGGCCTTATTGGCATTAGGATTGGGTAAGTTCAGCATTACTCCGTTGCGGCATTGGCAGTGGTTTTTATTATTGATCGGTCTGAGCCAACTGCATATTGCTGCCGCATTTTTAGTGGTGGGCTGGTTGTTTGCGTTGGGATTGCGCGCCGGCCATGCGCCGCAGCGGCCGCGTTGGTTCAATCTGGCGCAAATCGGCTTGGCCGGTTTGACGCTGTTGTCGCTCTTGTTAATAGCGATTGCCGTTGAGCAGGGCCTGCTGGGCGAACCGGATATGCAAATTGCCGGAAATCAATCCTCTGCAACTTTGCTGAACTGGTATCAGGATCGCAATGGCCCGCAGTTGGCTGTTGCCACCGTCGTAAGCCTGCCTTTGCTGGCCTACCGTATTCTGATGCTGGCTTGGTCTTTGTGGATGGCCGCAACGTTGTTGAATTGGCTGCGCTGGGGCTGGAACTGTTTTATCGGTGGTGGGCTTTGGAAAAAATCACAGCCTCCAGTGGCCGTGCCGAAATCAGAAGCTTGACATAGCAGATACCCCCGGCACAGCCGGGGGCTTTATTACGCGCAATGACCTTCCAGGCTTTCTCTAACTGGCTAATCACTGAACACTGCAACGCAATGCTTTCGCCACGCCTTTTATAAGTTCCAAGTGCAGCACTGTGTAATAAAGCCGCGTCACCAAGCTTCTAAAACCACCACTTTCCAGCCCCGATTCTCCGCCGGCCGTAAACTTACCCAGGCGGCGATCTGTCTTGACGGCTCAGATTGCCCCGCTGACTGGCTTTGGTAATAGCCCACGCCGGCGTCTTGATCGGCGATTTCAGCCGCGAGCTGGCGCAATTCCGGTATCTGATTGAAGCGCTCCTCACGGAACAAATTAAGGCCAATCTCCTGCGGATCGCTATCGTAAAGCAGCAGGCCATCATCTTGGACGACCCACACTGTGCGTTTTTGGGTCTGAGTATCCTCGGCCAGCAAACCACCCAGAAAATCGACCGGTTTGATGCGCATGGAAATAAAGCCCGGGATGGTTTTACCCTGTTTGATCGGCACCACCATCGTGACAGCGGGAAAGCCCTCAGGGGCTTGATAAATCCGGCTCAGAATCGGCACACCCCGCTCTAAAGTCATTCGGTTGTGCTCAAGTTGCGAGGTATCGGCACCCAGCGCTTGGCGATATTTGCCCGGAGCTACCGCCACGATAGTGCCGGGTGCGCGGGTGGTAGCGAAACTTTCACCGCGCGGATAACGTTGCAGCAAGCTCTCCAGTAAGCCGCTGGATGCGGCTAAATCGGCGTTGCTGTGTAAGGACTCGGCGGTTTGCTGCATGCCCATGCGCATTTCGTTCAGATTGCCCAAGATACTGTCCGCGATCTGGTTGGCGGCCGTCAGATTCTGATTGGAAATACGGGTGACATCGGCTAGCGCACGCTCCACCTGCTGCTTTTCCTGCTTGACGAGTTCGCCTTCAGCCACCGCCAAATTTCGGGCTTTATGCGCCTCCACGCCAAATTTGAAGGCCAGTCCGGCGCCGATCAAAATCGCCAGCAATACCGCCAGACTGGCCGCCAGCACGACTTTGTTGCGGGCGATGAAGCGGCGGAGCAGTTCGCCGCGCGAATAGGCATAGGCACTCACCAAGCGACCGTCGCGATAGGCCCGCAACTCGTCGGCTAACGCAGCCGCATTCGGAAACCGTAGCGATTTGTCCTTGGATAATGCCTTGTCGCAGATGGCGATCAATTCCGGCGGCATGGGCAGCTTCGGATCCCGCGCCGAGGGCATAGACGCCAGCGAACTGAGTTGCGCCAATATTTCATCAGCACTACCGCTTAGCGGCGGATGGCCGGCCAATAAATAATAGAGAATACAACCAAGCGCGAACACATCGGAGCGCGTATCCACAACACCGAAATCGGGATTAGCTTGTTCCGGCGCCATATAAGCAGGGGTGCCGAGAATGTCGCCGATCCGGGTCAAATCCGCATCGTCGGCCACCTGTTTCGGTGCGGCAGATATTAGTGGCGCCAGATCGGCTTCGTTTTCCACCTTGGCCAAACCCCAGTCCAACACAATGGTTTCACCGAACGGGCCCAGCACGATATTGCCGGGTTTGATGTCGCGATGAATCACGCCTTTGGAGTGGGCGTACGCCACCGCTTCGCAAACGTCGATTAATCTGTCCAACAAGCCCAGGCGCCGCGACAGCGCATGCTCGGCCAACACCTCGTCATTACAGGCTTTTAGGGCTTTGGCCAGTGTATCGCCACGCACCAAGCGCATCACATAATAGGGCGCGCCGCTTTGCTTCGTTCCCAGATCGTAAACCGGCACAATCCCCGGATGTTCCAGGCGGCCGGTAATGCGGGCTTCACGCAGAAAACGTGCGCTGAGCTCGACATCATCATTCGCAGCCTGATCCAGTAATTCCTTGATCGCCACTTCGCGGCCGATGCGCTCGTCAAACCCCAGCAACACCTGACCGCCGCCGCCCACGCCCACGGCGCCGCGTAGAGAATAATCATCGTTGAATTTAGCGTCCTGCCCAGGGCTGTCGTTCAACACCTGAGGGTAGGGGCGAGGCTTGATCCGGGTCAGATCGTCGTCTTTGGGTTTGATGAGCGTGGCGTCGTCTTCCGGGAGCATCATCTCAGACAGCTTAGCCTTGTTTAGTCTTTGCGCAGCCTGATCAAGACTGCGGCGCGGGCTTGCGGTCGGCATGCCCCAGGTCGCGCTCGGGGGCAATTTGATCGCGCACCAATTGCTTTAACTCGGTAATCTCCGGAAACCTGCCCTGCTGCTTGCGGGACCAGACCAACTCGCCGTTGGCGCGCACCTCAAAGATACCGCCGGTATCGGGCTGCATTACCAGTTCGTCCAGTTCTTGTTCGAAAGTGCTTAACAATTCCTGAGCCATCCAGGCCGCGCGCAATAGCCAGCGGCATTGCGTGCAGTAGCGGATTTCGACGCGGTTCATGGCTTACAACTCGTCGCGCAGGCGCTTGTATATGCCGCCGAAACTGCCGTTACTCATCAGCAACACATGGCAAACGCCGCCGGCTTGCGCTTTGATGGTAGCGATAATGCTTTCCAAGCTGTTGCAAATCTCGATGTTGTTGGCGTATTTCAGCAGCTGGCTTAAATCCCAGCCCAAGTTGTCTGGCTGATAGACGATGGCTTGGTCGGCCTGGCCCAGCGATTCTGCGAGCGATTGCGTATGCACACCCAATCGCATGGTGTTGGAGCGCGGCTCGACGATGGCCAGGATTTTTTCGCTGCCGACTTGTTGGCGCAAGCCGTCCAGCGTGGTTTTTATCGCTGTCGGATGGTGAGCGAAGTCATCGTAAACCGTGACGCCGGCGCTTTTGACGATGACTTCCATGCGCCGTTTCACGCTCTGAAACTGCTGCAAGGCTGCTATCGCATCTTTTGCCAGAATGCCGATATGCCGGGCGGCGGCGATGGCAGACAAGGCATTGTAGACGCTATGGCGGCCGGTCAAAGTCCACTCGACTACTCCTTGCTCTTCACCGGCAAAACTGACGCTGAAGCTACTGCCGTCAGCTTTCAACAAGTGCGCCTGCCAATCACCTTCACCGTCGATAGCCGTCTTCACGACCGGGGTCCAGCAGCCTGTTTCCAGCACTTCGGTAACATGTTGTTCGCAAGCCGGGGCGATGATCAGACCTTCGCTGGGTATGGTGCGCACCAGATGGTGAAACTGTTTTTTAATGGCGTCCAGGTTTTCGAATATGTCGGCGTGATCGTATTCCAGGTTGTTCAAAATCGCGGTTCTGGGCCGGTAATGTACAAACTTGGAGCGCTTATCAAAAAAGGCGCAATCGTATTCGTCGGCTTCGATCACGAAAAAATCCGACTCGCCCAAGCGCGCGGAGATGCCGAAATTCAACGGAATGCCGCCGATCAGAAAACCCGGTTTGAAACCGTTGTATTCCAGCACCCAAGCCAACATGCTGCTGGTAGTGGTCTTGCCGTGGGTACCGGCCACCGCCAATACCCATTTATTTTGCAACACGTGTTCCGCCAGCCATTGCGGACCGGAAATATACGGTAAGCCTAAGTTCAATACTGCTTCCACTTCCGGATTGCCGCGCGACATGGCGTTGCCGACCACCACCAAATCGGGTTTGCAGTCCAGGTTTTCGGCCTTGTAGCCGTTCATTAGTCGAATACTTTGTTCTTCCAACTGCGTGCTCATCGGCGGGTAGACGTTTTGATCGGAGCCGCTGACGGTGTAGCCCAATTCGCGGGCGATCAAGGCCAGGCCCCCCATAAAGGTGCCGCAAATGCCGAGGATGTGGATGTGTAATGGCTTTTGTAATTCTGTCATTCTGATAATTTTAGCGGGGTTAATTAGTTGCAAATCCGGAAATTCGGTCGGCAGCGAATTGGATCATTTTTTCGGTTCTTCCGGCTTTTTTTCTTCCTCGGCTTTGGGTTCGCCTTCGATTTTTTCTTCGACTTTGGCTTCCGAACCTTTGGCACCGGCCGCTTCTAACAGCTTTACGATGTTTTCCCGGCCGAGTTTTTTGGCTTTATCGAGTATTTTCACGCTCTGGCTATCGGCGGCATTGACGTTGGCACCGGCTGCGATTAACACGCCAACGATGTCGGCATTGCCGAACATCACTGCATCCGTTAATGCGGTGGAACCCAGTTTGTCCGCCAAATTGACGTCGGCACCATACGCCAGCAGCGCCTTGACAATCCTTAAATTGCCGTTAAAACTGGCTGCCATCAGCGCGGTACGGTCGGTCTCCAATTTGCCATTGACGTCCAATCCTTGGGCCAATAGCGCCTCGACGCGATCCAGCTTGCCGGTGGCTGCGGCGGCAAATAGATCTTTAGTATCTTCGGCAAGCGCCTGCACGGACCAGACGATTAGCCCGGCGCTCAGAAATCTGCGGATATTCATCGGATTGCTTGCTTGCGTTTGGGTATGAGTTGGGTTGAAATAAGGCAAATACTGATTTACATCATCTATCAATGAGCGAAAAAAACAAAGTTTTAGTTGAAGCCCAACCCTACTATATCGAGGCCCAATCGTCCCCCGAACAGAACCGCTATGTGTTCGCCTATACCATCACCATCACCAACGTCGGTTCCACGCCGGCCAAATTGCTGACTCGCCACTGGCTGATCACCGATGCCAACGGCAAGGTGCAGGAAGTGAATGGCGACGGCGTAGTGGGAGAAAACCCGCATCTTAGCCCCGGCGACTCATTCCGCTATACCAGCGCGGCGATGATAGAAACTCCGGTCGGGGTGATGCAAGGTAAGTATCAAATGCAATCGGACGCCGGCGAAAATTTTAACGCAGCCATTCCCAAATTCACTTTATCGATACCCAGAACCCTTCACTAATGGCGATTTATGCAATTGGTGACATTCAGGGCTGTTACGACGAGTTCCGTCGCTTACTGGACCATATAAGCTTCGATCCGAATCAGGATCAACTCTGGCTGGCCGGCGACTTGGTTAACCGCGGCCCAAAATCCTTGGAAACGCTGCGCTTTGTGAAAGGCTTGGGTTCTGCGGCCGTTACCGTACTGGGCAATCATGATCTGCACTTGATTGCGACCGTGGTTTCGCTGGGCAAGGCCGGTAAAAAAGACACGCTGAGCGACGTTTTAAGGGCCGAGGATTGCGAAGAGCTGATAACCTGGCTGCGCCATCAAAAGCTGTTCCATCACAATGATAATTTTTGCATGCTGCATGCCGGTTTGCCACCGCAGTGGGATTTTGAAACCACACTGCGCATGGCGCGTGAAACCGAGCAAGCCATGCAAAGCCCGGATCACGAACGCTTTTTCCGTTCCATGTACGGTAACAAACCCGTAGTTTGGCGCGACGATTTACTGAAAACCGAAAAGCTGCGCTTTGCGATCAATTGTTTCAGCCGGCTGCGCTATTGCACCGTCGACGGCGTGATGGATTTTGGACCCAAAGGCGCACCCGGCAGCCAGCCCGACCACTTGATGCCCTGGTTTGAAGTGCCGGGCCGCAAAAGTATCGATATGCGCATCATCTTCGGCCATTGGTCCACGCTGGGCTATTTCGCCGGCTATAACTGTTACTCAATAGACACCGGCTGCTTGTGGGGCGGACAATTGACGGCGCTGGAACTGTCCGAACAACCCAGACGTTTCAGTATCGACTGCGTGGCCTCGCATAATCCCAAGGCTTTTTCAGAGTAGTGAACTTTTGCCGGCGTTCCGGCATCAGTTCCCTCGCACACCAAGCACCACATCAATTTAACTCGAGATTAGACCATGCGAAAAAACCTGTTCCTCGCCATCATCCTGGCCTTGCCATTAACCGCCGTCGCTTATCCCAGCGAAAACGATTACGGCCAGCCGGTAGACCACAAGCTAGAACATTTGAACAAACTGCTGCAACTCAGCCCCGAGCAAAAAGCCAAGCTTGAAGCAATATTTAAAGAGCAGCACGAAAAATTCCGCGCCATCCACGAAGAGTCGCACAGCCGGATGAAAGAGGTGTTAAGTCCGGAACAAATGCAGAAAATGGACGACTTGCGTAAGCAGCATCAGGAACAGATGCGCGAACAGAGTCGCAAGCCGGCCCCATAAACAAAACGGCCTCAGCAGTAGCTGTTACTGCTGAGGCCGTTGTTTGAGCTAGCGTATTTTAAGAGAAATTTCGACCGTAAAAAATCTCGGCCATTTCTTCCTGCAGCATTTCCTGAATTTCTTCCTGCTCTTCGTCGCTGAAATTACTTTCCTTCTCGAACAAATAATTTTCCAGCTCGGTTTCTTTCAACATCATCTTGGTGTGGAAGATGTTTTCCTGATACACATTGACGTCGATCATCTGGTACAGCTCTTTCGTGCTTTCCGCGATGTAATTCTGGATGGAATTGATTTTATGATCGATGTAATGTTTTTGCCCGGACACATCGCGGGTAAAGCCACGCACGCGGTAGTCCATGATCACGATGTCGGACTCGAAACTGTGAATCAGATAATTCAAGGCTTTCAGCGGGGAAATTTGCCCACAGGTTGACACATCGATGTCGGCCCGGAACGTACAAATATCGGTATCCGGGTGGCTTTCCGGATAAGTGTGTACGGTGATGTGGCTTTTATCCAAATGCGCTAAAACCGTCTCCGGCAACGGGCCGGGTGACTCGGAATTCATGCCGGCCGGAATGACCGCACCTTCGGAAATCAGCATCGTCACACTGGCACCCTGCGGATCGTAATCCTGATGGGCGATATTCAAAATTTGCGCGCCAATGATGTTGGCTACGTCTTTTAAAATCTGCGTCAAACGCTTGGCGTTATAGGCTTCGTCGATATATTCGATATAGGCTTTTTCCTGCTCTTTGGGTGCATAGCAAACGTCGTAAATATTAAAACTCAACGATTTGGTCAGGTTATTAAACCCGTGTAACTGTAATTTGCTCAACCGATCAACCCTCTATAACTTCAAAATCATGACTTATTTCCACGCCCGCTTTGCCCAACATAATTGAAGCCGAGCAATATTTTTCGGCGGATAACTTCACCGCCCGTTCCACTGCGGCAACCGGCAGATTTTTACCCGTCACCTTGAAGTGCAAATGAATTTTGCTGAATACGGCCGGTACTGTGTCCACCCGTTCCGCAGTCAGTTCGGCAGTGCAATGTACGATCTCGTGGCGGCCTTTTTGCAAAATATCCACGACGTCGAACGACGAACAGCCGCCCACGCCCAACAACAGCATTTCCATGGGGCGTACCCCGAGATTACGGCCGCCGTGATCCGGCGGACCGTCCATCACAACCGTGTGCCCGCTGCCGGATTCGCCGACGAATAATCTGCCGTCGACCCATTTAATCGTTGCCTGCATGTTAAACCCCAACCAAATTCAAAATTGTCGCGAATTTTACAACGAACCCGTCAAATGTCTTGATTTTTTTGTAAAACTACTGCACCTTGATAGGGTAACCAATCTAGTTCACAGAATTATTACAAATTATGAGCTTTGTTAAACAAAACAAGATTTCACCCTCTGCCCTGGATGCCTTTTTACGCTTCTGCCATGTTAGAAGCTATCCGGCCAAAATCACCATAGTCCGCCCCGGCGATATAGGCGACAAGCTGTTGTTTGTGGTCGACGGCTCGGTCAGCGTCAGCGTCGAGGACGAGGAAGGCCGCGAGTTGATTTTGGCGTATTTGAACAAACACGATTTCGTCGGCGAGATCGGGGTGTTCAAAAACGCCGAAACTCGGAGCGTACTGGTGAAAACCCGCACCAAATGCCAGATGGCGGAAATCGGCTACGAGCGCTTCAAAATGCTGCTCAACGCCGAGTTGCGCGATCAGGCGGTGGAGATTTTGACGGTACTCGGAGAACAGCTGTCGACACGTTTGCTGATTACCAGCCGCAAATACCGCGACCTGGCGTTTATGGACGTGGAAGGCCGTATCGCCCGCACCCTGTTGGATTTGGCCAAGGAGCCGGACGCAATTACCCATCCGGACGGCATGCAGTTGCATATCACCCGCCAGGAAATCGGCCGGATCGTCGGTTGTTCCCGCGAGATGGCAGGGCGCGTATTGAAAGAGCTGGAAGACAAGGGCTTGATCACCGCACACGGTAAAACCATCGTGGTATTCGGCACACGTTAACGCCGCGTGAAGGGCGAATTCATTCGCCCTTTGAGACACTACCGAAAAACGGCTTTACCAAACTTTGCCGAGCACTATCGACATAGGTAAACACCACCGGCACCACCAGCAGACTTAACAAAGTAGAGCTAATCAAGCCGCCAATCACCGCCACCGCCATCGGCTGACGAAAACTGGCGTCCGCCCCCCATCCCAACGCAATCGGCAACATACCGGCAATCATGGCCACCGTGGTCATGACTATAGGCCGGGCGCGTTTATGGCAGGCATCCAGCAAGGCCTCGTGCCGACTCAGCCCATGTTCGCGCATCGCCAGCAACGCATATTCCACCAGCAGGATCGAGTTTTTGGTGACGATGCCCATCAGCATGATCAAGCCTATCATCGACGGAATATTCAACTCGCCGCCGGTCAGCAACAGTGCGACAAACGCGCCGCCCATTGACAACGGTATCGCCGACAGGATGGTCAAGGGTTGAAAGAAATCCTTGAATAGCAACACCAATACGCAAAACACGCACAGCAATCCGGTCAGCATCGCCATACCAAAACTGCTGGCCAATTCGGCCATGATTTCGGCGTCGCCGGTACGAATCAATTTAACGCTGGATGGCATATTAACCACTGCCGGCAAAGTTTTGGCAGCGGCCAGTGCCTCACCCAGGGACATGCCGCCCAGTTCGGCGTTGACCGTGACATAGCGGCGACGGTCATACCTGTCAACCTGCGCCGAACCGCTGGCTAACGTTAGCTCCGCCACACTGGACAGCGGCACCAACCTATCCCCCGCCCTTACTCTTAGATTGGCTAAGACCTGCAAATCCTGCCGCGCGACATCGGCTATCCTTACCCGAATCGCGAGTTGGCGGTTATCCAGATTCAACTTGGCCAGTTGGGCGTCGAAATCACCGCTGGTGGCAATCCGCACCGTTTCACCGATCAGCTCGGCCGTCACGCCTAGTTCGGCAGCGCGCTGCCAGTCCGGCCGAATCGCAATCTCCGGCCGTTCCAGGCTGGCCGTGGAGCTGATGCTGCTCAAGCTACCCATATTACGCAAATCGCGCTCTAAGGCCTGCGCGCTGGCCTTTAAGGCCGCCGCATTATCGCTGGACAGTATCAAAGACATCTTCTCGCCCGGACCACCGATGCCAATGGAGAAGCGGGCGCCGGGCACTTCGCGCAACACTGCCCGCACTGCCTGTTCAATCTGCGCTTGATGCGGCCGCAGTCCTCGCTCGCTCAAGGTTAAGGTCAGCGCTCCCTTACGTTGTTCGCCCGGTCTGGTCACGCCGCCACCGACTATTTGACTGCTACCGACCGCGGTAAAAATGTGTTCGACACCTGCCAGCGGTTGCAGAACCGTTCGCGCCGCTTCGGCGACTCGACCGGCATCGTTTATCGAACTACCCGGCGGCAACTCGAATTGCACCGTGGTGTAACCGCGATCAGCGGGCGGTACGAAACCCGCCGGAATCAAGGGCAGCAATAAGCAAGCGCCGATAAAAAACAGCGTGGAGAGCAGCATCGTCGCTTGGCGATGACGTAGCGTCCAGTGCACGGCTTGCAGGTAAATGGGCATCAATCTACCATCGACGCTGGCCGGATGATGACCTTCAGTGAGTAAATAAGCCGCCAGCATGGGCGTCAGCAAGCGCGCCACCAGCAAGGATGCCAGCACCGCAACCACCGCCGTCCAGCCGAATTGCCGGAAAAACAGCCCGGAAACCCCGTTCATCAGCGCGGTAGGCATAAACACCACCACCAACGTCAAGGTGGTGGCGATCACCGCTAGCGCGATTTCATCAACCGCTTCGGCGGCGGCCTGACGGATGCTTTTGCCCATCCGCACATGCCGGGCGATGTTTTCGATTTCCACAATCGCATCGTCCACCAATATCCCGACCACGATAGCCAAGGCCAGCATGGTCAGCATGTTCATGGAAAACCCCAGCCAATGCATCACCGCAAAAGTCGGCAGAATCGACAAAGGCAGGGCCGACGCCGATACCAAAGTTGCCCGCCAATCGCGCAAGAACCACCAGACCACCAGCACCGCCAATAACGCGCCCTCGTAGAGCATCATCATCGAACCTTCATACTGCTCTTGCGAATACGCCACCGAACCGGAAATCAGCGTAAAACTCAAGGAAGGATCGGCTTCGCGCATCCGCGCCAAGGCCTGCTCCACATCATTGGCGATGCGGGTTTCGTCAAAACCCTTGGCCCTGTAGATGTTGAAACCGATCAAGGGCTTGCCGTCCAAGGCTGCCAATTGCGTACGCTCGGCAACGGTATCGCGGACCGTGGCGATTTGCGCCAAGCGCACCTCGCCGCCGTTGGCTATAGGCACCGGAAAGGTCGCCAGTTCGCTGGCCTGCCGCACTGTGGCCAGTGTGCGCACGGATTGCTCCGCCAAGCCCACATTACCCCGGCCGCCGGAAGACTCCTGCTGCGCCTGTTTCAAGGCTCGCGACACATCGGTCGCGGTGACGCCCAGCGAAGCCAAGCGCACCGGATCGACTTCCAAGTGTATTTCCCGCTGCACACCGCCCAGGCGTTCGAAACGGCCGACGCCGGCCACGCCCAACATGACCTTGCTGACGTTATCATCCACCTGCCAGGATAAGGCTTCCTCTTCCAGTTTGGTCGAGGCAATCGCATAGGTCAAAATCGGCGCGCCACCCACTGTCACCGCACTGATACTAGGTTGCAGCACACTACTCGGTAAATCCGAGCGCACCCTGTCCACCGCATCCTTGGTTTCTATCAAGGCATCGGAAAGCTTTTTTTCCAGAATAAATTCGACATTGATTTGCACCAAACCATCGGTAATCGAGGTGCGGATATGCTTCAATCCGGACAGCGTGGCAATCGAATCCTCGACTTTGCGCGCCACTTCGGTTTCCAACTGTGCCGGCGCCGCACCCGGTTGATTAAGTTTGACGATAACGCTGGGTAAATCCAGATCCGGCAAGCTCTGTATGGATAACTGTTGTAAACCGCGCAGTCCGGCCAGTGACAGTAAGATAAACAGTAAAATCGATGGAATGGGGCTGCGAATCGACCAAGAGGCAAAACTCATCAATCAACCCTCGCCGGCGCGATGTGCACGAGATCACCATCATTGAGAAAGCCGGCCCCCTCCAATACCACGCGCTCTGCTTCGCTCAAACCGTGGACGATTTCAATATCCACCCCGTACTGACGGCCGGTAGCGACCGCCTGCAAACTTACCGGGGAGGTATCGGCATCGCTGAGCAGCTTCAGCACATAGTTGCGGCCATCGCGGATCACCACGCTGGCGGCCGGCACCACCAATGCCGGACGCTGACTTAACTCGATCCGGCCATTGGCATACATGCCGGCCCGCGCCTGACTGCCCGGCAGGATGTCGGCGTACACGACGCCCAATCGCGACTGCTCGTCCAAGGCCGGCGCCAGTTGCCGCACCCTAGCTTGGGCAACGCTGCCGTCCGGCAGGCTCAGTTGTATCGCTTGCCCCGCCTGAATTTGCGCGATTTGCCCGGCGGTCAATTCACCACGCCATTCCAGGCGATTTTGCCGAATTAACCGAAACAACTCCTGCCCGCTGCCGGCCACCGCGCCCAGGGTTGCCATTCGCGCGCTAATCGCGCCGTCGTCAGGCGCCCGCACCTCGGCATAGCTTAGTTGCAACTGTTTAGCAGCCAACTGGGCCTTGATCGCATCGACCTGAATTCGGGAGGTTTCCGCTTCGGTTTCGTACCGCAACAACTCCTGTTGACTCAGCGTCGCTGCGTTTTTGAGTTTCAGCACCCGCTGTTTGTTGGTTTCGGCTTGCGCGGCGGTGGCCCGCGCCTGGGCCAGATTGGCCTGCAATTGCGCCAGATCGGCGCGCAGCATATCAGCATCGAAACGCGCCAATAGCTGACCGCGCTTGACCTGATCGCCGACATTGACATTGACTTCGATTAACCTTAATCCGGATTGCTGGGCGCCGATGACGGCTTCTTGCCAGGCCGTAATCGCCCCCGACGCTTCCAGGGTGGTCGGCCACTGCCGCCATTGCGGCACTGCCCGCGTCACCGTCAGCGCCGGCACCGTTTTTCCCGGCGCTGCTGCGCCTGGACTTTCGCGGTTTAACAACCAAACTATTAGCACCGCACAGCATGCCAGTACGGTAAAAATCCCGATAAGCAATGAACCGCGTGCCAATCCACGCTGGGAATAAAGGGTATAAAAGCTTATACGGCGGGCTAGGTGTGTCATCATGACGAAAAATCTCGGCAAACATTACTCAGCTCCAAGTCTATACGACAATTTAAAACTGAACCATCGGGTCTAGAATAAGCCAAACAGCGGCCTAGTGCTCGAAACTCAGCCGACTCGCTCGAATAAGGAAGGTTCCATGAGAAAGAAAAGTGGAGAACGTTGCCAAGCCATTCTGGATGCGGCAAAAACCCTGTTTGAAAAAGTCGGTTTCGAACAAGCGACGATGGCGGAAATCGCCGCTACTGCCGGCCACTCCAAGGCCACGCTGTACAACTATTTCAGCTCCAAGGAGCAGTTGTTTCTGGAATTGGCGCGCCGTTCCGCTGATCGCCACAGCGAGCAATTATTTTCCTTGCTGATGCCGGACTGCGGCAGTGCGCCTCTCGATACACTGCCAGACCAGGTCAACCAAGTCCTGGCACTGTTGCAACCTTCCGACGACTTGCCGGCCACTTTGCAACGTTTCGGCGAAGGCGTGATGAGCAACTTTCTGTCCTTGAAAAGTTTGGCGGCCCGACGCATGTTGATCGCAGCCGCCGCCACTCAGCCGGAAGCCGGCCGCCTGTTTTTCGAAAACGGCCCCGCCAAGGGCATGCAATTTACTGCGCAATTTTTCGCACAAGCGATGAATGCCGGCCAGTTGCGGCATGCCGACCCACATGTGGTGGCCGCGCATTTTCGCGGTTTGCTGGAATCGGAAGTATACGAATCGGGCTTGTTCAACGCCCGCCGGGAATTGAAACCCAAACAAGTTAAAGCCACAGTCGAGCGCGCCGTCAGCGCGTTTATGAGAGCCTATGCACCGACTGCCACCGATTTGACTGACGATTAGCTATTGCTTGAACACTTCGCGAAACAACTGTTGCATGGCTTCCCAAGATTGTTTATCCGCCTCGGCATCGTAAGCAATAGGCAAATTATTGGCTTTGCCCAACCTATCCGCGTCGGGGTTGGTGAAACCGTGGCGCGCGCCGGGATAGTTAACCAAACGATAGTCCACGCCGGCTTGGGTCATTTCTTTTTCAAACGCCGCAATACTGTCGGCGCTGACAAACTCGTCGGCCGCGCCGTTCAAAACCAATACCCGCGATTTGACCTGCCCACGTCTTGCCGGGGTTTGCGTGGCCAGATTACCGTGAAAACTCACCACTGCCGCCAGATCGGTACCCAAGCGCGCCATATTCAAGACTGTCGCACCACCGAAACAATAACCTATCGCCGCAATCTTACCCTTATCGACACTGGCTTGTTTTTGTAAAAAGGCTAAAGCCGCCGTAAAACGTAATTGCGAAACGCCGGCCCGCTCCACGACGCTGTTCATGAAGGTTGAGGCTTCGGCTGCATGCTCGCTGGATTTGCCGTCGCCGTACATATCGACCGCCAGCGCGGTATAACCCAGTTCCGCCAACATCTTCGCGCGCTGCCGGGCGTAGTCGTTCAAGCCCCACCATTCGTGAACCACCAGCACGCCGGGCTGCTTCTCGCCTTTCGTATCGTCCCAAACCAGATAGCCTTTTAGCGTGGTATCGCCGGCGGTATAACTCACGGCTTGCTCCTGCAATGCCGCTTGCAAACCGGAACTGAACAATAAGGCCAAAAAGAATAAACTACGCATCATAGAAACCTCCTGTTGAAAAATGGCCTTACGTTTACACTGCTAACGGGCATTGTCAATCTCTAGGGCCTTCCAACAATAAAATTCCATCGGGGCGACGGGTTTTACAGCAACCTAGGCGCTGTGATTTCCTTTAAACGAACGGCAAACATAAACTCCATGACGCATTCCGGCGCAAAACCTATCTGGCGACAAATCCCGAAAAGCGTTTGGGCATTGGGTTTTGTCAGTATGTTGATGGATATTTCCTCGGAAATGATCCACAGCCTGCTGCCGGTATTCATGCTCACCACTCTGCATGCCAGCAGTTTGAGCATCGGTTTGATCGAAGGCGCAGCGGAAGCGACCGCGCTGATCGTCAAGGTGTTTTCCGGGGTGCTCAGCGATTATTTGGGCAAGCGCAAAAGTCTGGCCTTGATAGGTTACAGCCTGGGAGCCTTGACCAAACCCCTGTTTGCCATCGCCGGCAGCAGCGGTATGGTTTTAAGCGCGCGACTGCTGGACCGGGTCGGCAAAGGCATACGCGGCGCACCGCGCGACGCACTGGTTGCCGACATTACCCCGCCGGAAATTCGCGGCGCGGCCTTTGGCCTCAGGCAATCGCTGGATACGGTCGGCTCTTTTCTGGGACCATTGCTGGCGGTGGCGCTCATGCTCCTGTGGGCCAACGATTTTCGGGCGGTTTTTTGGGTGGCCGTGATCCCCGGCGGGCTGTCGGTGCTGATGTTGCTGTTTGGTGTGCGCGAACCCAAGCATCTGCAGCGTTCGCAACACGGCAACCCCATCAAGCGCGCCAATCTGCAACGCTTAAATGCCGACTATTGGCGGGTAGTGATGATAGGCGCGGTGTTCACACTGGCGCGATTCAGCGAGGCCTTTTTGGTGCTGCGCGCCCAACAAAGCGGCATTCCGATTGCGCTGTTACCCTTGGCAATGGTGGCGATGAATGTTGTTTATTCGGCCACGGCTTACCCGTTTGGCCGTCTGTCCGACCGCGTATCGCATCGCAAATTGCTGGCTTGGGGGCTGTTGGTACTCATCGCCGCCGACCTAGTACTGGCCAGTAGCGCCGATTGGCGGATAGTGTTGGCCGGCGTTGGGCTTTGGGGGGTGCACATGGGCATGACTCAGGGCCTGCTGGCCAAAATGGTCGCGGACACGTCACCGGCCGACCTGCGCGGCACCGCTTACGGATTTTTCAATCTGGTCGGCGGCATCGCCATGCTGTTGGCTAGCGTCATGGCGGGGTTGCTGTGGGATAGCTACGGCGCCGAGTTTACGTTTTACGCGGGGGCCGGATTTTGTTTAATGGCCTTATGCATCCTCATCGCTCGTCGCCGGGGTAAAGCAGCTCATTGAGCGTTTATTGGATTGGAGCAGCCGCAGATTAAAACAGGAAAAATCCTCGAAAGATTTTGAAATAGGCCTACAAAGATGTAAGCTTTAGCGTACAAAAAATCTCGTCAACGACTGCGCGTTTCAGCCGAATAAGTACTTAAAGCCTAGTTTGAAATACATCCTTCTCAGCCGGTTACAGCGTATCAATAAATACCAGCTTTGGCTGATTTCGGTTGCTCTGGCGACAATGCTCACCGAATCGATTGTGGCGATAATGGAATGGCTGCTGAAAGGCGAAATCAGCTTCGATTATCTACTTACCGGCTTGGTCGCTTCGCTACTGGTCGCCTCTTTGATCTGCGCGATGATCATTGTTTTTTTAGACCAGTTGAGCAGTTTGAACGACGACAATATCCAATTAAGCACTATTGTCACCGCACTCCCCATTCCACTGGCGCTATTCGACGACAAGCGCAATCTGCAAATGCTGAACCCGGAATTTACCAAGGTCTTCGGGTACCGGCTCCGGGATATTCCCAACCTGCCCGCGTGGCAATTACAGGCATTCCCCGATCCTGTTTACCGTGAAACGATTGGCGCGGAATGGCAAAAGCGCTTCGAAAATGACGACCAAGAATTTCAGCCCCTGGAAATCAAAGTTCGTTGCAAAAACGGTCTGAACAAGCACGTCATGACCACCGCTACCCGCATAGGTGGGGCCGGCAAGAAAATGCAACTGGTATTGCTCTACGATATTTCCAAACGCATCAATGCAATGAACGCGCTCGCCGAGTCGCGCAGCTTGCTGCAATCGGTGATCGAAACCATACCCATGCGGGTATTTTGGAAAGACCTGCACTCGCGCTATCTCGGCTGCAACTCGCAGTTCGCGCGAGATGGCGGTTTCACGAGAACCGAAGACCTCCTCGGTAAAGTCGATCAGCAACTATCCTGGCGAAACCAGGCTTTGCGCTATCGTGCCGACGACCGCCAGGTCATGCAATCCAATCTGCCTAAGCTGGCTTACGAAGAGCCGCAAACCACGCCTGAGGGCAAAGAGATTCTACTGAGAACATCGAAAGCGCCACTGCGCAATAGTTTGGGCAAAACCATCGGGGTATTGGGGGTATACGATGACATCACCGAGCTAAAGAAGATCGAAAACGAGTTGTGGCTGGCCAAAACCATGGTCGATAAAAGCAAGACCGCTTTCTTCTGTCTTGATCCGAAGGGCATGGTGACGTACGTCAACGATTACGCTTGCCAGTCCTTGGGCTATTCGCGGGACGAACTGGTGGGTATGGCCCCCTGGGAATTCGATCCGGACCTTTTGGCCAGCGCCTGGTCAAACATTTGGCAGCGCTTGCGCGACTGCGAAATTGTCAGCCACGAAAGCCGCCATCGACGTAAGGACGGCACGATTTTCCCGGTTGAGCTCACCTGCCACTATATCGCTCACAATGGCTTGGAACTGAGTTTTACCTTCGCGCAAAATATTAGCGAACGCAAACGCCTGGACACCGAGCTGCGGATTGCCGCGACCGCTTTTGAATCGCAGGAGGGCATGATGATTACCGATGCCGATGCCGTCATTTTAAAGGTGAATAAATCCTTTACCGAGATTACCGGCTACGCCAGCGAAGAGGCCATCGGTCAAAAAATGAATATCCTCAATTCCGGCATTCACGATGCGCTGTTTTTTGCCGAAATGTGGCAGTCCATTGATAGCAAAGGCGTCTGGCAAGGTGAAATCTGGAATCGGCGTAAGAACGGCAATATATTTCCGGAATGGCTCACCATCAGCGCCGTGAAAAACCCGGATGGCAAAATAACCCATTATGTCGGCACGATGATGGACATAACGGCGCGTAAAGCCATAGAGCAACACATTCATCATCTGGCCCACTTCGACGCACTGACCGACTTGCCCAATCGCACCTTGCTGATCGACCGCTTGCATCAGGCTATCGCTCAGGCCAGACGCGAACGCAGTTTGCTGGCCTTGCTCTATCTGGATCTGGATAAATTCAAGCCGGTCAACGACAGCTTCGGCCACGATGTCGGCGACTTATTGCTGAAAGAGGTGGCGAATCGCCTGGAAGCGTGCATCAAGCGGGAAACGGATACCGTGTCGCGTTTGGGCGGCGATGAGTTTGTGATTTTACTCAGCCAATTGGACCGACACTCCGCGGCCGGGCTGGTGGCCGAAAACATCTTAAGCAGTCTGAATCAGCCGTTTGTGATTCAACAACACACGCTGGATATTTCTTCCAGTATCGGCATTGCCGTTTATCCCGATGACGGCCTGGAGGCAAATAGCCTGATGAAAAACGCCGACAATGCCATGTATCAAGCCAAATGCGCGGGGCGGGGCTGCTTTCGGTTTTTTAGTTCAACGGCTGGTGGTTAATTGCCGACGGTAGCCGCCGGTCCGGATAACCAAAGGCCAAGCTTCGGTTCTACCGCCAGACCGTTCTCGTCGGTAAATTGAAACGGTACGGAGATCAGCTCCATACCGCGATTGATCTGCACCGCAAAATGCAAATGCGGCCCGGTCGTCAAACCGGTATTGCCGGAGTAAGCGATCAGCTGCCCGGTTGCCACCCGCATTCCTGGCGTGACTTGGGCTTTTTCCAGAGCCAAATGTGCGTACACAGCCATGGAGCCGTCCTCATGCAAGATCCTGATACTGTTAGCCTTGCTGGCGTAAGCCTGGCTAGTACCATGACTGGTATAGTCATTTTCCACTTCCAGCACGATACCGCCCCGGGCTGCGTAAACCGGCGTATCAATCGGCATCATGATGTCTACCGCATAACGATTCTGTTCATCGTGATGACTGTATGGTCCATTAAAAGCTTGGGTAATTTGAAACTGTGCACCGGCCGGCAAAGGTGGTTTATAAAGGGTTTGACTCACATAGCCGCGTAAAGGCCGCCCAACCACATAGCTGTATTGCAGATTGACACTATAAAATCCGGCGCGCTGGTTGGGAATAAGCGAGAACAAGCTGCCGGACTGGCCGGATTCAACGACAAAGCGGCGCGGCAAATCCGGATTGGCGCTGACATTTTCCCGCTCTCGCCAATCGACGGCCAGTTCGATAGGCCCCGGATAGGCGTTCAGCGCAAAAAAACTCGGTTGCAAATCATCGGCCGTTTTTTCCAGCCAAACGCGCTTAGGAGTGGCGGCTTTTAACTGCCTGACTGCTACCGGCTGATTCGATGCGGGGGCCTGATCGGTAAAAAACCAGGTACCTTCGGCATCCTGATATTTATAAAGCTTTTTCGCTACACCGCTACTAGACACCAGTAACAGCGAGATCGCCAAAATACCGCGAGCAAACACCGGTCGCCACGATTATTTGCGGGTAGAACTAAAGGTGTAAGAGCGCACTACGCCTTGTGCGTCGAAACGAATCAGCAAATCCTGGGAATCGTTACCGCCGAACAGGGCATATTTGTAGATCCCGTAAGTCCAGGTAGGCTTACCATCTTCCATGCCGGTGCGCCAAGGCGTGCCGAACATTTCGGTAATATCTTGCTTACGGGTTTGGCCGACCTTGATTTCCGGCACTCGGACGGGGGAAAACTCTTGGCCGACAGTAAAGCAACCGGTCAGTTGCGTCGTCGCAAGGCAGGCGACTAATAGAAGTGAACTAAAGCCAAAAGCGCGTGGTCCGCGTTTTGCAAGAAAATTGTTCATTGGTATTCCCTGATTGAAAAGTTGATTGATATAAACTAGCTGTTAGTGGCTTATCTTAGCCGGTTCCAGCCGCGATTCGAAAATTTTTTAGCCTCCGATAAGATGTCATCATGCCTACCGAAAACCACAATTCAGCCCTCGATAATCTGAACTTCGACAATCGCTTTATCCGCGAGCTGCCTGGTGATCCCGAACCGGATAATTTTCGGCGCCAAGTTTATGCAGCCTGCTATTCCCGGGCCAATCCGACGCCGGCGCAGCAACCCAGATTGGTCGCTTATTCCAGAGAAGTCGCGGAAGATTTGGACTTATCCGCCGAACTGTGCGAATCGGAAGATTTTTGCCAAGTATTCTCCGGCAGCCGGCTAGCAAAAGGCATGGAAGCGTATGCGATGTGCTACGGCGGCCATCAATTCGGCCATTGGGCCGGTCAGCTCGGCGACGGCCGGGCTATCAACTTGGGCGAGGTGGTTAATCAGCGTAAGCAACGCTACACCTTGCAACTAAAAGGCGCGGGCGTGACGCCATATTCCCGCAGCGCCGACGGTTTGGCGGTTCTGCGTTCTTCAATACGCGAGTTTTTGTGCAGCGAAGCCATGCATCATCTCGGTGTGCCGACCACCCGCGCCTTAAGCGTGATACTTACGGGTAAACAGGTGGTGCGTGATATGTTTTACGACGGTAATCCGCAAATGGAACCGGGTGCGGTGGTGTGCCGGGTGGCGCCGTCGTTCGTCCGCTTCGGCAACTTTCAAATATTCACCGCGCGCGATGACATCGATTCGCTGAAAAAACTGGTGGATTACACCATCCGCACCGATTTTCCTGAGCTGGGCGAACCGTCGATACCAGTCTACCTGGATTGGTTTAAAGCCGTGTGCCGCAAGACGGCCGAGATGATCGTGCACTGGCAGCGGGTCGGCTTTGTGCACGGCGTGATGAATACCGACAATATGTCGATCCTGGGCTTAACTATCGATTATGGCCCTTACGGCTGGCTTGAAAATTACGATCCGGACTGGACCCCCAACACCACCGATGCTCAAGGCCGCCGTTACCGCTTCGGCAATCAGGCGAAAATCGCCTATTGGAATTTGGTACAACTCGCCAACGCTCTGTATCCCTTGATTATGCGCGCCGAAAGTTTGCAACAAGCTTTATCGGCTTATACCGACACCTTCGACGCCGGCTGGCAGGCGATGATGGCCGCCAAATTGGGCCTAACAAGGTTCGAGCCCAGCGAAGACGAGACCTTGGTGAACGACTTAACCCAGCTCATGCAAGCCGCTGAAACCGATATGACTTTGTTTTATCGGCAGCTGGCTGACGTCGATGTCAGCGCGGAATCGAATTCGCCGGCGCAATTTTTAGCGCTGTTGCAGCGTACCAGCTACGAGCCGTTGAACGACGACCTCATGGAACAAGCTAGCCGCTGGTTCGCCATTTATCGCCTGCGCAGTCAGCGCGACGGCAGGCTAACACTGGATCGCAGTTCAGCGATGAACGCGGTCAATCCGAAATACGTATTGCGTAATTATCTGGCGCAATTGGCTATTGACCAAGCCGAACAGGGCGATTTTTCTTTAGTCCAGGAGTTACTCGAAGTGCTGCGACGCCCTTACGCCGAACAAGCGGATAAACAGAGTTTTGCCGCTAAACGGCCCGATTGGGCTAAGCAGCGCGCCGGCTGCTCCATGCTGTCCTGCAGCTCCTAACGACTCGTCTCGGCAAATTTCGAACCAAGGTACTATGTCAACTTGTTCAAATTAGCTTATTATTCGGTCACAAAATCACGTTATTTATTTGGAATAAACTTCGGAGCAAAGCATGGCCAAAGAAATCGGCATCGTTAAAATCGCAACTGGCACCGTTACCGCCATTGCCGCCGACGGCAGTAAACGTATTTTGCAGGTCGGCGACCGCGTTTACCCAACCGATCTTTTGACCACTGCCGACGGCAGCACGGTGATGATACAACTTGCCAATGGCTCGTTTATTGATATGGGCGGCAACGACAGCATGCAGCTTGCTGCAGCGCTGCAGGAACAAGGCGAGCCGGCTCAGATCACCCAGAATCCGACACCCGCCGGTCCCAGCGCGGAAGATATTCAGGCGGCCTTACTGGCCGGCGCCGATCCAACCACAATAGCTGAAGCGACTGCCGCTGGCGGTGCGCCGGCAGCAGGAGGCGCGCCTGGGGCAGGTAACGAAGGCCATGTGCCGGTTATCGTCGAATATCTCAACCCTGTAGCACCGGTCACGAATGGTTTCGATACCACCGGTCCCAATGTCGCATTTCCGCCGATTGTGCCGGAAGTTTTGATTTTGAATCCGGAGCAGGCCGCTGCAACCTCCGGCAACCAGCCGCCGATTGCAGGCAATGACAGCGTTACAGGCTTAACACCCGGCAGCAGTGTTACGATCAACGTGCTGGGCAACGACAATGACCCGGATGGCACGCTCAACCCCGCCAGCGTGCAAATCGTCGGCAGTAACGGACCCGGTCAACCACTAGTTGTGCCTGGCCAGGGTATTTGGACTGTCGACACGACTACAGGCTCCATCACTTTTACGCCAACCCCCGGTTTTACCGGCAATCCGACTCTGATCACCTACACCGTCGAGGATGATTTGGGCCTGGAGTCCAATCCCGCCGAAGTCAGCATTGTTTACGTGCCTACTGTCACTGTCAGCGACGTCATCGTGGACGAAAGTGACGCTAGCTTACCCCCTGCCGAGACCGGCGCTCTGCGTATTAACGGCCAAGCACCAACATCGGTTGTCTTGTCGGCCAGTGGGGCAACCTGGGACGCCGCTACGCAAACCCTGACAGCCAGCGACGGTTCTTATCAGGTAGTTGTGAACAATGACAGTTACACCTTTACCTTGCTAAACGCTTTGACCCACATAAACACAGGCGCACCGGAATCGCCGGCTATTGGCTTTACATTTTCCGCGACGTTAACCGATCAGGACGGAAGGGTCGCGAATACGACGTTTAGTGCGAACGTGTTTGATGATGCGCCCTTCGTCAAAAACAGCAACGGGAATTTACAAGATGCCGCAGGTCAAACATTAACGGGCTTGATTGATTACGATCTGGGTTTTGACGGCTTTGGGAGTGCCGGTGGTGTAAATTTGACAAACAATAATGGGGCGTTAACGTCTCGAGCAGATGGTATTTCTTATTTGATTGTCGATAGCAACGGCGACCAGTTACAAGAACTTTATGCTTTTGTCGATAACGGTGCCCTGACGACCACATTTGCCGACCTCAGTGCTGACCGCATGGTATTTTCGCTGCTGCCGACAGTTAACGGCGCCGTAGATGGTGCGTACAAATTGGAATTGCACGATGTTTTGGATTTGCCTGCTGCACCGAGCACCACTCTAGATTTTGGCAGCGCCGCGCTGGCTTTCGGTGCCGGAAAAGTTGCTGTAGGGAATTCTCTGCTTGTTGAGGGCAGCAACCTGTTTATCGACTCAGCAAACAATGACGTCGGTGTGGGTGATAGATTTTTGGATGCATCGGAAGTAATAACCTACAGGTTTGGTACTGTCGGCGGTTTCGATATTACATCTCCGCAATTAGTAAACTCGGTACAACTCAACGAAGCCGATGTTGGTAGTGCTTTGGATGTTTTTAGCTGGACAGCTTATAGGGGGCTAACCCAAGTTGATACTGGAACGGTTGTATTTAGCACGCCTGCTGGAGGTGGGCTTACGGACCCGATTGATGTGGTTGGTGGATACGACAGGCTGGAAATCCAGGTTAATTTTGGCAAGCTCGCGGTGGGAGGCCTGCAATATACCAGCGTAGCGCCACAAAACCTGCAATTACAGTTTGGTTTTAGTGCAACAGATGGTGATGGCGATAGCACCCGCGTTGGTAGCTTTACCGTCGATACCGGCGCATTGCTCAATACTGGCATCAGCAGTGTGCTGCCTGATTTGCAACACCCCGATAGCGTTATTCATTAATCAAGCGCATTTCGCAACAAAAAGCCGGCATAAGCCGGCTTTTTGTTGTCTGGGAACCAGCTTTAATCTGCTTTGCGCTGTTTTCCGTAGCCTACCATACCAATCAGACCAGACAAAAACAGCCATGTTGCGGCCGGCAAAGGTACTGCCGAAGTCGTATACGTAATAGTGGCCTGGACAAAAGGGTTGCTGCCTTGTCCAGCATTCAAGTCCGCGGTCACATCAGGTGACAGTGCCAAGGTGATAAGGATTTTGTTGTCCTGTGTCCAACTCTGCAATAAAGCACCCGGTAGCAGCGTGCTCCGCGACCACTCGACCAAATCGGCGTTTGTAACCGTGCTGTAATTGTTGGCGTCCACAAAGACAGAACTAGAGTTAACGGGTGGAGCAATAGGAGCAAATTTCAGATTGCTGATCACACTTTCGAATGTAACGGCGATGTTCTCAGGATTGGCAGTAGATGCGTTGATCGAGTAATCTCCACGCGCATGGACAGTGAAGCTGCCGGCCACTAAATCCGCCAAAGGCGCATTATCAATAGCGAAAGTAAAAACCTGTCCATCCAGGGTTTGCTGGAACTCAGTGGAGGTAAAGCTGACCAGCCCAGCACTAGCTTCTATGCTTGCCGTAGAAAGAAACAAGGCAACCAAGGGTTTAACTAGTTGATTACGCATAGGGATTTCCTTAAAAATGAGTACTGGCACAAATTTTACGTCATGTCGGCTTGCAAAGCCACCTGTACTTAAGGGCTGAAGCTCATTAAACCCAATGCAATTCTGACCATACAATAACCTTTTGCCTGCTTCGAAAAACTAAACCGCTGCGTTTTTTGGCTACACCCAGGTTTTACCTGGATTCTAGCCGGATTTGCCGGCAGCGGATTACTAAAAAAATATGCTCAAACCAGCCATTTCGGGTATCCTTTTTAAGCTAATCCAACGTTTTCCAAGGTTCCGTAATGACCAACAATACCGATATTGCCGCCAAACACGATATTGATCCTGCTGAAACCCTAGAATGGATGGAGGCACTGCAAGCGGTGATAGAAAAAGAAGGCGGCGACCGCGCCAGTTTTCTGATTGAAACCCTGCTCAGTACCGCCAGACAAGCCGGCATGGACATTCCGTTCTCGGCTAATACGCCTTACATCAACACCATCCCGATAGATAGGCAACCCAAATTTCCCGGCAACACCGACATCGAGCGCACCATCCGCTCTTACGTGCGCTGGAATGCGATGATGATGGTGTTGCGCGCCAACAAATACACCAATGTCGGCGGCCATATCGCCAGTTTCGCTTCCGCCGTCACCTTATACGATGTCGGGCAAAATCATTTCTGGAACGCCCCCTCGGACAAACACGGCGGCGACCTGATTTTCTCGCAAGGTCATTCCGCGCCCGGCACTTATGCTCACGCCTTCTTGCTGGGCCGCTTGAGCGAAGAGCAAATGGACAGCTTTAGACAAGAAGTCGGCGGCAACGGCTTATCGTCTTACCCGCACCCGTGGTTGATGCCGGACTTCTGGCAATTCCCCACCGTATCGATGGGCCTTGGCCCGATCATGGCAATCTACCAAGCCCGCTTCATGCGCTACATGCAAAACCGCGGCTTTGCCAACACCGAAGGCCGTAAAGTCTGGGCCTTCCTGGGCGACGGCGAAACCGACGAACCGGAAACTCTGGGCGCGATCGGCATGGCAGGCCGGGAAAAACTGGATAACCTGATTTTCGTCGTCAACTGCAACCTGCAACGTCTGGACGGTCCGGTACGCGGCAACGGCAAGATTATTCAAGAACTGGAAGCCAACTTCCGCGGCGCCAACTGGAACGTTATCAAAGTGATCTGGGGCCGGCGCTGGGACGCGATTCTGTCCCGCGACAAGGACGGTTTGGTGGTTAAACGCATGATGGAATGCGTGGACGGCGACTACCAAACCTTCAAATCCAAGGACGGCGCCTACGTCCGGGAAAAATTCTTCAACACCCCCGAACTGCAGGAACTCGTCAAGGATTACACCGACCGCGACATCTGGGAATTGAATCGCGGCGGCCACGACCCGATCAAAGTCTTCGCGGCCTTCAACGCGGCGGTCAACCATACCGGCCAACCCACCGTGGTTCTGGCTAAAACCATCAAGGGTTACGGCATGGGCGACTCAGGACAAGCGCAAAACACCAGCCATCAACAAAAGAAGATGAGCATGGAATCGATCAAATACATCCGCGACCGCTATCAATTGCCGGTCAGCGACGAAGAGTTGATCAATCTGCCTTACCTGCGTTTTGCGGAAGACTCTGCGGAACTCAATTACCTGCGCCAACGCCGCGTCGATCTGGGCGGTTATCTGCCGGCTCGCCGCGCCAAGTCCTACCCGCTCGAAGTACCGGCCTTATCCGCTTTCAAAGCGCTATTGGACGGCACCGGCGAAGGTCACGAGATTTCCACCACCATGGCCTTTGTGCGCATTTTGAACATCCTGGTCAAGGACAAACAAATCGGTAAGCGCGTAGTACCGATTGTCCCGGACGAGTCGCGCACTTTTGGTATGGAAGGCATGTTCCGGCAGTTGGGTATCTGGTCTCAAGTCGGCCAGCTCTACACCCCGCAAGACGCCGAGCAACTGATGTTTTACAAGGAAGACAAGCACGGCCAGGTGTTGCAGGAAGGTATCAACGAAGCGGGCGGCCTGTGCGACTGGATTGCAGCCGGTACCGCCTATTCAACCCACGGCGTACCGATGATTCCGTTTTTCATCTATTACTCGATGTTCGGTTTCCAACGGGTCGGCGATCTGATTTGGGCCGCGGCCGACCAACGTACCCGCGGTTTCCTGCTGGGCGGCACCGCCGGCAGAACCACCTTGAACGGCGAAGGTTTGCAGCATGAAGACGGCCACAGCCATCTGATGTCGGCGACCGTGCCAAACTGCTATTCCTACGATCCGACCTTTGCCTGCGAATTAGCAGTGATCATTCAGGACGGTTTGCGCCGGATGTATGTAGAACAGGAGGATATTTTCTATTACATCACCTTGATGAACGAAAACTACGACCAGCCGGCCATGCCCGAAGGCGCGGAAGCCGACATTCTGAAAGGCATGTATTTGTTCAAGAAAGGTCCGAACAGCAAAAAACCGCGCGTGCAATTGCTGGGCTCCGGCACCATCTTTATCGAAGTCATTGAAGCCGCCAAACTGCTGCACGATGATTGGGGCGTGGACGCCGACATCTGGAGCTGCCCAAGCTTTACCGAGCTGGCTCGCGACGGCCAAACCTGCGAGCGCTGGAACCGTTTGCATCCGACCGAAAAGCCGCGCATCACGCATATCGAGCATTGCCTGGATAGCACCAAGGGTCCGATCATCGCCGCTACCGATTACATGCGCGCATTTGCCGAACAAATTCGCCCTTGGGTGAATCGCTCTTACACGGTGTTGGGTACTGACGGTTTCGGCCGCTCGGACACCCGCGCCAAGCTGCGTAGCTTCTTCGAAGTGGACAGATACCACGTTGCCGTTGCCGCCTTGCACAGCCTGGCGCAAGCCGGCGAGTTCGACGCCGCGAAAGTCGAGGTAGCCATTGCTAAATACAACATCAACCCTGACGCAACCGCCCCTTGGTTGATCTAACGGAAAGCGACATATGAGTTCTGTAATTGAAATAAAGGTCCCCGACGTCGGCAATGTCCCTGAAATCGACATCGTCGAGGTGCTGATCAAGCCCGGCGACGTGGTCGCGGTGGAACAAACCCTGGCGGTGATGGAGACCGACAAAGCGACGATGGATTTACCGTCCAGCGCGGCCGGCACCATCAAAACCGTGCATATCAAACCCGGCGATAAAGTCTCCGAAGGCACACTGATCGCTACTCTTGAAGCAGGCGAGGCAGCCGCTGCAGTTCCCGCCGAACCGGCACAGACTGTAACACCTGCCCCAGTTGAACCGAGCCCTGCACCGGTTGCGGAAGCCCCAAAAGTAGAACCTGCCCAACCAGCCGCAGCGCCTGTTGCGCCCGTGGCAAGTAGCAATGAAGGGTTTAAAGCACACGCCACCCCCAGCGTCAGACTGTTTGCCCGCGAATTGGGCGTGGACCTGAGCAAAATCCAAACCGGCAGCGGCCGTAAAGGCCGTATCCTGCAAGACGATGTGAAAAACTTCGTCAAGCAAGTCATGGCCTCCGGAGGTTCGACCAGCGGTGGCGCAGGCATACCGGCCATTCCGGCAGTAGATTTCACCCAATTTGGCGAAATCGAGGAAAAACCGCTCAGCAAAATCAAGCGTCTGACCGGCCAAAACCTGACCCGTGTCTGGTTAAACCTGCCTCTGGTGACCTATCACGACGAAGTGGCCATCGACGCGATGGAAGACTTCCGCAAATCGGTCAACGCTGGCTTAGCGAAGGACGCCGTTAAAGTCACCGGCCTAATCTTCATCATGAAGGCGCTGGTAGCGGCAATGCAAAAATACCCATCCTTCAATAGCTCATTGTCTCCAGACGGCGAAAAACTGATCTTCAAACATTACTTCCATATCGGTATTGCCGTGGATACCCCGAACGGCTTAGTCGTGCCGGTGATTCGCGATGTCGATAAAAAAGGTATTTTCCAATTATCCAACGAGCTAGCCGAAAAAAGCGAACTGGCCAGAACCGGCAAATTGAAACCTGCCGATATGCAAGGCGGCTGTATGACCATCTCCAGCCTGGGCGGCATCGGCGGCACCGCGTTTACGCCCATCGTCAACGCCCCGGAAGTGGCGATTTTGGGCGTCACCCGCTCCAAGGTACAACCGGTGTGGAACGGCAAGGAATTCGAACCGAAACTGATGCTGCCGCTGGACATCACCTACGACCACCGCGTCATAGACGGCGCCGAGGGTGCACGTTTCATGGAAGCATTGAAATCTTATCTGGGCGACATTCGGCGCTTGTTGTTGTAAACGGCAAGGATCAATTTTCTTGGGAGGCCCAGTATGCAAACACTGAATTTAGAGAAACTACCGGATTTTGCCAGGCATGAATTGGAGGATTTTTATCAATTTTTGTTGCAAAAATACGCGGGGCAACAACAAGACCTTAAGGAATCAGCGCCATTAGCGCCTCGCTTGGTTAAACCATTCGAGCCGCTGCCACGCGAAGCGGTGTATGAGCGTTAACTGTTTTGTCGATTCCAACGTCTGGCTTTATGCTTTCATGGATGAGAGTTCGCCCAAACACCAACAAGCTTTAAAGGTTATCGCACAGCCCGGCGTAATGCTTAGCACTCAAGTTGTGAACGAGATCTGCAACAATCTGCTGCGAAAAGCCGGATACACCGAGCAAGAGATTCGACAAACCGTGGATAATTTCCGGCAACGTTATCCGATACATACCGTCACATTGGATGATGTACGCCGGGCCTCCGAATTACGCGAATCGTTCAGTTTGTCCTATTGGGATAGTTTGGTGGTCGCTTCCGCAATAGTAACCGATTGCCGAAGCATTTACTCTGAAGACATGCATAGTGGTTTAAACATAAACGGTTTACAGCTAATCAATCCTTTTATTTAACCCAATCTCCTAAAAATCGGCATTTTAATAGCGAATAGTCAAAGTCATGGCCGAAAATCCTAGCAATCAAGGCGTTTATTTCCTGTCGTTATCGGTGGAAAACGTGCGCTGTTTTGCCGAGAAACAGACACTGGATTTGTCGGATGGCAACGCTAGGCCGGCGCAGTGGACGGTGATTTTGGGGGGAAATGGAACGGGCAAATCTACTTTGCTGGATGCGCTGAATATCAAACAAAGTACACCTTGGCTAGATAAAAATCTTATTAGGTTAAACAACTCGTCCGCTAATACGAATTTACAATTTGGGAAAAGCGATGGCTTGGATTCGGTTGTATCGCAACAACTAGAATACGCCTTTAAACCGTTTATTCGAGGCCAACATATTCGTGAAACGATGCAAGGGCAGAAAAATTTTGATGAAATATTTGACTACCAATCAATATTTTATTATTCCGCCAGCAGAAGGTTAGCTAGGAAATATGAATTTGATTTTGGAGGTGGGGATGTCGAACTACCTATTGATGAACCAGACAATTTAATCAATGCCGAAGAATGGCTACTCCAAACCGATTATATTGCTAATAAACCATCCGAGATTCAGGCGAGTTACCAAGAACGTCTGACGATTATTAAAGACACGCTGATTGCTTTATTACCGGACGTCAGCGATATTCGCATCTCGACACCCAGCGAAAAGTCGCCAAACCCCAGGGTCGAATTCAATCTACCCGACGGCTGGCTGTTGTTATCTCAGCTCAGTCTTGGCTATCAAACCATGACCGCCTGGATGGTCGATCTGGCCGCACAGTTATTCAAGCATTATCCCAATAGCGCCAACCCTATCGCCGAACCTGCGGTGGTATTGATCGACGAAATCGACCTGCATCTGCATCCCAAATGGCAGCGAACGATCATGGCTTATTTGAGCGAACGCTTCGTCAATACTCAGTTTATTGTTACCGCCCATAGCCCCTTAATCGTGCAGGCTGCGGAAAATGCCAATATCGTGGTGCTTAAGCGCGAAGGCGACTCGGTTAAAATTCATCAACATCCGCAAGACGTCAAAGGTTGGCGTATCGACCAGTTATTAACCAGCGACTTGTTCGATTTGCCCAGCGCCCGTTCGCCGCATTATGAAAACCTGTTGAACCAACGCCGGCAGATTTTGAGCCAAGCGCAATTGACCGGTACCGATCAAGCCAAATTGTCTGAACTGGAATGTCAAATAGGAGAACTGCCCACAGCGGAAACCCCCGAAGATATTGACGCGATGAATATTATTCGCCGTGCGGCGGAGCTGTTGAAATAGGTCCGATGATTTTTATCCAGCGCAGCCAGGAACCCGCCGTATTGCAAAACAAGGGTAAAGCTGAACAACAGGCTTTTTGTGAGGCTTATGATGCTGGCAAACGCGAATTTAAATTCGATAGTGCGATTTACGGAAATCCCACCGTTAAAACCGCGTTATTAAAAATGCAGTGTGACAAGTGCTGTTTTTGCGAGTCGAAAATTTCCCATATTAGTTATGGCGATGTGGAGCATTACCGGCCCAAGGGCGGCTACAAACAAGCGGAACAGGACGAATTTCATGCTCCTGGCTATTATTGGTTGCCTTATACTTGGGAAAACTTGTTACTGAGCTGCACCTTATGCAATCAACAATTTAAGAAAAATCTGTTTCCTTTGTTGGACCCGCAGGAGCGAGCACTTAACCACCACGACGACATTACGTTGGAACAGCCACTGTTAATCAACCCTTCCGCCACCGATCCTCGGCAATATATCGGCTTTCGGCAAGAGATTCCCTATGCGATTGACGGCAATATCTACGGCAAAGCAACGATTGCTGTTGTGGGATTAGATAGAGAAGCGTTGAATGAAAAGCGGCGTAGCCACCTTGCGTTGATTAATCAATTAATTGCGGTGATAAAACTTGCGAACAAGCAACTCGAAAACACTGAACTTCAATCGGTAGCCGCGCAAGCAAAACAAATAATTGCCGAAGCGATATTACCAACGGCGGAATATTCGGCCATGATAAATGCACAATTACCGGCATTACACTGACGGCTTAAGCCTGCCGGACGATTTTGAATTGATAAAATAACCTAAATAGACATCCTCACTGGAGACAAATCCTATGACTAATTCCGTTACACACGCCGAAGTTTTGGTTCTGGGCGGCGGCCCCGGCGGTTACACGGCCGCATTTCGCGCTGCCGATCTGGGCAAACAAGTGGTGCTGGTCGAACGCTATCCTGTGTTAGGCGGCGTTTGTCTGAACGTTGGCTGCATCCCGTCCAAGGCCTTGCTGCACACTGCGCAAATCATCCACGAAGCCGAGGCGATGGCGGAACACGGCGTCAGTTTCGGCAAGCCAAACATTGACTTGGACCAAATTCGTGCCTGGAAACAAAGCGTCAGCCAAAGCCTGAATCAAGGCTTGGGCAAACTGGCCAAGCAACGTAAAGTCACTGTAATCCATGGCGTGGGTAAATTTGCCACCGCCAACAGCTTAACGGTGACCAGCGAGGCCGGCGTGCAAACCGTCACCTTCGACAATGCCATCATCGCCGCCGGCTCGCAGCCAACTAAAATCCCCAGCTTTCCGCATGACGATCCTCGCGTTTGGGATTCCACCGACGCACTGGAACTGAAATCGGTACCGGAAAAACTATTGATCGTCGGCGGCGGTATTATCGGCCTGGAAATGGCGACTGTTTACCATGCGCTGGGTTCGAAAATCAGTGTCGTGGAATTGATGGATCAGATTATCCCCGGCTGCGACAAAGACTTGGTCACGCCACTGCAACGCAAAATCAAAAAGCAGTACGAGAATCTGTGGCTACAAACCAGCGTTAAGGCGATGGAAGCTACCGATGCCGGCATTAAAGTCACGATGGAAGGCAAAGGCGCACCGGAATCCGAAGTGTTCGATGCGGTCTTAGTGGCGGTGGGCCGCCGGCCGAACGGTAAATTGATCGACGCCGATAAGGCGGGCGTCAATGTAGACGAGCGTGGCTTCATCCCGGTGGACAAGCAAGGCCGTACCAACGTCAGCAATATTTTTGCGATCGGCGACATCGTCGGCAATCCAATGCTGGCCCACAAAGCCACGCACGAAGGCAAAATCGCCGCCGAAGTCATTGCCGGGCACAAAGCCGGTTTCGACGCACTAACCATTCCTTCGGTCGCTTACACCGATCCGGAAGTAGCTTGGATGGGCCTAACCGAAACCCAGGCGCAGCAGCAAGGCGTGGAATTCAACAAAGCCGTATTCCCATGGGCCGCCAGTGGCCGCTCTTTGGCACTGGGCCGCAGCGAAGGTATTACTAAAATCCTGACCGACAAAACCACCGGCCGTATTCTCGGCGCCGGCTTTACCGGCCCCGGTGCCGGAGAATTAGTGGCAGAAGCCGTGCTGGCTTTGGAAATGGGCGCGGACGCTACCGACATCAGCCTCAGCATCCATCCGCATCCAACTTTATCGGAAACCTTTGCGTTTGCAGCGGAAATGATAGAGGGAACGATTACCGACCTGTATGTAAAGAAATAGTGCTTATTTTGCTAAACGCAAAATTCGTGAGTGAGTTAAACGTCAGCCTGCCATTTTTTGGTGAGAACGCCGACATCATATAGAAGGAACAGCGAGTGGAAAAATTTGTCTTTGGGGCTGGCGAAGATGACAGAAAAAGGTTGCTGAATTTCGTTGATGCTCTGCAGCAGTTTTTAGAGAAGGTGATAAATAACGGCGAGTATTTTCAGCCGAAATTTCGCGACGATTATAAAAAAGCCTGGATTGAGCTTAACCCAAACTTTTCGGCGCTAAAAGACGGCTTGCAACGTGCGGAAACCCACACCTTGTTAGCGCAAGGCTTATTGGGAACCCAGCTAAATCTAAAGCTCGCCGTCATCAATCATTTTTTAGGCGAATTTTTGCTGTACGGAATAGAAATTATCGGCGGCCACAAACTGCTTGAAAGACTTTTGGGTGTTGTCAGCAAATTACTGGCAAACATGGCAACCGCAGTGGGCACCGGCTTAGCCATTCAGAGCTTCGTAGATTTTCTTGTTGCCATGATCAAGGAAGACAGCTAGTGATTGTTCGCTTAGGCAATGCCTAAGCGAACGAAACCCGAACCACTAAAACGCTATTCAAGCGGCTTTCTTAACTTCTACGCCTCTAGCCAACAAGCCATCTCGACCTTTCTCCGCCAAAGCCAGGATTTGATAAGCCAAATCTTCGGCGATATTCAATTGCTTTAAAGAGGCGGCCAAATGCTCCATCACGATGTCGTAATGGAAATCGTCAGGACCGAGCTTGATCAAAAAACTATGAGCCGGCGTTAACAACGTGATGCTTCTAATCTCTTGCCCGCCAACGATATCCAGCAGGAAGGCAAAATCGTTGCCGGTAACCAAACTCGGTTTGGCGTTGGTGCGGGCAAACGCTGCCGTAAAATACCCATCCAATGCCTCTAATACTCTATCATCGTCACTATTTAAGCTATTGAAGTAAGCTTTCAAATAGGCTTTTAGCGCATCAGCCTGCTCAGCAGCCGGGCGGGTAAAGAAGAAGCGGTTAATCCGATAGTCGTCCAGCATTTTTGCATAAAACACATCGACTATTTTACCCATCAGGACGTGGTCGCTGAGAGCTGCGCGCAAGGCATGGATCTGAGGTGCTACAGTTGCGTTCATATTTTTCTCCGGATGATAGTTTTAATAGACATCCCGAGCTTTCCAGTCACGGTGTTTTTGTCAACCTTTTAACCGGATTAACGCTATACAAAAGCCATACACGCAACTTTACAAATACTAACCATCTGACAAAGCGCCTAAAGCCCAAACGGCACTATTTTTTCGGCACATAGCCTTCCGGCAACTCGAAACCACCGGCAAACAAAAATTTCTCGCGCTCGGCTTCCAATATTTTTTTCGCAGCCGGATCGAAACTGGACAGCCGCTGCTCGTTAATTATCATGGTTTGCATCGCTAACCAGTCCTTCCAGGCCTGTTTCGACACATGCTCGAAAATGCGTTGGCCGTTGACACCCGGAAACGGTGGCGCATCCAGACCCTCAGCCTCAACGCCCAGTTTTACGCATGTAATCATTCTCGTCATTTTGATCCTCTGTGACATGTTGTTGCAGCAGACGCTTGATCGGCGCCGGCAAACCTAAAGTAGTAATCTCGGCGGTTTTATACCAAACCGCCCGCTCGCCTTCCATCACATTGTTTATGGGGTTTTCCAACTTTGCCAGGATCGGTGTGTAGTCCAGATGATAATGCGAGAAACTGTGGCGCTGGTCTGGTAAAGTCTGCAAAGCATGCATTTGGTAATGGCGTTGCAGACACCAATCTTGCAAAGCCTGCGGATCGTCAAATTCCGGCAGACTCCATAGCCCACCCCAAATGCCGGTCGGTGGCCGCCTTTCCAATAAAACCCGGTTTTCCTTGTCTAGTAACAGCAAAAAATATAGTTGTTTGACCGGTACGTCCTTGCGAGGCTTGGGGCCTGGTAACTGTTTTACTAAGGCCAACTGCCTAGCCTGACAGCCTTCTGCAACGGGGCAGATCTCGCATAGCGGCTTACTGCGGGTGCAGAGCGTAGCGCCCAAATCCATCATTGCCTGGGTGTAGTCGCCGGTTCTTTGCGTCGGCGTATAGCGCTGACTAATTTGCCAAAGCTGCGCAGCCACTTTATTGTCACCTGGCCAGCCATGCACGGCATGAAACCGCGCCAACACGCGCTTGACGTTGCCGTCCAATATGGGCTGGCTTTGCCCGCAAGCGATGCTGAGTATCGCCCCCGCAGTGGAGCGGCCGATGCCGGGCAAGGCACTTAGCTCTGCGACGGTTTGCGGGAATACGCCGGCATTGCCGGCAACGATTTGCGCGGTTTTGTACAGATTTCTGGCGCGCGCATAATAGCCAAGCCCGGACCAGTGCTGTAAGACTTCGTCCAGTTCTGCGCTTGCCAGGCTTTGCACCGTCGGAAACCTGGCGACGAAGCGATTGAAATATGCAATCACGCTGACTACTTGCGTTTGCTGCAACATAATCTCCGACACCCACACTCGATAAGGATTAATGTCCCGTTGCCATGGCAAATCCTTACGGCCATGATTATCAAACCAGCTAAAGAGTTTTTGTTGGAATTGTTCGGGGGACATGATGCCGTTTGGGAGAAGGGAAAAAATCAATTACGCATTGCCTCTGAATAGTACCGTAAAGGATTTAGATAAGGCAAAAAACCGGTTTTCGTCTGTGGTCTCTGAGCCGGAAACAGCCAGACAGTGTTTGAACTTCTAAAGTTTAGCACTGAGGGTTATCCGCTTTTTTGTGTGATATTCTCTACCTAAGGAATCACGCCCATTCAACGAGCTAATGATTGATTCAAATGCAGTCCCCTACAAACAGGAGTTGCAATGCTTATGTTTTCTTTGATTTCCTCATCAAGCAATGCATGGCAGCGGGCCGCCCAGCTATTCATTACGATTGCCAGCATTCTGACAATAGGCAAATTAATTACGCTAGTACCGGTAATGACGGAATTGGAAGTGGCCGGCGTATTCAAGGCCGCGGCCGTAGTCTGGTTTTTTGCCAGGCTGGCAGCATTAATCTTGTTTTATTTTTTTGCCGGCTACGTGATAGAGGCCATTCCCAACAGCGGCGGTGCGTTGTCATTTGCCAAAGGTATCGCCGAGCCGCTAACCGCACTGTTGATTTTGATTACCGTACAGGCATTGTTTTGGGAGTTATTGGCGCCGTTCGTCGATAGCTTGGGTAGAACGATTTACCATAGTAGCGCGATCATTCTGATTGTAAGCGTCAGCATTTGGTTTGTGTTCAGGGCCTATAGCCATGCTACTTACCTGATCGATACCGTTGCCAAGCTGGTTAAAATGTTATCAAGGCTTCTCCCCCAGCAAAACCCGGCCTGTCAGCAATGCGGCGCCGACATTACCGCAAATACTCATTTTTGTAATGCCTGCGGACATAAAACCCAATCATCCAATACATGTCCCGCATGCGAAGCGAAGGTTTCGGTTGATCAACAATATTGCCAAAATTGCGGATCTAAGCTTGGCAGTACAATAGTTTCGGACAGCTGAGGAAGCTAGATCTACAGCTGAAGTCGCGTTGCTAATTCAATAGCTTAACCACACTGCAAAAACCGCCGTTGAGTTGATAGGCTCCAAGCCGCCATGGTCAGCACAATTGGCGGCTACCTGTTCCAACTTATTGCATACCAAAGGCAATAGCCTTATGAACCAGCCCGCACTAGCGGCAAGGCTGGTACCAAATTAAATTTGCCAGCTTTTTGAGTTTTGGCAGATCACTCGGAAAGGCGCTTGGCTACTCGCTGATAAGCTTCCTTCAACTCCTCTCCAACGATTTTAGCCTTGGCGATGTACTCTTCGGAAGTCTCTATCGATTCGTCGGCAATTTCAGCGGCTTTACTTTTAATCTGCAACCACTGTTTTTCCGCTTCTGCAAATTCATCCTTGGCATCCATTGAAGCCAGATGCAACTTCAGTTGCAGTTCCTCGCGAACCGAATCCAGATTAACGAGCAAACTTTCAAATTCGTTTTTTAACGACATGCCCCACCTCTTTACTTGATTAAAATTACAAAGACTTTGGACCATTGCGGACAACTAAAGTTTAGTCTGCTGAATGCTTTGCTAGAAGCTTTTAAAAGCAATCCAGTACGTTGAAATGAAACGGTGGGAAGAACGAAAGTGGAAACCGCGTTTGATTTCCACTCTATCTAACAAAAAAGCCGTAGGTACCAATTGGCAACTACGGCTTAATCTTTAAACGATGGTTACTTCTTCGGCTTGTGGGCCTTTAGGGCCGCGGCCCAATTTGAACTGTACATGCTGACCTTCGTCCAGCGTTCTGTAGCTGTTGTTTGGGTTCAGAATGTTTTTGAAATGTACGAAAACGTCAGGGCCTTGTTTTTGTTCGATAAAGCCGAAGCCTTTGTCTGCGTTAAACCATTTTACGACGCCAGTTGTCATTGTAGACATAATAAGTCCTATTAAAATTTAGATAATGCCCTAGCTAAAGTAAGGCGGGTCACGCTGGTAAATGTGGAAATTACTTAATGAAAAACTAGGACGAAGGACTACTGAAGAGACATCGAGCTGGTAGACAAAGGGTAAATCGTATTTTCTAGCTGGCTTGCATTCTAGGCTGATTCGACTGATTGTCAATTTAAATCGTAAAATCCAATATTTAGATACTTCAGGACTTATCTTCGCTATTCGGCAATTTGCGGGATTCCTCATGCTCAGCATAAACCTTTAACTACCAATGAATGCTTCATTAAAGCGATGCATCAGACGGCAATATTTGTTTGATGTTGGCGCGGCGATTTTGTTTTTCGGGGCGCTAACCCAGCAAGCTGAATTAAGACAAGCCGCGACTATTGCCGTTAGTGAACTAGCGGCGCAAGGCTACAAGATACCTAGCGAGGACGATCCGGTGCGGGTGTTTCCCGCGTTGACCAGTGGAGCGTTCAGCGGCCGCCATGCCGGCGGCTGGCGGCCCGGCAGTATTTATCTGCGGCAACAACCGCAAGGCGGGCTGAGCGAGGCGGTATATCTGCGTCACGAACTATTTCACGAAGCCAGTCATCGCAGCTGTGGCGGCCGCTTACCGGCTTGGGCTGAAGAAGCGGGGGCGATGTATTTTAGCGGCGAATTGGCGAGCCTAGCACCTGGAGACTGGCCCGGATCGCTTGAACTGCAACGCATCAAAAACCGGGTTAGGCAAGGCGCCGAGTTAGATAGCAATGACCGCGAGGCATTGGCCCGAATCTTGGTCAATACCGGCTGGCCGAACGAACCGTGTGCCGTGTCGGCAAAATTAAATGAAATGCTTGGTCAGGCATTTGATGATGCGGGGGATAGCTCCTTTCTGTTGATGAGCCTGCTGTCCGGGCGGATATTGGTAAGCGGCGGCGACCAAGTCAGCCGCTTACCCCCGGGTTCCTTGTTGAAAATTCCCTATGCGGCGGCATTGGCGCAAGCCGATCCGGATTTGCTAGGTACAGAACTGGCGGCGAGCGATACCGAAAAGCTTTTGCGGCGCCGCGAGCAATTTCAAGGCGAACGCTATCGTCTGTTATTGTCGCCCATTAAAGACCAAAAACTTCCGGCGCAAACTGAACCATCGGACCTGCAGACCTGGCGATCTTACCTGGGCGAACGTAACGCCGACGGCGATTTTGCTTTACAGACCAACTTGCCCGAACTGGCACTAACAATGCGGGCGGCCTTGCTATCGAAGCCGGAATATTTTCGCGGCCTGAGTCAAAACGGTATCCTGCCCAACTCCACCTTGGCGGGGCAACGCGAAACCGATAAAAAATTGTTGCGCCAACTTCAAGTTCTAGCAAAAACCGGCACGGTATCGACTGTTGACGGCCACCCCTTGGCAGGCCACTTAATGCTAGCCTGGCCAGCTACGCACCCGGTGTTTCTGGCGATATTTCGGCAACGCGGCGTCAGTGGCGCAGCAATATTAAGCAAAGCTGCCGCCTTGCTGAGCACTTGGCAACACGACTATCCCAGCCGCTTTGCGGCAGTTAGGGTTAGTTTGTTAACGCCTACCGATCCAGATAGCTGGAGTGCGGAGCCGGACTGTCCGTTAGTGGCTAACCAACACGGGCGCTTTACGGTTTGCGGGCAAATCAGGATCGTTTCCAGCGCACGTGGCAGCCGATCCGAGCGGGTGGTGAAAGGTGTTCTACGACAAACTGATGAACACGGAGTAACCGTGCTGGAAACTGATCTCGACAGCTATGTCGATGGCGTATTGGCTGCCGAGGCCCAAAATTTAGCAGGCAGTGCACGCGAAGCGATGCGGGCTGTGATTGCCTGGAACGGCAGTCACGGCAGCCATAGGCACAATGAATCCAGCTCACTTTGCGACACCACGCATTGCATGGTCTATCTCGGCGAGTTGCCTGAGGACAAGCCGCGACGCAGCAGCCACACCGATATTGCGTTACTGACGCTTTTGGACCAACTGGCGGCCAAATCCGGATTGAACTGGTTACCGTTTGCCAACGGCGGTGATCAGCACTGGCAACGGCAGCTCTCAAGCGCGGAGCTAAGCCGGGCATTTGCGGAAAATCAAATTCTGGATATTCGCCGCGAACGGCGCAAGGACGGCGAGTTGTTTATCCGGCTATTTTATCCGACCAGCGAAGAGTTGCTCAGTTGCGAGATTTTTCGTAATACCCTGAAGCTACCTTCTTGCCCTGATTCGGTAACAGCTGCCGATGGTCAGACCTGGCAATTTGCAGGCATAGGCGCCGGACACGGCCTGGGCTTATCCATCGACAGAGCTCAGGCTTTGGCGGAGGGCGGTCGAACTGCGGAGCAGATTTTACGGGATGCTTACGGGCAGAGCCGTTAGATCAGGCGCTTCAGCCAGACCTAACGTATTATGCCGCCGGGTTCGATCAAGTAATAACGTCAGGCTCGGTCCTGCCGGTACGCTTTTTGACTTCGCAGAGCTGCTCGGCAATCTCTATTAATTCCGCCAGCGCGACTTGGGCATCCTGATCGTGCTTGCTGACATCACGCTCGTAGCGTTCCAAATAAATACGCAAAGTAGCGCCGACCGTACCGGTACCGGACAGCCGGAACACGATGCGCGAGCCGTTCACAAAACCGATGCGGATGCCTTGGTTGCTGCTGACACTGCCATCGACCGGATCGGTGTAACTGAACTCATCGGCAAATTTGACTTCGTAATCACCCCAGCTTTTGCCGGGTAGGCTGCTTAACTGACCACGCAAATGCGCGACAATGCCGTTGGCAATGTCGGAATCGACCGCTTCGTAATCGTGCCGACAGTAAATGTCGCGGCCGTATTTTTGCCAGTGTTCATGGACAATATCTTCCACCGATTCGCGTTTGCGCGCGATTAAATTCAACCAGAACAGCACCGCCCACAAGCCGTCTTTTTCGCGGACATGATTGGAGCCGGAACCGAAACTTTCTTCGCCGCAGATAGTAATTCTGTCGGCATCCAGCAAGTTACCGAAAAATTTCCAGCCGGTTGGGGTTTCGTAGCAAGGCAGGCTCAATTTGTCGGCAACCCGGTCAACCGCTTGGCTGGTCGGCATCGAGCGGGCTACGCCGCTAATGCCTTTGGCATAAGCCGGAATCAACTTGGCGTTGGCGGCCATAATCGCCAAGCTGTCACTGGGAGTAACAAATATGTTCGCGCCCATCACCATATTGCGGTCGCCATCGCCGTCGGATGCCGCACCAAACGTAGGCGCATCGGCGCCGAACATGATTTCGCAGAGTTCGTGAGCGTGAGCCATGTTCGGATCGGGGTGGCCACCACCGAAGTCTTCCAGCGGTACCGCGTTAAATACCGAGCCGGGCGCCGCGCCCAGGGTGTCTTCCAGAATATGCTTGGCGTATGGCCCGGTGATGGCGTGCATCGCATCGAAACGCAAGGTGATAAAGCCGTTATGGATGCTTTGTTTGAGCAGGTCGAAATCGAATATCTTGGCCATTAATTCAGCGTAATCGGCTACCGAATCGATAATTCGAATTTTCACGCCACCTTTCTCGACTTCACCGATAAGGTCTAAATCTATATCGCCGAAACGGGCTTTTTTGTAACCGGTGATGGTTTTGGTATTCTCGTACAGTTTGTCGGTAAACTTTTCCGGAGCCGGGCCGCCGTTGCCGACGTTGTACTTGATCCCAAAATCTTCTTCAGGGCCGCCGGGATTGTGACTAGCTGATAGAACAATACCTCCGAACGCATTGTATTTCCTAATAATATTTGATGCGGCAGGAGTGGACAACAAGCCGCCTTGGCCTATAATGAGCTCACCGAAACCGTTGGCTGCCGCCATTTTTATAATGATCTGGATGGCTTTACGGTTAAAGTAGCGGCCATCGCCGCCAATCACCAAGGTTTTGCCCTGAAAATCCTCCAGACTGTCGAAGATGGATTGGACGAAATTCTCTAGATATTTGGGTTGCTGGAAGACTTTGACTTTTTTGCGTAAGCCCGATGTACCGGGTTTTTGATCATCGTAGGGAGTCGTTTTGGTGATTGTTGTTGTCATATGCTACCCTTTGTAATACCTCGTTTCGAAAGGGTTAAATTACACCAAAACTTTGATGATTTACAGATTGCCATGATAAAGAAAAAATTATTAGGTGTTTTGATTGTGATGGGTTGTACCGTATCAGCACGCAGTTTCGCTGACCAGGATGTTTGGTTGTTGGTCGATACGCAGACGCAAAGCATGGAAGTCAGAAAGGGCGACAAGACAGTTGCCGTGCTGGAAAATATCGCTATTGGCCGCAATGGCGCCGGCGAAAAGAATCATCGCGGCGATGACATCACGCCGCTCGGTAACTATCGGATCGGCTGGATCAACGAAAGAAGCGCTTTCCGTAAATTCTTCGGCCTGACCTATCCCAATGTAGACAATGCCGATAATGCCTTGAAAAAAGGAAAAATCGATCTCGACACTTACGAAGCTATTGCCAGAGCGCATTCTGCCGGACAAATTCCGCCGCAAAATACCGATCTCGGTGGGCAAATCGGTATTCATGGTTTGGGCAGCGGTAGTCTGTCCATCCACAGATCCATGAATTGGACACACGGATGTATCGCGTTGACTAATGATCAAATTGATCAGTTAAGTCAATGGGTAGAAAAAGGGACACTCGTAACGGTGAAATAATGTTGGTAAAATCCAAAAAAATGTTGGACAATTACCACCGTTTTTCATTTATTATTTTTTGAAACCACAATCAAGGGGAAAACCATGATGAGAGCTATTACATTATCAGCAGTTGTTGCAATTGCAGCTTTGGCAACCGGTTGCGCAAGCACTTCAGACCTGGAAGCTTTGGACGCAAGAGTTGGCACTTTGGAAGGCAAAGTTGCTACTGCATCTGCTGACGCCGCTTCTGCTAAAGCCGCTGCTGCTGAAGCTGCTGCAAAAGCTGCTGCTGCTGAAGCTGCTGCTAACCGTGCTGCTCAATATGCTCAAGACACCAACAGCAAATTGGACCGTATGTTCAAAAAATCACAACACAAATAAGCATTATTGCTGTTGTTGATTTTAAAAAGCCCGTGAGCCGCAAGGCCACGGGCTTTTTTGTTGCCTCTATTTTGCTGCCGGAGCAGCTTGGCCTTGCACGACAGGAGGCGTCTGGGTAGGACGCTCATAAATAGCCACCGGAATACCCGTCGCTTTTTCTACTGCCGCTTTTAAAACAGAACCTTTGATTACCGGCATTTGCCCACCGTTGGCTTGCTCTATCAAGTTCAATGCCGTATGCAAGCGCTGTTCATAAGTAGCCGGCGTTTCTTCCATTTCCGGATAGACCTCCATATACAACGTGTCGTGATACCAGCCCACCTTAATGGATTGATTAACAATATTGACCTGAGTACCAACCTTGACCATCGGAAAAAACTGCTCGATGTCGGCCGGATACATTCGAATGCAGCCGTGACTTACCCGCATGCCGACACCGTTGGTTTTGTTGGTGCTGTGAATCAGATAGCCTGATATGCCAAGTTTAAACGCAAACAGCCCCAGCGGGTTATCGGGGCCGGGTGGATAATAAGGCTCCAACACATCGCCATCAGCCAAATGCTCGGCAATGATCGATTTTGGCGGAGTCCAAGAAGGATTTTCGGTTTTACCGGCTATATGGGTTTTACCTAGCGGTGTTTTCCAGTTGTCTTCCCGGCCGATGCCGATCGCATAGGTTACGACCCTGCTAGAATCCGGAAAATAATAAATACGCATTTCCGGCAGATTGATCACGATCCCTTGGCGCGGCGCATTGGGCAGTATAAAGCTACTGGGAATCCGCACCTGCGTGCCTTCGCGCGGCAACCAACGGTCAACATGGGGATTGGCCAGCACGATTTCGTCCTGACCCAGCCGGAAGTTGACGGCGATGTCAATCAGCGTGTCTTCCTGCTTGGCCGCGACATATTTGACCTCATGCGGCGGATTGCCTATCAAACTGTCACCCGGCCTATCCGGTGCCGGCAGCGTCAGTGCCGACGCTACAGTGCTGGCTGTCAGCAGCAAACTGAATAACAAACGGGTTTTCATTAGGCGTTACCTTCAGCAGTAAATAATTCAAGCAGACGCGGCAAAAACTGAGCAAGTTCCGCCGTCATAATAGAAAAATCGGCATCAAACTGCTCGACTTCGTCGAATGCCTCAATATCCGCGGCTTGCTCCTGGATAAGATCAAGAAACTTTAGCCGCTTGACCGCCAAGTTCTCATCCAACACAAACGAAATGCGTTCGGCCCAGCTCATTGCCAGCTTAATCACTTGCTTGCCGCTATCCAGATGATTCTTGATTTCCGGCAAGGCCAAGTCGTGACGCTTGCAACGAATAATCGAGCCTTCTTCTTCCGGCGAACGCAGCTCGCATTCGTCTTCGATCAAAATATCTTTAGGCGAGGTGTTGTCGATCAACCATTGCGTCATCACGCTAGCCGGTTTGGCGGTAGCGGTGAGCGGTACGATAGGCAAGGAACCCAGACATTTACGCAATTGGCTGAGCATATCTTCGGCTTTTTTAGCCGATGCCGCATCCACAACCAACCAGCCGCCTTGACTATCGATATAAGCATAGGTTTTGCGGGAAAACGAAAACGCCCGCGGCAACAGTTCGAATATCAATTCGTCCTTAATGCGGCTGCGTTCTTTCGCCGGCAATTTGCGCGCCTCGCGTTCTTCAATTTCATTGATTCGCTCTTGCAGCATTTCGTTGATCACCGATGCAGGCACCACTTTTTCTTCTTTTTTGCCACATAGCATCAAGAAGCCGTTATTGGCATGTACCAGCGCATCCGAAGCTCTACCCAGTGGCGAGGTCCAGCCGAAACTAAACTCGTCGTGACTGCCACAGGAACGAAACGGCTGTTGTTGCAGTTTTTGCTCCAAAGCAACAGCATCCAAAGTAAATGGCTCGGTAAAACGGTAGACTGCAAGATTTTTAAACCACATGAAATGACTCTTTTTTAAAAACCGGCCATTATCGCAAATTTACGCACACCATATAAGCCAGCCCATTTAAAGACTCGCCAAAAAACACAGTTTGGCCGCAAATTTGCTTGGCGTGTAAACAAGTTATACACATAAAACTGTTTACGACAACACCAGAAAACGCTTGACAAAATAACTCGTTGAAATACAAAGTATCATTTGTAAATCATTGATTATTATTAACTAATGATAGTGACCTAATAATATACAATTTGACCGCAGCCCAGAGCTACCGGGGACCAGCAAAGGCTTTCGACATTTAATACACAGAGTTATCCACAGCTTCTGTGAATAACTGAATTTACCCAACTGCAATAATCGCTTAGCGACAAATCCAGACAAACAACTTTTAATGTGTCGCAGCAAGCAATGTCTTATTGCGTGGCAAGGTTTGCTAGAATGCCGCATAGCAAAGTCCCTCACTCACAACAAAGCGGTCACATCATGCTGTCAACCTGGGAAAACCTGATACTCGGCGCCCTGGCGCTGCTGCTTTTGTTCTGGATGCAGCCTGGCATCAAAGCCGCAATCGCGCGTAGCAAACAAACACCATCCGATTGGCCCAGCGTTATTGGGCCACTGCTGATGGTGGTGATGTTCGTGCTTTTCTTAATAGCAATGGTTTGACATGAACGACGAAGATTACCAAGAAGAATTCGAAGAAGATTATTACGACGAACCCCATGACGAGGACGACGGCGAAAGCGACGAAGAAGAACAAGAGGTCGAATATTACGCGATACGTCCCAACAAGACTCGCATCAAAAAAGAAATAGCCGAAGTGTTTGCGATGGCCGAGGAAATATGCGCTCTATCCCCTGCACATATTGCCGAATTCGAATTACCCGAGAACATAGAACAAGCCCTGCGCGACGCCGGCAAAATGGGGCAAAACTCCGCTAGAAAACGCTTGTTGAAATATATCACCGCGCAGCTCAGGAAGCTGGATACCGCCGCGATTCATGAAAAACTGGCGCGGATGAAAAATCGCAGCGCCCATGCGGTCAGAGAACATCATCAGGCCGAACGCTGGCGCGATTTGTTGCTGGCAGCCAATGGCAATCAGCAACTGACCCAATTTATGGAAGAATTTCCGGGCGCGGATAGCCAACATTTGCGCCAATTGCAGCGCAACGCGCAAAAAGAAGCCAAGGAAGCCAAACCACCTAAGTCGGCGCGCTTGTTATACAAATATCTGAAAGAACTGATTGCCGATGCGTCCGGCCTGCCGCTCTCTGACGAGGACGCGCAGAATAATCAGGATGCAGAGGATTAACAAGCGATCAATTCCCCAATACCCGCATCTGGCCCAAGATCCAGCTTTGGCGTTTATGTACATAAGCGCTGGGCTGATCGGCTTTTAGCAATATAGGGTTCGGCAATGTCGCCGCCAACAGCGCAGCCTGATTGGCAGATAACTGCTGGGCGGAAATACCGAAATAACGGCGACTGGCCGCTTCTATGCCAAATAAATGATCGCCGAACTCGGCAATATTCAAATACATTTCCAGAATCCGCTGTTTGTCCCAAATAGCCTCTATTAATAACGTAAACCAGATCTCCAGCGCCTTACGCCCGAAGTTTTTAGCCGGGCTTAAAAACAAATTCTTCGCGACTTGCTGACTGATCGTACTGGCCCCACGCAGTTTACCGCCGCGCAAATATTGGTTAAAAGCCTTGGTGATGGCGTCAACATCAAAGCCGTTATGCTGATAAAACAATTGATCTTCGGACGCGACCACCGCAGCAAAGGCGTGCGGCGAAATATGCCGGCGACTGACCCAGCGCTGATCAATGCCTCTATAGTGTCGGCCTTCGACCAGGTCGTCAACATGCTGATGTAGCATGAATGCCGACGTCGGCGCCGGCAGGTACCGCAATACGCCTACCAGCAGCAGCGAACTGAGCACAAAAAACAGCGCCGCATAAACCAATCCGCGCTTGCAACGTTGCGGTAAAGAAAGCGCCGTTTTGGGTTGGCGCCAAAATTGGCGATAGCGGGCCGGATGACGGAAATGCTTCACGAGCGATTCGAGCGTTGTGACTGGGATGTTTATTATCCATGATTGAACACGGAATTGACTAACTGCGGCTTTTGCGGGAAATGCCGCAAAGCAAAGCCTTTATTGCGGCAAATAACATAGAAATTAACAGAATGGCCGTCGATTTTAGCGAAAAATCCTGGATCACGTAGCCTTCAGGGTTTGGCATGGATATTGTTATATAAAGACCGGTGTCAAGGATGTTTAAGTTCTCTCCCCCGTGAACATGGAAAACAAGACGCCAAGGATACCTGGATAAAAGCGCGGAAAACCGCTTTTATCCGGGCAGGGATGACGAAGCCCTCTATACCTCCTGCCTGCTCAATAATCAGTAAAAATTCAAATCGAGTTGGCGATGAGCCGCAAGACTGAGTTGTCCATACGCCCATCCTCTATCCCAAATAAAGCTCTCGCACGGGGATATTCACACGAGGATATTCAAAAGGGGCTAATGGCACCGCTTTATCAGCAGCACCATCAACCCGTATTGAATTAATATTCCAATTTCAATGATCCCATGGCGGAAATAGGGGCACCAACGTTAGCGGTAGGCAACCAAGAAGTTGAGCCGGTGTAGTATTCCTTATCCAGCAAATTGTAGACATTGACTTGCGCGGTCAGACGAGTTTTACCTATAGGTTGCACATACGCCATCATGGCGTCCAGCCGGGTATAGCCTGGCAATTGATAGGTATTGGTATTGTCGCCTTCGCGTTTGCCGACGACTACACCGCCGAGACCGGCCTTGAAGTGCTCAGTGAATTGATAAGTACCCCACAGACTGGCTTGATGCTCAGGCACATTCAACAACCGATTGCCCTGCAAGCCGCTGTAATCCTTGGTATATCTTGCATCGGTGTAAGCGTAGGTCGTCACCAGGCTGAATTCATCGGTAATCTGGCCTTTAATATCCACTTCAATGCCCTGACTACGCGCCTCGCCGATAGTTTTTTGATCGGTGGGGTCCGGCGTGCTCAAGTCGAAAGTCATCAGATTATTTTTAGTTAAATGATAATACGCCACTGTTGACGACAGGCGTTTATCGAAAAACTCGGTTTTGAAACCGATTTCATACTGCTCGGCCGCTTGCGGTGCAAAATTGCCGCCGGTAGCGGAACGGCCGTTATTCGTACCGAATGATTCAACGTAATTGCCATATACAGACAACCAATCCCAAGGCTGGTAAACGATACCTACCCGCGGACTGAATTTATCTTCGTGTTGCATGCTGAATCCAGCCTTGGTTTCATCCCAGGAGGTACCGCCGTAGCCGCCGTAACCTGCCATATCGTAACGCCCGCCGCCCATGATGTGCAGCTTATCCCACAAGGTAATTTGGTCTTGAAAATACACCCCGTACCAATCGTCGCGCGAGCGCCAAAACCAATTGGCGGGCTCGGCGCGCAGAGCCGCCATGTCGAAATTGCCGTATTGGGGATTGTTGATATCGAATGTGGGTATGGTGCCGTAACTAAAGTTATTGTCCGGCGCATCCTGATTAAAAAAGAACCAATCGCCCCCCACTAAAACATTATGTTTGAGGCCGAAAGTTTGAAACTTTCCGGTGAGATCCAGGCTGGTAGAGTAAGAGCGGCGGTTACTGGTGCCGAGGATGCCAAATCGATCCAGAGTATGCCCATCCGCGTTAATTTTACTATTAGGCGCAACGCCGCCGAATACGATGTCGGTCTCGTCCCACTGAAATTTATGCCTTAGCCCCCAGTCATCATTAAATTTGAAGCTCCAATCCGCATAAATCAGCGTAGTGTCTTGGCTGGGTTTAATGGACGGATCGCCGGTAAATAAGGATCTGCGGTTTGTAATAGGCCGATTGCCCGATACCGGAACGCCATAATCTTCCGTGTAATTTTCATGGCGTTTCTCTATTTCGACATTGGCCTCGAAGCGGTCGTTGGGCCGCCAAGTCAATTTCGGCGCAATAAATACCCGCTCGTGATCAAAAAAATCTCTGAAAGAATTGCCTTCATCGTAAGCGGCATTAAACCGGTACAACAGGGTTTTATCCTTATCCAGCGGCCCGGTTGCATCCACCGTGGTACGAAATTCACTGAAGGAGCCAAATTGCTGCTGCAAGGAATAGTAAGGCACATCCAACGCCTTTTTGGTCACATAATTAACCATACCGCCGGGTTGCAACCTTCCATAAAGCACGGATGCCGGGCCTTTCAACACCTCGAGCTGTTCGATATTCGCCGGATCGAACTTGCCCATCGAGCGCCTGAAACCATTGCGGTACATTTGATCGTCGGAAGCAAAGCCGCGAATAATGAAGCTTTCGTACATATCCGCCGTACCGTAAGCCCGTTGCACCCCACTGACGTTTTGCGTCAAGGCGTCTTCGATGCGGATCGCTTGTTGATCGTTCATGATCGATTTGGGCACAACCTGGATAGATACCGGGGTGTCCATGATCGCAATATCGGTTTTGGTCGCCGTTGATGCATTCGGCACCGCATAGAACTGGCTGAATGGGTCGTTAGGGTCATATACCTTTTTGCCCACCACATTCACCGCCGGCAAGGCCGTAGGGTCCTGTTTGTAATTCAGAGACTGCCTTTCGATCACTATATTGCCGCTCTCAGCCATGCGGTAACTCAATCCGCTGTCTGCCAGCAAACGTTGCAACGCGGCTTCCGGGGTGTAATGGCCGCTAAGGCCCTTGCTTTGCAGACCCTCGGTGATTGCCGTGTCGTAGACCAGTTGCAAGCCGCCGGATTCCGCCAAGCGATTCAGCGCGGTAGACAGAGAGCCTGCGGGGATACTGAAAGCCCGACTGACACTATCTGCCACCGCGGTACCGGAAACCGCCAACACAGCCCCTAATACCAGTGCCGAAGCATGTCCAAACAGGCCGCCGCTAAATGTTTGTTTCAACGCCATGAATTTCCCTCGCTGTTGTTAAATAATGACTATCGTTGTTTTGACGCACGACAGGCAGAAAACAGGAGGTGAGGCACAAAAATTCATGGCAACTAAGTGGCTGCTACTGACATTGCAGGCCCCGACACATCGAACGCTTTTCTCGGCATTTCGCTAATCCGCTAATCAGTCCCCCTATTTTGCTTTCCGGTATCGTACCGGCCACCATCAAAAAATAGGTTATATGCCGCGCCAGATGCGCCATATAACCTATTCAACACCAGTTAAATGTGTGCGGGTAGCGCGAATGCGAACCGCCGATCTTTGCTCCAAGCCAGCAATATCAGGATATTCAGCGCCTTGGTCCGCATTTGAATCATTACTGGCACGAATCAGGCATGGGACGGAGCTCCTGAAACCACTGAAACCCAACCCTGCCTCATGACCCCGGACATCAGCTCGCTGTATCGACTGCATTGCAAGGAGCTGCTGCACCACTTGCTGCGAATAGTCAAATGCCCGGAAACCGCGGAAGATTTGCTGCAAGAAAGCTATCTGATCTTGGCCCGCACCGCCAACGATACCTCCATAGACCACCCGCGCGGATTTTTATACCGCACCGCCAGCAATCTGGCGATGGATCACCTGCGCCACCATAAAGTCGTCGAGCGTCATCAGGAAGCGACGCGGCATCTGGATGAGCCGCAACTGGCCGGAGTGGAAGCCGAATTAGCCGATCAGCAATGGCGCACCCTGTTGCAACAAACCATCTACGAGTTACCGCCGCGCTGCCGTGATGCATTTATCCTGCATAAAATTCATGGCTTGAGTTATCGGGAAGTGGCTAATTTTCTGGATATTTCCGAGAGCGCCGTGGAGAAACACATCCTCAAAGGCTTAATGTATTGCCGCAAACAGCTAGGCAGTCATTTTGGCCGCCCGTATCGGACCGACTGAGGTTTTTGCCGCCTTAACCGTCGTACCGATATTACCCAGGCATACGCCTAGCCCAGCGTCTTATAATGCAGCCATGACTGAAAACCAACCGTCCGCCGACTCTGATAAGCCTGATGCCATTAGCGAGCAGGCGATGACATGGTTTGTGAGGCTGCGTGCCGAGTCGGTAGCGGCAGACGAACGCCGGCTATTTCAAATCTGGCACCAAGCCGCCCCTGCTCACCGCGAGGCCTATGCCGAAATCGCTGCATTTTGGGAGGATGCCGATTTCCACGCCACGCTGGACGCCGCCACGCTGTCGCCACAGATTTCGCTGAATAGTAAACCAGTCAACAGCCCAAGGCGGCGTTTAGGTATCGCCCCCGGCGCCAAACCGTTGTTAGCCGCAGCCGCTTGCCTGGTCATCGCCGCGCTTATTTATCAGCCGGCATTAAGCTGCTGGCAGGCCGACTACTGCACCGCCGTCGGCGAAATAAAAACCGTACAGCTCAGCGACGGCAGCCAAGTCACTTTAAACTCCGGTACCGCGCTTAACGTTAACATGCGTAATGGCCGGCGCCATGTCCAGCTAGTCCGGGGCGAGGCATTTTTTGAGGTGCAACACGACTCTCAACATCCTTTTCAAGTGGATGGCCGCTACAGCAACACACGGGTATTGGGTACACGTTTCGTGGTTAAGGAAGACGCCGACAGCGACACGGTCAGCGTGGTGAATGGGGTGGTGGAAGTCAGCCGGGATCGGCAAAATCCGGCCACATTGAACGCCAATGACAGCGTGGAGGTCGGCGCTCGCCACCAAGGCGAAATCCGCCACCAGCCCGCCGACAACGCCACGGCATGGTTAAAAGGCAGCGTCTCGTTCGATAATGTGCCGCTCAAGAAGGTGATTGCGGAAATTGGCCGCTATCGGCGCGGTAGCCTGATAATCCGCAATCAGGTATCGCAGGACATGAAAGTCAGCGGCCGCTTTGATATTCGCGACACCGATAAAACCCTGGAGTCGTTACAACAAACCCTGCCAATCCGGATTTACCGATTTACACCGTGGCTGGTGGTGATCGCTTGAGCATCGCAAAGCTTATCGCCTAGCCAAATCGCCCGACAAAGCTAGCCGCCATTCAGCCATATCTTCTTAGCTTCAAAAAATAGTTTTACCGTCAAGCTGAGGGAAAACGCATTTCGCCCGTCTCCATTGCAACCCCAATCTTTCGGGGGATCAATTCATTCGCTAAGGGAGAATCTAATGGCATCTTATCCGTTCCGCAAAGCCCACCGCAAAGGCAAGCCGACGCAATATAATCGTTGGCCTTTGTCGCTGACAATCGCCGCTGTGCTCAGCACACCTGCCGTCATTGCCGCCGAACAAAACATCGCTTTCGACATCCCCGCACAAAGCTTAGGCGGCGCATTAAATGCCTTTGCCGACGCCGCCAACGTACAGCTTAGTTATCCGGCGGAAATGGCGGCAGGCTTGAAATCGCCCGGTGTCAGCGGCCAATTGACGGCCCAACAAGCTTTACAAAAACTGTTGGCCGGCACCGGCGTGGTAGCCGGTGCCACCGGTAACGGCACCATTACGCTGCAAAAAGCGCCGGATTCGCACAACGATGTTTCAACCTTGTCGGCGGTCACGGTGTCCGGCAATCGCACCCGCAGCAACGCCGCCGACCCTTACAGCAAGGACTATGCGGTGACAAAATCCTTTGCGTCCACTAAAACGGACACGCCGTTGATGGAGAACCCCACATCCGTGCAAGTGGTGTCACGTGCAGTGATGGACGACCAGAAAACCACCAAGGTCAAGGATGCGCTGGAAAACGTCAGTGGCGTGCGCGCTAATCCCTCGCTGGGTGGTGGCGTGGGCTTCATCGTGCGCGGCTTTCGCAACAACAACATTTACCGTAACGGCTTAATGGCCAGCGAGGCCTTCTTTGGCGACTTCGACGCCGCCAACCTGGAAAACATCGAAGTAATCAAAGGCCCGGCACAACTTTACGGCCGCACCGAACCCGGCGGCATGATCAATCTCACCACCAAACGCGGCCTGGATACGGCGTACTACTCGCTGGAACAGCAGTTCGGCAACTACGACCACTACCGGACCCAATGGGATGCCGGCGGGCCGCTGACCAGCGACAAGTCTTTGGTGTATCGCTTTTCCGGCGCCTACCAAAGTAACGGTTCGTTCCGGGATTTCGTGTCGGTGGACCGGATGGTGTTCAATCCCAGCATTACTTGGCGGCCCAGCGATTACACCGACGTGACGCTGGATATCGAGGGCACCGAAAAGACCGCACCGGCCGATTTCGGCATTCCATTTATCGGCAATCGCCCGGCCTCAATTCCGATCAGTCGTAACCTGGGCGATCCGAATACGCCGAACGGCGAGCAATCCGGCGTCAAAATCGGCAGCGAAATCAACCATCGCTTTAACGACGACTGGGCGATACACAACCGCTTTCTGGCCAGTCTCGCGGAAGGAGGTACTACGTTTGTCAATCCGGGGCCCGCATTTGACGCCGCAGCAGCGTTGAACCAGACTACCGGCTTGATGCAACGCAATATCTTCCGGCAAATCACCGATCAAGAGCATTACGCTACCAACCTGGATCTCACCGGCAAATTTCAAACCGGTGCTCTAAAACACGACGTGTTGGTCGGATTCGACTTTTACCGCACGTTCAACAAGTATGGCGGCGACGGTCGTTGGAAGAGCGCCGATCCGGCATTGGCGATCAACATCTACAACCCCTATCCCAGCTACGGCATTTCCCAGTCGACATTCAATAGCGCATTTGCGACTACTGGCGACACATTCGGCACCGCAGCGAATGGCGGCATCGGTAATCGCGCTTCAATCTACAACAGCTGGTACGGGGTGTATTTCCAAGATCAAATCACCTTTTGGGACAAGCTGCACATCATGGGCGGCGGCCGTTACGACTGGACCGAAACCGGCCGCGGCAACGGCTTTGATTTTGCTACCGCCGAAAGCCGTATCAACCAGTTCAAACGCGAGGACCAAGGTTTCAGCCCCAAAGTCGGCATTCTTTACGAGGCCATGGACGAACTCAGTCTTTACGGCAACTGGACCACTTCGTTCGGCGATAACAACGCGCCGGCCGCTGATGGCCGCAGTTTTGATCCGCAGATCGGCGAACAATTTGAAGTGGGTTTGAAAACTCAATTGTTCGACCAACGGCTATTGGCAACCTTGGCGTATTTCCATCTGGAAAAAGACAATATTCTGGTTGCCAATAATGCAACTCCCGATCCTTTCGACCGTATCGCCAACCTGCAACGCAGCCAAGGCATTGAGTTGGACGCCACCGGGTATTTGACCGACAAATTCAGTTTGATCGGCAGCTATGCGTTTACTGATGCGAGGATCATCAAGGACTACAGCGGCGGCACTCAGGGCAATCGAATGAGCAACGTGCCGGAGCATTCCGGTAGCCTGTGGCTGCGTTACGACATGAATGGCTACGCCGCCAAGGACGGTTTGAGCGCGGGTTTTGGCGGTGTTGCTGCCGGCCAACGCGAGGGAGACAATACCAACACTTTCCAGATGCCGGGCTATGTACGGCTGGACGCTTTTTTGGCGTATAAGCAAAAAGTCGGCGGTTCCCGCATCACCGCCCAGTTCAACATCCGCAATTTGCTGGACAAGGAATATTACGAGTCCACCGACCCCGATTCCAACGTCGCGCCGGCCCTGGGCGTGTATCCCGGTGCGCCGCTGACGGCTATCGGCTCGATTCGGGTGGAATATTGAGGTAAATTGCCCACCTGTCCGCCACCGTCGAGAACCATCATGCGCTACGCCAAATTGATTACAAACACCCTTGCCGGCCTGTTGCTGTTTGCCGGCATCAGCCAATCGCTCTTGGCCAAACCGCTGCCGTTCCGCGAATTGGACCTGCCGGTGGCCGGTTTCAGCCAGCAGCACCATTTGGCTAAAACCGCCGATGAGCATTTGATTGTCAGCTGGGTGGAAACCGACGCCGAAACCAGTACCGCCAAGTTTGCGATACTGGAAGAAGGGGGCTGGAGCATCCCGCTCACCGTCGTCCAAGTGAAAGGCAAGCTGGCCGATCCGCCGGTGGTGATCGGCTTGAGCGACGGTAGCCTGGCGGCGGCCTGGATGCCTTATCGGCAAGGTGCTACTGATCGCTATGCGGCGGACATCTTACTGGCACGTTCTATCGACGGTGGTTTAAGCTGGAGTCCGGCGTTAAAACCATACGGCGACGCGGCGCGAATTTATGACGCACAAATGTCTTTGGCCGCGCTTCCCGATGCCCGGCTGGCGCTGGTCTGGACCGACATGCGCCATGCCAGCCACGACCCGGCGGCGGATAAGAAAACCAATCGTTACCAACTGATGGCAAGCGTCATCGACAAAAACTGGCAAGCCAGCCCGGAGATCGTGCTGGATGACGATGTCTGCTCCTGCTGCCGCAGCTATACCGACGCGCAGGGCGAACAATTGGTCACGGTCTACCGTGATCATGCCACCGGGGAAATTCGCGACATCAGCGCGGTGCGCTGGCAGGCTGGCGGCAATCCGCAAATTGCTAACGTTCATGCGGACGGCTGGGTGATCGGCGGTTGCCCCAGTAATGGGCCATCCATTGATCTGACGCCCACCGCCGGTGTGGCGGCTTGGTTCACTGCCGCCGACGGCAAAGGCCGGGTGAAATTGGCTTTCTCCACTGACCAAGGCGCGCATTTTAATTCGCCTATCGAGCTGGATGCCGACGCCAGCGGCTATACCAACGCCTTGCTGCTGGACGACGGCTCGGCCTTGGTCAGCTGGCGCGGCCGCAATGGTCCCGACGATGAGCTAAGGGTTGCCAAAGTGACCAGCAAGGGCAAAATCAGCCGGCAAACCACCGTATATCGCGGCAGCTTCCCGAAATGGCCCAGCAAATACCTGGCGCTGGCCCGCGTCGGCAAGCAAGCTTTTGTGGCCTGGACCGATCCGCTTCAGAAGAAAATACGCCTGGTCAGTTTATCCCTCGACTAAACAAGCCCCTAAAAGAGCAGATTGACCTTGAGATATTCTCGTCCCGAGCCCTTCGCCAGCATTCCCAAACGCGGCATATGACACAGTTTATGCCGTTGTATCGCCGGATATTGCCCGCCGACTTTTCCCAATTGCCTTTAGCGGTTTGCGCAATCCCTCAAGCCCGGCGGGCTTTCCGGACAATCTCACGCTAAAAAACCTCTCTTTTCTAAGTTTGGGTGCAAATATTGCTTGCTTATTAACCCAGCCCTTAATGTCGCTCGCCTTAGCGCTCTTAAGGTACTGAGCCAGCCCGAACGGCATACCCGCGACAAATAGGGCCGGTTTAATCAACACCCTATTTGGCCGCCTACCTAAACTATCCCATGCTTGAATTGACTGCCGCCGACATTGCCGATCTGATGCACAAGCATCGCCACGAGTTATTGCGGTTTTTATCGCAACGCATCAGCTGTACGGATACGGCGCAGGATATTTTTCAAGAAACCTTCATTCGCTATGCCGGTTACGGCGGCAAAGATAGCGTGGAAAATCCCCGCGCCTTCATTTTCCGCATCGCGGCCAATCTGGCTACCGATTATCTGCGCAGCCACAGCCGCCATGCCGGCCCAGATCTGGAAGCCGCCGAAAATGACGAGGCTGAAGTAGGCGTACAATCTTCGTTATCCGCCGAACGGACTGTCATGTCGCAACAACAACTAGAGCAACTGGTCACTGCGTTGGATGATTTATCGCCCAAATGCCGGGAAGTGTTTATCTTGCTCAAACTCAAGCATTGCAGTTACGCAGAGGTGGAACAAAGGCTGGGCATATCACAAACCATGATCTTTAAATATTTGACCCAGGCCATGCGCCATTGCCGAGCGAAGGTTGGCGATCTGGATTGACCGGGTTTATTTATTAAGCCATCCATGACCATTCCCGGCACTCGGCTGGCCCTGTGTCCTTCAACATACACCGGGCCAACGGCATTTTGGGCCGGATTAATAGTTTTTGCCCATCGGGCCTGAGTTTACCAACAAGCGTTTTATAATCAGGACACCGAGCAGACAGCACAGCCACTTTGGATATGAACCCTTCCTTCCCGCCTTTTCCCGACGCCAGCGCCGAGGAGCAAGCCGAATACTGGCTGGCTCTGCGCGAATCGCCGTTCTACGACAGTGAGCAGGAAAAATTGTGGCTGGCCTGGCTGGCGGCCAGCCGAGAGAACCGGGAAGCCTGGCAACAAACACAGCTTTTTTTTCGGCGCGTGGAGACCTTGCATCCGGCCCAAGTTCGCCGAATCGAACGATCAGTACAAAAAGCCGGCAGAGCAGTTGCGGCCGGGGCGGGTCTATGGCGCTGGCCCATTGCCGCCTGCCTGATGCTGGCAGTATGTTTGGGCTGGGCGTTTAATGCCGGCTATTTTGCTGACTTCCGCACCAGCACCGGCGAGCAGCGCCGAATTCAGCTCAGCGACGGCTCGACGGTGATTTTGAATACCGCTTCGTCGCTGTCGGTGGATTTTTCCGAACAACAGCGGGTGATTCGATTGCACGGCGGCGAGGCCTATTTCAAAGTGGCCGCCGATGCCGCAAGACCGTTTGAGGTCGTTGCCGGCGGCGGTAGGGTTCGCGCTTTGGGCACGGCATTTGACGTTAAACAGTGGCAAGGCGACCTGGCAGTCACCGTTTATGAGCACAGTGTGCGCGTTGCGTTTGCCGACGGCGCGACCATCGAGCGCCTGCCGGAGGGCCAGCGCGTCGCGTCGCTCGACGGTAAAAGCGGCACACCGGAACAGACCAATCTCAGGCAAGCCGCCGCTTGGCAGGAGCGGCGCCTGGTGTTTAAGGAAAAGCCGCTGCAACAAGTCATCGACGATCTAAACCGCTACCGTCCGGGAAAAATCGTCATCGCCGATCCCGACTTGGCCGCGCATTTGGTGACCGGCGTATTCAACGCCAACGACCCGGAAGCGGCGTTGACGGTTATCGAGACCACCTTGGCGGTTAGCGAAACCCGCCTGACCGACGCATTCATCGTCCTGCACCGCCATTATTGACCCGGCCCTATTTATCGGTGAAATGCCGTTCGCACCCTCAGGGGCATAAAGGTGAACGGTATTTTTGGGCCGGATTAATAATTTTTAGCCCCTGCCAATAAGCCCTGGATAAATTCGCCAGTACTGCCTACACGGGATTATTGACCGGGTGAATTTCATAGCTTTTACGGAGCGGCGTGGCGCCGAGCCTAGGCCCCATCCGGTCGCTGAGGGCATTGCGCTGCGTCCTTGGTCAAAAATATTTTCTCACCCAGGTTATAAAACCCATCCCTCCCTTCGTCTTTGCTTTGGAACCCCTGCGGATACGCCGACGGAACACCTTCCCTCGCCAACCGCCGTCATCACAATCACAAGCCAGGATGCCCAATGAGTCAGCGCACAATACCGCCCTTTAACCCGTTCTGTTTAACCGTTTTTGCCGTCGCGATGAGCGCCAGCCCCTGGTGTGCGGCGGAAACTGCCATCGAGTTTGCCATCCCGGCCGCACCGTTGGCGGATGCCTTGCTGCAATTTTCCGAAACCAGCGGCATCAAGGTGTTCTTCAGCTCTCAATTGGCCGGCAACCTGCGCGGCAACGCCGTACAAGGCCGCTTTACAGCGCAACAGGCGCTGGACAAACTGTTGAGCGGAACCGGTCTGACACCACAAACCGCGACCGATGGCACCGTGACGCTGGAAAAGTCGGCAAAGCCAATCGAACCGCAATCGGCGGCCGGTACGACAACTTTGCCGAGCGTGACGGTGCTCGGCAAAACCCTGTCGGACCCTAACGATCCCTATAACTCGGACTATCACCTACCCAACGCCAGTGCCGCCACGAAAACCGATACGCCGATCATGGAGTTACCGATGTCGGTACAAGTTATTCCCAAACAAATATTGAAAGACCAACAGGCAATTCGAATCAAGGATGCGCTGAAAAATGTCAGCGGCATAAACTGGGCGACCGACCCGATGTACGAAGGCTTTCAGTTACGCGGTTTTCAGACCGATGGCACCACCACGGTTTATCGGAACGGACTGCGCATCCGGCGTGCCGTGCAAGAGGTGGCCGATCTGGAACGCTTGGAAGTCCTGAAAGGTCCGGCCGCGGCTGCGTATGGTCGGATCGAGCCGGGCGGCTTGATCAACATTGTGACCAAAAAACCGCTGGATACCCCTTATTACGCATTGGAACAGCAGTTTGGCTCCTACGATATGTTCCGTACCACGGCGGACGCGACCGGGCCGATCAATCAGGACCGTTCCTTGTTGTACAGAGTCAATTTGGCTTATCAAAACAATGAGTTTTTTATCGACAAAATGGATCAGGAACGGGTGTTTTTCGCGCCGTCCCTTACATGGAAGCCCAGCGACCGCACCGAAATCAATTTGAATTTGGAGTATCTCTACGATACCCGCACCAGTTATACCGGCTTGCCGGTACAGGGCAACCGTCCGGCCAATGTACCGATCAGCCGTTACTACGGTTTTGGCTCGGATAATGAAAAATCGGTATTCGACAAGTTTTTGATCGGGTTTGATTGGTCGCACCAATTCAACGACGATTGGAAAATCCAGCATCGCTTTCACTACTACAAGCTGGATTACCAAATCAACAATTCTTCATTTTTCCCAGGACCGGTCAATCCCGCTAATAATCGCACCTCGGTAAGAAATGTGACCGATAGGCCCATCGACATTACCGATACCGTCGCGACCAGTATCGATCTCACCGGCAAATTCAAACTATTTGGAACTGAGCATCGGGTATTGGCGGGATTCGATTACTTTTGGGAAGACTTTGAAGGTCAGGGGTTCTTTGGTGCGCCCGCGCCCGCCAGCCATAGGCCGGTGGTTGATATTTTTAATCCGGTCTACGGACAAGTTCCATCCGCTGCCAGCCGGGGTTTCAATAATTTCAGCACCTTAGAACAATATTGGTACGGCGCTTACTTTCAGGATCAAATCACCCTGTTTGACAAGCTGCATATCATGGGTGGCGGGCGCTACGATTGGGCAACGCGCAGCAGCGGCGCAGCCTCGACTTCCATCGCAGCTGCCAGAAACAGTGAGACTGAAGTTAAAAACGAGGCTTTCAGTCCGCGCGTGGGTGTGGTCTATCAACCCTGGCCCTGGCTGTCACTGTACGGAAATTATACGGAATCGCTGGGCGGGGCGAACAGCGCGTTGGCGTCAAGCGGCAAACCGCTGGATGCCGAAACCGCGCAGCAGCACGAGGTTGGATTCAAAACCGAATGGTTCGATAAGCGGTTGATGACCACGGTTGCCTTTTACGAATTGACCAAACAAAACATCGCGACGCCGGACCCGGTAAATACCCGGTTTTCCGTGCAAACCGGCGAGGCCCGCAGCCGTGGTATCGAAGTAGACATATCGGGCCAGATTACCGATGGCCTGAACTTGATCGCGACTTACGCCTATACCGATGCAGTCATCACACAGGATAACAGCGGTAATCAAGGCCGCAAGCTATGGAACGTGCCGGCAAATTCTGGCAGCTTCTGGGCCAAATACGCATTTCAAGATCCCGCTTTGCGTGGCCTAAATGTTGGCGCCGGCGCGTATCTGGTTGGCGAGCGCCAAGGTAATAATTTGAATAATTGGCAAATGCCGGGCTACGTCAGAGTCGATGCCTTGCTCGGCTATTCCTGGGAGATAGGCAAGTCTAAAGTGACCGCGCAGTTGAACGTCAATAATCTGTTGGATAAGACGATTTACGAAACATCGGCATTTAACAGCTATTTGACTCAGCCGGGCGCGCCGCGCAATTTCATGGGCTCGATCCGCGTGGAATTCTGACGCCGGATGGCTCGGTCATGCTATCAAGCCGATCATGGTGAGCCAGTTCAAACCATGATCGGCTTGGTTTCAAGGTAAAGGTATTTGGCTTGGAGAAATTCCGATTAACGCCTTGCCGGTCTAACTCGTAGCGCGTGAGGAATTTTGGCCCGGAAACGTCTTATCCAAATGAAACACATAAAAACAAGGGTTAGCGAATTTGGATACAAAGCCCTGACTCTTCAAATTCTCAACTCAAATCTGTTACTGCGATGAATGTAACCAATCCTCAATCCGGCCTTATCGTTCGCAGCGAACCAGAGCACCATTCGCTTGCCCGCCTCAAAGCCCGCCGCCAACGCTGGCTAACCGTGCATCTTTGGTTGGGGCTGACGCTTGGCTTGTTACTGTCTATTTACGGCATCACCGGCAGTGTCCTGGTGTTTTATCCCGAAATCGACGAATGGTTGCATCCCGAGATGTTGACGGTGCAACCGCCGGAACATGCCGAGTACCGGCCCTTGGCTGAAATTTTCGCGGCCGGCAAAGCTGCCATGCCACCACAAGCCAAACACAACTTCGCCACGTATCCGCGTAACGAGTTCGCGAGCTTCAAGCTGCGCTTCGCGGTGGCGGATGCCAACGGTGCGGTGGAACGCTGGGAAGTAGGCGTTGATCCTTACACCGCGAAAGTCACCGGTAAACAGCTCCAGGAACGATCCGGCGATTGGTTGCCCAACACCTTCATCGGCCTAATGTTCAAGTTGCACTATGCCTTATTGTTGCCCAAAGACATCAGCACAGTAGTGGTCGGCCTGTCCGGCATATTATTGATCATCTCCACGCTGACCGGCCTAATCGTCTGGTGGCCGCTGACCAGCAAATGGCGGCAAGCACTGGTATTTAAAGCCGGTGCCGGCAAGGTGCGCTTCAATTACGACCTGCATAAAACCAGCGGCTTTTACACCGCGTTGGTGATGATTCCGGTGCTTTTTTCCGGGGTTTACATGGTGCTGCCGCATAACGTGGTGCCGGTGCTGGAATTGTTTTCGCCGGTGACTTACCGCTACTGGTTTCATTCCACGCCATCTACGCCGGATGCGCCGACCATCGGCATGGATCAAGCCGTGGCTATTGCATTGAAACAATACCCAACAGGCCGGCCACACTGGATTTACGGCGCGCCGAATCCCAGCCAGACTTACACTGTATGCCAGGACGGCGTCGATGCACCCGACAGTATCTTGCAACGCCGCTGCACGGTAATCGACCGTTACAGCGGCAAGATTCTGGACTTGGACGATCCCAGCCTGCCGACCGCCACGGCCGGCGAAATCTTCACCCATTGGCAATGGCCGCTGCATTCCGGCCAGGCCTTCGGCATGACCGGGCGGATTTTGGTGTTTATCACCGGACTGGCCTGCCCGGTGCTATTCGTCACCGGGGTGATTCGCTGGCGGCAAAAATCCAGGACCAAGCAAGTACGGAAGGGCTGATTCCGATCCGTTATCAGGTGCCGAAACGAGTGGTCAATATTTTCGACCGACACGAGGTGCCTGAATTTGCCGCTCCGCAAGGCGTGCTTAGAAGCAGGATGCGCAATTTAAAAGTGCGTGATATGCCGCACTTTGCTCGTCGCGCTTTCGAGGGTTTTGGCATCAATCCCGCCGACTGACGGATCAAGCGCCGTACAACACTGACTTCCCAGGTTAGTGGCTTAAAAGTTGCTGCAGCGGAAGACGTTTCATTGCCGACTATGTGTTCATGGATGCAATTACCGATTCCGATTTACTGGCCAGCTTTCTGCTCTATCAGAAGGAGCTCCAGCAATTTTTGACGCATAAGGTCAATTGCGCGGAAACCGCGGCCGATTTGATTCAGGAAACCTATCTGCGCATCGCCCGCTATTCCGCCGACGGCGAGATCGTCAACCAGCGGGCGTTTGTGTTCCGCATCGCCGACAATCTGGCCCTGGACCATTTGCGCAGCCGGGCCAGACACGAGCAACGCGACGGCGGCTTGGTCGAGGAAGACCTCGTTTGCAGACAACCGCAACCGGACAGCATGCTGGAGGGGCAGCAACAAATGGAATTGTTCGAAAAACTCATCTACGAACTGCCGCCGCAATGCCGCAAGGTGTTCTTGTCGTGCCGAGTGGAAGGCAAGCGTTATTCCGAAATCGCCGCCGAGCTGGGCATATCGATACGTACCGTGGAGGCCCATATGTACAAGGCCTTGAAGCATTTGAAAGACCGCATCGATTTCCTTTGATGCGCCGTGCGTTCGTATCATGCAACTTAACCCCGTTCTAAAATCGTGGCATCATGCCTGCCTCGGCTCAACGCTTCGCGCTCCCAACCATGTCCGATAAGCTCCAATCCGCGTCTTCCGATTTGCTCTCGGACCAGGCACTCGCCTGGTTTGCCCGCTTGCAAGCGGATGACGTCAGCGACGATGTGCGCCGCCAATTTGAAATTTGGTACCACGCCGATCCTCGGCACGCCGAAGCCTACGATAAATCCCGCAAGCTATGGAGCCTGCTGCAACAGCCGGCGGAGCGGGTTCAACAACGCCTGCAAGCGGATGCCGCCCAATTTAAAACCGAGACTTTTTCCACCGGAAGGGCGCTGGGTGTGGGGCGCTTACAATCGTCGGCGAGCGGCCGAAACCTGCTGCGTTTTGCTTCAGCCTGCCTGGGGCTGTTGTTGCTGGTGGCCGGCTGGCGCTTACCGGAGCACTGGCAAAACTGGCGCAGCGATTACCATACCGCAGCCGGTCAGCAACTCAGTATCGAATTGGAAGACGGCTCTCGGCTGACTTTGAACACCGATACGGCACTGGCGGTCCGTTACAGCGACAACTTGCGGGAGATCGAATTGTTGCGCGGCGAAGCCTATTTCGAAGTCGCGCCTAATAAGCAACGGCCGTTCGTCGTCGACGGCGGTCAGGCGACCGCGCGCGCCGTCGGTACCGCCTACAGCGTTCGTAAACAAGCCGACGAGTTGCGCGTCGTTGTTAGCGAAGGCACCGTAGAAGTTGACGCCGATAGTACTAAGGCGTTGGTGCACGCCGCCGAGCAAGCCGAATACCGGCAAGGCCGGCTGCAAGCCGTTGCTCGGCTCGACAACGACGATGCATTGGCCTGGCGACGACGCCAAACTGTGTTTCACCGCCAACCTTTGACGCAAGTATTGGAAGAAATTAACTGCTATCGCAGCGGCCGGATTGTCGCGGTCAATCCGCGGTTGGCCGAGCGGGTGGTCAACGGTGTCTTCAACAACGCCGACCCCGATGCTGTGCTGGCCGCGCTGACCACCACGCTGCAAGCCAAGGCCTTGCGGATGCCGGGCGATTGGGTGTTGTTGTATTGACGTAATAGATGGGCGCGCCTTGCGCCGTTAGCCAACGAATATAAAAATATTTTTCTCGGCACTAAGGGTAAGCCCGAACCCGCGTCGTCTTTGTCGGTAACACCTGCCATCGACAAAGGAGATAGACGCATGAAATACCCCGCACACACTTGCCGTGCCCCACTCTACGTAGCACTTGCTGCCGGCCTATTGACGCCTACTGTTATCCTGTCTGCCGAGCAAACCGCGCAAACCTTTGATATTCGCTCCCAAGCGCTGTCCTCCGCGCTGATCCGGTTTTCCGCACTCACCGGCTTGCAAGTGCTGTATGAAGGCGACATTGCCGAGCGCATCACCGCGCCGGAATTAATCGGCCGTTATACGCCGGAACAGGCTCTGCGGAACTTGCTGCGCGGCTCCGGGCTGCAGTACCGGTTCAGCAACGGCAATACCGTCACCTTGGAAAAGGCGGCGGCGGTGGAACCGCAGTCCGCCGCCGGTACGACAACCTTGCCGACGATGACGGTGACGGGTAAAGCCTTAGCAAGCGAAAGCCCAAGCCTGACTACGCCATCGCTCCAAGAATCGCAAATCAAACTGAATCGCGTGGCGGGCGGTACGTCGGTGATCGACGGCAAGCGGATCGAAGAAGGCGCGCCCTTGTCGGTCAGCGATGCCTTGGCGACGGCGCCGGGCGTTTATGTGGGCGACATTAGTGCCGGCGCGACCGGTGGATCGCGCATCTCCATCCGCGGTTCGGACGGCAATTCCGATATTTCGCCGATTCGCGGAATAAAATTTCTGCGCAACGGCATGCCGTTTACTCACGCCAACGGGACGTTCGATGTCGAGGCGCTCAATCTTTATGCTATCGAGCATATCGAAGTCTATCGCGGTGCCAATGCCTTGGAATACGGCGGCAGCAATTTGGGCGGCGCCATCAACTACATCACGCCGACCGGGTATACCGCCAATGGGTTGAAAATCGGCATCGTCGGCGGCACCAACGATTATTACCGACCTTATTTCAGCGGCGGTAAAGCGTTTGAAAACGGATTGGATGTTTTCGGCACGTTTTCCTACGTCAATACCGATACGACCCGGGAAAACAATCATCAAGAGCAGTTTTTAGGCCATGGCAATGTCGGCTACCGCTGGAACGAAAATCACGAAACCCGTTTGTATTTCGATGCGCAAAACCATAATTTCTTGTGGCCGGCAACGCTGAGCAAGCGACAAATCGACCAAAATCCCCAGCAAAACCCCAACGATTGGTCCTTACCTAACGGCTTTTCATCTTACCGCTTCGATCTAAAGCATTCGGTAAAATTGCATGGCGGCGATCGACTCGATGTCGGCACTTATTACTCGATCAATAACTATCGTTACGACTATACCGATAGCGGCAATCACGACCAGTGGCAGGATGTCGGCTTTAACTGGCGGCATGAGATCAACGGCCAGTTATTGGGTTTAAATAACCGGGTAGTTTGGGGCGGTCTGACCCAATGGCAATTTATCAACGATAAAAACTACGGCATCGTCGGCAGACAGCTTGGGCCGTTGTTGACGGCGGAGCGTGACCGCTGGCTGAATGTCGAAGCGTTTATGGAAGATCAATTGAGTTTGACCGACAGGTTTACCTTGATTGCCGGCATTCAATTGAATTATCGCGATGTGAATTACGAACGGTACGAAGGTTATGTGGCTAGTGCCGCCAGACCCAGCAACCAAGCCAATCAAGATTTCTTCACGGCTAACCCCAAGCTGGGCTTTACTTGGCAAGCCACCGACGAAGCACAGATTTACGGCAATGTCAGCCGTAGCGCTGAACCGCCAAAAATGGCCGATCTTGCCAACATTTATCTCCAACCCAAACGAAATCTGCAAACTGCCAGCACCGTGGAAATTGGCACGCGCGGGCAAGCCCAGCGCTTGAAATGGGACTTGGCTTTTTATCAGTCCTGGGTTAACAACGAGTACTTGATTGTTTCCAATCCCAGAAATCCAACGGCCTTTTCCTCCACCAACGCCGATAGCACGACCTTGCATCGTGGTGTCGAACTCGGCTTGGAAACCACTTTACCGCTAAATCTGGCGGCGTCGGGCGATAACTTACGGCTCAGCGGCAACTACACCTGGAATGACTTTACGTTTGACAGCGACCCCGCGCTTCGCAATAACCGCTTGCCCGGCATTCCCGAACACAATGCTTTCGTCGAAGCGCTGTACCAGCATCCCAGCGGCTTTTACATCGGCCCCAATGCCCGCATCGTCAGTTCCAATTATGCGGACTTCGCCAACACCCTGGCCGCCAAACCTTATGCGCTGTTGGGCGCACGCATGGGTTGGGATGACGGCAAACATTGGAAGTTGTTCGTCGATGGCCGAAATTTGACCGACGAGCATTATGCGTCGTCGGTGTGGGTTCTAGGCAATGCGAATGGTGCCGATTTGGACCAGTTCAATCCCGGCGCGACCCGCTCGGTATTCGGTGGCGTGGAATACCGGTTTTAAGCACTGGCGGGTTGTCAATTAGTAGGCCTAAACGTGCCGGGGCATACCGCTCCGGCCCGAAATGACGGTGGGAATGGCACTTAGTTCCCGCCAAACCCGGTCGATACGATGCGGATTTCCTACGCCTAAACGTCTTATGCAAGAAAGGCAGCCAGCGCTTGATCCGGACAAGAGCAGTATCTGGTTCCCTGGCTTCTTTTTCGAATATTGACGATAACCGTACTCCCATCATGAACAGTAATCTCTATCAACCTGACACGCTTATCCAATCCAAGCCGCAAAACCGAGAGTTGTCTCGCCTGAAAGCCCGCCGCCAACGCTGGCTGACCGTTCATTTATGGTTGGGTCTGACGCTGGGTTTGCTCCTGTCGATTTACGGCATCACCGGCAGCATCCTGGTGTTTCATGCCGAAATCGACGAATGGTTGCATCCCGAGATGTTGACGGTGCAGCCACTGGCGCATGCCGAATATCGACCCTTGGCGGAAATTTTCGCAGCCGGCAAGCAGGCGATGCCGCCAGCCGCGAAGCATACCTTCGCCACTTATCCGCGCAACGAATTCGCGGCCTTCAAACTGCGGTACGCGGTTGCTGGTGCTGACGGCTCGCTGGAAAACTGGGAAGTTGCCGTTGACCCGTATACGACTAATATCACGGGTAAGCAACTCAAGAGGCGCTCCAGCAACTGGCTGCCCAGCACTTTTATCGGCTTGATGTTTGAATTGCATTTCGCCTTGTTGATTCCGGGAGAACTCAGCGAGCCGATAGTCGGTATGTCCGCCGCGTTATTAATTATTTCGACCTTGACCGGCCTGGTCGTCTGGTGGCCGTTGACCGGACATTGGCGCAACGCCTTGACCTTTAAAGCCAAGGCCGGCAAGGTGCGCTTCAATTACGATCTGCATAAAACCAGCGGATTTTACACCGCCTTGGTGATGGTGCCGGTGCTGTTCTCAGGGATTTACATGGTGCTGCCGCATAACGTGGTGCCGGTACTGGAACTGTTCTCGCCGGTCACCTACCGTTACTGGTTTCAATCCCAACCGCCTTATCCAAACGCCCCGGCCATCGGCATGGATCAAGCCGTGGAGATTGCCTTGAAACAATATCCGACGGGCCGGCCGCACTGGATATACGGTGCCACCGAGCCTACTAAGACCTATACGGTTTGTCAGGACGGCGTCGATGCGCCAGGCAGCATTTTGCAGCGCCGCTGCACGGTGATAGACCGTTACAGCGGCAAGATTCTGGATCTGGACGACCCTAGCTTGCCGACCGCTACGGCCGGTGAAATCTTCACCCACTGGCAATGGCCGCTGCATTCCGGCCAAGCTTTCGGCATGCCGGGAAGAATTTTGGTGTTTATCACTGGATTAGCTTGCCCGGTGCTGTTTGTCACCGGGGTGATCCGCTGGCGGCAAAAGCGCAGAGCCGGCCAAAATAGCCGCAAAGATTTTGCCGTGTGATATGCCGCGACTTTTTCAAAAACCGCGGCATATCACACAGCGCTCAATCAGTGGGTATAGCCAAGCACCGACGCAAGCTAGCGTAGCGGTCGGCGCAAACCGCTACCTCAGGTCGTTTTCAGCGTCATGGCCTGAACATTGCTGGTTTCGCGCCAGCCGTCCCTCCGCAAACAATCACCAATGCCCAAAGACCTTTCCGGATTTCTGCACACGCTGTTTCTGCAACACGCGCACGAAATCGGCAGCTTTTTACGCGGCCGTTGGCCGAGAGAGCCCGATGTAAGCGACATTGTGCAGGAGACTTTTCTGCGCTTATCGCAATATCCCGATCCGCAAACCATTCATAACCCCCGGGCATTTTTATTTCAGACCGCCGCCAATCTAACGGTTGACCGGCATCGCCGCCGCGAAACGCGCGCACGCTTCGATGACGCCGACGCAGACATCGAGCATGTTGCCGACCAAAGCCTTTCGCCCGAGCATTATTGGCAAACTCATCAGCAATTGGAGAAATTCTCCAGCTGGTTGGACGAATTGCCGGAATTGCGCCGTCATGCCTTTGTTTTATACCGGATCGAAGGCTGTTCCCATGCCGAAATTGCCCGGCGCCTGGGCATTTCGGTACGTTGCTCCGAGCGTTACGTGATGCTGGCAATGCAACATATCAGCGCCAAACTCAGCGCTGAACCGGAGCACGCTTGGCGGTAATTGCCGTCTAGCCCGTCTATGCCTATGTCCGGTAAACTGCTGCCCCACTCAATTGAACAGAAGACCAGCGTGACCAGCATTCAATCTTGCAGTCAAGCGACCCGCGAGCAGGCGATAAGCTGGTTGCTGCGTCTGCGCGATGCGCCCGGCAACCCGCAAATCCGCCAGGAATTTGCTGATTGGCTGGCAGCCGATCCACTGCATGGGCAGGCTTACCAACAGGTTGAAGCGCAATGGGCCTGGATGGAACCGTTCAAACAACAAGCCTTCCTGGCGCGCAACGAGGCCTTACGTTACCGGCCGCCTACTCGCAGGCCGGTTTGGCTGCGCTGGGCAAGCTATAGCGCTGCCGCGATTGTCTTGCTGGGCGTCGGCCTGGCGTTATTCTCGCCGCAAGGTTGGTACGGATTCCCCCATAGCTATGGCACCGGCAAGGGCCAAAGACAGACCTTGACGCTAGCAGACGGCTCCAGCCTGGAACTCAACACCGACACCGAGGTGCGAGTGCATTTCAACCGTCGTCAGCGCCATGTCGATCTGGTGCGCGGCGAGGCTTTTTTTAACGTGACTCACGATGCCGAAAGGCCATTCACCGTGCATGTTGGCAATGTCAGCGTGCGCGACATCGGTACGGCATTCGATGTCTACAAACAATCCGACCGGGTCAGCGTCGCTGTGCAGGACGGTTTGGTAGAAATGACCGGCCAAGGCAGCAGCCGCGAATTGCACGCCGGTCATCAGTTGGCTTATAGCCATGACCAGCGCTTCGTCGAAGCATTGCAATCCGACATCGCCACCGTCACTGCCTGGCGGCAGGGCCAGCTGATTTTTCGCGGCCGGCCTCTTGGCGAAGCGCTGGCGGAAATCGGCCGTTATCACGACGTACAAATCCGCCTGCCCGATCCTAAACTGGCCGAACTGCGCGTCAACGGCAGCTTCCGCACCGAGCAACTGGACAATATGCTGAACGCGGTTGCCATGTTGTTGCCGGTCAAAGTTAAACATGTCGGCGAGCGCGAAATCGTGCTGGAAGCAGCATCATCGCGCAGCGCGAATGATTAACTCGGGGTTTGAAAACCTGTTCGCCTTTATGCAGCTTGGCTACATACCCGTTTAAGACGTGACCCAACGGGCGTTGACAACACCAGCCCCGAGCGCAACCAAAGCGCCCAGCCCAAACGAGAATAGCGGCCATACCTAAGGCCGACTCAATCATTCGCCCCTAACGCCGGGTCGTCGCAAAATAAACTATCGTTTTGCTGGCGGCTTTTTTGATCGACTGCGTCTATGCCCATGACCCCTTAACCAATGGAGACATGGAGCATGACATTGACGATAAAACGCCTGGCGACCGCAATCGCGCTGATCTCGGCGCAAGCCTACGCCGAGGACGACAAACGCCATTTCGATATTCCCGCCCAAAGCTTGGCCTCCGCGCTTCAACAACTGGCAAATCAATCCGGCAGAGCGATGCTGTATGCCGAACAATCCGCCGCCGGCAAGACCAGCCCGGCGCTGCAAGGCGAATTTAGCGTCGAGGAAGCCGTCCGTCAGTTAATAAACGGCAGCGGCTTGACTTATAGTATTGGCGCGGATGGTACTGTGACTTTGAAACCAGCATTCTCCGGCAGCGATGCGACAACTTTAGGCGCGGTGTTAGTCAAAGGCACGAGTGACCCGAGCGATCCTTACAATAAAGATTACGCAGTCTCCAACGCTGTGACCGGCACCAAAACCGATACGCCTTTGTTCGACACCCCCATTTCCGTGCAAGTGCTACCCAAAGCCATCATCGACGACCAGCAAGCCATCGGGCTGGAAAATGCCCTGAAAAACGTCAGCGGCGTTGCCAAGGGCTGGGGGTTTGGTAACGATAAAGATGAGAATCTCTATATTCGTGGCTTCACCAATACCAATAATATTTATCGTGACGGTGTATTAACACCCACTACGCCCATTTCACTGGCTAATGCCGAGCGTATTGAGGTGTTGAAAGGGCCTTCGGCCATGCTCTACGGTCGTGCCCAACCCGGAGGTCTAGTCAATATCGTGACTAAACGACCGCGAACAGATGCATATTATTCGCTACAACAGCAATTTGGTTCCTTCGATACTTACCGCACCTTGCTGGATGCCACCAATAAAATCACCGAAGACGGTGCATTGGCCTATCGTCTGAATTACGAACATTTGGACGGCGCGACATTCAGGGATAACCATCCGGTCACTCGTGACTTTGTGGCGCCGAGCCTGACTTGGAATATTAGCGACAAAACCCGACTGGATCTGGATTTTATGTATCAGAACATCAAAGACGTCGCCGATTCCGGCATCCCTTACAGCTTGCAGCAGTCAGGAGCGATTCCAGGCAAAATTCCATTTCACTTTTCCGGCAACGAACCGACCGACTTTGCCGACAAAGAGGCTTATACCGGCGGCTTAACCCTGACCCACGAGTTTAATCAAGACTGGAAAGTGCGGGCAAAATATTCAACCCATAACCAAACGTTTTTAACCGCACAGACTTCTTCGAATGAAAACGTCGATCTTCTGGGTAATTTGGCTAGAGGTTTTATCAAGACCAGCGACGATTTTCAAAATCAATATGGCACCGTGGACATAACCGGTCATGTCGAGACGGGACCGTTGAAACATGCTGTTTTGCTGGGTGCGGATTACTACCATTCCAAGAACAGAAATCTGTTTAGCGCTTATACGACCGCTCCCAATATCAATGTCTTCAACCCACAATACGGATTTACCGAGTTGCTGGACCTGCCGCTAGGAGGACAGAACGATACCGTCAATGAGTGGTATGGCATTTACATTCAGGACCAAATCTCGTTGTGGAATCAATGGCATTTATTGCTGGGCGGACGCTTCGATAATGCCATGCACAGCAATTACGATGCGCAAGGCGTTTCCACCAATCACACCGACGACGACAACTTTAGTCCGCGCATAGGTTTGTTGTACCAACCCGTGCCGTGGCTAGGTGCTTATGTTAATTACGTCAACGGCTTCAACGCCTTTAATGCCGGACGGCCTATTGACGGTTCCGCCTTCGCCCCGGAAAAATCCAAGGAAATGGAGTTTGGCTTGAAAGGCGAATGGTTGGATGGACAATTGCGCGCCAATCTGGCGTTCTTCGAATTGACCAAAAGCAATATCAAATCGCAACTGCCGGCCCCTAACAACAGCTTTTACGCCACAATCGGCGCGGCACGCAGTCGAGGCATCGAGTTCGACTTGCAAGGGCAGTTGACCGATTACTGGAACATCATTGGCACTTATACCTACATCGGCGCAGTTGTCACCAGCGGCAACGAGTCTCCGTTCAGCGGCGTGGGCAAAGCCGGCAATCGCCTGGAGAATATCCCCAGAAATACCGCCAGTTTATGGTCCACCTATGATTTTTCAGGTCTGGGGGCACAGGGCTTCAGCGCCGGGGCAGGTGTATACGTGGTTGACAAGCGCTCAGGGGATGTCGATAACAGCTTCGAAATACCCGGCTATACCCGCGTCGATACGATGTTGAAGTACCAGCACAAAGCCGGACCTTCCCGTATAACCTGGCAATTCAACATAGAAAATCTTTTGAATAAGGAATACATCGCATCCAGCAACGGTTACGGTAATTTTATTTACCAAACCATGCCTGGTGCGCCCCGGACTTTCTTGGGCTCGGTAAAGGTGGAGTTTTAGTCACATAGGCCGGGTTACGCTCTATCGCGCTAACCCGACTTACGTTTATGACGCCCACACCGACGACGGATCAACCCTTTTCTTGCCTGAATTCGTTCATATCACGGTTATCGACTCGGTCGTAAATGTCTTCCACGTTTAAGGTCAAACCTATGGATTCGAAAGTCACCGCATCGCCCAAAAAATAATATTCCGACAGCCAGTGCTTGTTCCGGCGCAACACCTGCACCGAAACGATGTCCTGTTCTATCAACACATACTCCTGCAAGGACGGCAAATTGATGTAGCGCAGCAGTTTGGTGGTGGTGTCGGTTTTGCGGGTCGAGCGCGACAGTACTTCGACGATGATGACCGGCGAAGTGGAAAAAACATCGTCGCCGGCCATTTTGCTGCAATCCACCAGTACATCGGGATAAACGTAATCCTTACCCATCCGCACTTTAATGTCGGCCATGAACGTTGCACAGGGCGTGCCTTTCAAATGGTTTCGGAACTCGCCCAAAATATTGGCCGAGATACAGTTGTGGTTATAGCCGGCCCCGGCCATCGCATAAATCCGGCCGTCGATATATTCGCGCTTAACGTCGGAATGGATCTCCGTGGTCAGATACTCCTCTTCGCTCAGATAAAAACTGTCTTGCTCTTGCTGTAACGCCATGACTCGCTCCCAACTATGCTTGCGTTGCTTGAAGATATTGTTAGGGACCTGGCCTGGGAATACAAGGGGGAATTCTCGACTAACGGCAGCAGGATTGCTCAGGTTTGAGCATGCCGCGCTCGGCAATTGCCCCTGAAATTGATAATGCGGAAAAAGCCTGTGTGATTTGGCGTATCTAAAAGCCATTTTGCGTGATCTAACGCACCCGGTTCCACAAAAACTCCCGCCGCCCAAACACAAGCAACCACCGTTACGGGTAACTCAAGCTACTGTTTGCAAACGGTTTAATCGCAGCCAAAACCTGTCTATCGATTTGAAATCCGGCCGGATGGAATGTTTTTTGCGAGGTATTCCGTTCGATCAACCCCACCAAACCGGAATTGGTCCGGCTGCCATGCCGTTAAGTCCAGCCCAGCTTGGTAGTTTGCCTAACCGTTATCTTTTTCGTCACCGAGTCTTGTTAGTGCCAAAATCCAAACCATCGCTGTTTGATCGGCTATTTCAGCGGCATAGCCAGGAACTCCGGGTGTTTGCCGGCCTGCGTAGCGGCAATGAGTTTGCCGACGATTTGGTACAGGAAGCGTATTTGCGGCTGATGCAGCACCCCGAACCGGAGTCAATCGATAATGCCAGAGCCTTTCTATATCGAACGATCGCCAATCTCAGCGTCGATCAACATCGCCGGCAAAACGTCCGCGACCGTTTTCATGCCGAAATCAACGGCGACGACCAGGTACTGCATGCCATACCGACTCCCGAGCCATTACCGGAAGATAAATTAGCCTCGCAGCAGGAGTTGCATGCCTTAAACAGCATTTTGCAGGAATTGCCGGAGGCAACCCGCAACGTTTTCGTGCTTTACCGGCTGGAAGGATTGTCACACAAGGAAATTGGCCGGCGACTGGGCGTTTCCGAACGTAATTCCGTGCGTTTGCTCGGGATCGCCGCGCAACACGTTCTGCTGCGCTTTGCTTCGTTGGATGACTAAGCGCATGGGCGGGGCAGCGGTTTTTCTCACCGCTTCATTTGCCGGATTTTAAATGTTGGGCGGCTACGTGATAATGCTCGGCAAGCGCAACCTAATGTCCTCTGTTTAACATGCCCAACATCCAGACCTCAACCGTTTTGCAGCAACAAGCCATAGAGTGGATTCTGCGGCTGGATTCGGCTACCTGCACGCCTGCAGATCGCCAGGCCTTCGCAGAGTGGCTGGCGCTAGGCGAAGACCGGCGACGCATTTATCAGCAGTTGGCCAGCCGTTGGAACAAACTGGATCGCTATAAGGGCCGGGATTTTCCGGTGCGTCGGCAAGCGCTGAGCTACCGGGCACCTCACAAGCGAACGCGCCGCCTTAGCACGCTGGCGTTAGCCGCTTCGCTGCTATTGGGCTTGGGCATAGCGACTTTTTCCGAGTACGGCTGGTACGGCTACCCTCGCCACTATGCAACCGAGCGCGGCAGCCGCCAAACCGTACACCTGGCCGACGGCTCGCGTTTGGAACTGAGCGGCGATACCGAGCTGACTCTGCGAGTCAACCGTTGGCGGCGCTCGGTTGAATTGATCAAGGGCGAGGCATTTTTTAGTGTGGCCCACAACCCGCAACAGCCGTTTGAGGTGCAGGCCGGCCATGGCAGTATCGTTGATATTGGCACCGAGTTTGACGTGCGCTTGCAAAATCGGCAGGTCGCTGTCGCGGTGCTGGAAGGCGCGGTAAAGATTGTGACGAGCGGCAGCCGGGAAATCAGCGCCAATCAAGTACTCGCTTACGATCAGCGCGGCGACTTTCTGGAAAGCCAAGACAAACCGGCCACTATCACAGCCTGGCTACGCGGCCAACTGGTGTTCGAAAACCGGCGGCTGGATGAGGTATTAAGCGAACTGGAACGCTTTCACGACACGCGCTTGACCCTGGCCGACCCGAGCCTGGCCAAGCTAAGGGTCAGCGGCACCTTCCATATCGGTAATCTCGACGGCGCGCTGAATGTGATCGCGATGACGCTGCCGGTCAATATTCAGCGGCCTTCGCCGGGACAGGTAATATTGGCCGGACGCTGAGGCCGCCAAGACCGCACAGCGCGTCTTCCCCTCCAATAATTTTTGGCGTCTTTTTCGGCTTGGTGCGTTTCATTCTGGAAACCCAAGCAAAAGGAGAAGATGGATGAAGTTTTTAATACAACCGGCGTTGCTCGGCGCCTTATTGGCCACTGCCTGCGAAGTGCGGGCAACCGAAACCACCTACAGCTTTGATATCCCGGCCCAGGAACTGGCGGCGGCGTTGCCAAAACTGGCGGCGCAATCCGGCGTACAAATTTTTTACGCTCACGATAGTGTGGCAGGCCGCAATGGACCGGCGTTACGAGGCACGATGACGCTAAACGAAGCACTCAGTAAACTGCTGTCGGCCAGCGGCCTGAGTTTTGCGATTGCCGGTGACGGTTCGGGATCGATCAAGGCGGCGGGCAAGGACGCGACGATGTTACAACCGGTGAATGTTATCGGTCAGACGGTTTACAACGCCACCGATCCCTACAATACCGATTACAACCGCCCCAATGCCACGACGGCCACCAAGACCGATACCCCGATCATGCAGACGCCGGTTTCGATTCAGGTAGTGCCTAAAGCCGTGCTGGCGGACAAACAATCCATGACCTTGCCCGACGCAGTAAACGGCCATGTCAGCGGCGTATTGGGCCGCACGGGCGGGGGATTTTTGTACGACAACTTCATCATTCGCGGCCTTGCCGGTTCCGGTTTTGGCGATGCCTACCGCAATGGCTTGTTCAATCGCCAAGACATTTACGATATTGCCAATATCGAGCAGGTGGAGATATTAAAAGGCCCGGCCGCAGTGCTTTACGGGCGGATCGAGCCCGGCGGCCTGGTGAATTATGTGACCAAGAAACCGCTGGATACTGCTTACTATTCTCTGCAACAACAGTTCGGCTCTTACGATCAATATCGCACCTTGGTCGATGCCACCGGACCAATTAATGACGACAAGACGCTGCTTTATCGATTCAATGGCTCTTACACGGATAATCAGTCGTTCCGGGATTTTGTCGGCAACGAGCGCGTGTTTGTGGCACCGGTCGTTACCTGGCGGCCGAATGAAAAGTTCGAAAGTAATCTCGAGCTTGAATACAAGCATGACAACTTTAACGCGGATTTCGGCATTCCCGCGATTGGCACCCGCCCGGCAGCCATTCCCTTCGACCGCAGCCTAAAAGATGGCTTTCAGCGCCAAACCGTGGAAAGTACGCTGGTGGGCTACGACTGGACTTACCACTTTAACGACGATTGGAAAATCACCCAGCGTTATCTGTTTAAGGATTGGTCGCTAAGCGGTCCGGCCATTTTCAACGGTGGCTTACAGGCTAACAACCGCATTCTGAATCGTTCCGCCTCCGTGGGTGTACAAGATGTAAGGACCCATTCCGGCAACATCGATTTGAACGGTAAATTCGAACTCCTGGGCAGCAAGCACAATCTGTTGGTTGGCGTCGACGGCTTTCACGCCACGACCGAGGCGCCATCGGCAAACGGCTCGGCTGCTTCTATCGACATATATAATCCGGTTTATGGGCAAGTAAACTTTGCCGCCTTGTCGACCTACAACAGATTCTTTTATCGCGAGGAATCGTGGGTGGGCGCATACGCCCAGGACCAGATAACGCTATTTGATAAGCTGCACATTTTGTTGGGAGGCCGCTACGACAACGTCACCACCGGCGCTATCGCTTCGACGGCCTCCCTGGATGCGGCCAAAGCCGGACGGATAGAGCGGGAAGACAACGCTTTTAGCCCGAGAGCCGGTATTCTTTACCAAGTCCAGGATTGGCTGTCGATTTACGGCAGTTACACTAAATCTTTCAGCGGCAACAATGGCGTGAGCGTCGGCGGCACCAGTTTTGAGCCGCAGATTGGTAAGCAATATGAAATCGGCATCAAGACAGAGTCGCATGACAAGCGCTTTTCATCGACCCTGGCGTTTTTTCATTTAACCAAGAGCAATCTGCTAACCGACGATCCTAACGAAGCCAATCCCGACTACCAGATTCTGGCCGGCAAAATCCGCAGTAAAGGTATTGAATTGGATCTGGCCGGGCAAATTACCGAGCAACTGCATTTGTTGGGGACGTATGCCTATACCCAGGTTAATTATGTGCAAAGCTTCAGCGGACTAAAAGGCAATCGCTTGGAGAATGTACCCGAGCACCAGGGCAGCCTGTGGGGTACCTGGCAGTTTACCGATACTTTTAAAGCGGGCTTAGGTGCCGTTGCCGTTGGTAGCCGGCCATGCGATACCGCCAATACCTGCTCGTTGCCCGGCTACGCTCGCGTGGATGCGATGGCGGCGTATAGCCCTCGCATTGGTCAACACAAGCTTACTTTGCAGTTGAACATCAATAATGTTTTGGATAAGGATTACTACGCAAATACGTCGGGTGGACGCCACACCAGCATTCCAGGTTCACCCATCAGCGTATTGGGTTCGTTGAAATATGAGTTCTAAAAGCCGCTAAGGATAAGGATGGACGGAAAACTCCGCGCATCCACCGCCCCAAACCGTTTGGGCTGAGGGCGGGGTTAGTAATCGGCGACAAATGGGGCTATTTGTTAAGCAGGACCGGCTGCACTTCCTTGATGATCACCGGCGACATGGAAAAAAACATCGTCGCCAGCCGGTTTTCTGCAACCCAGGGATAAACATCATTACCCATCCGCACGTTGCCCCCGACCACAAAAGCGGGCCATTTTTGCGCAATGCGGCACTGTTATTCAAAAAATCAAGCGCATGGGCAACATTTGAGACGCGCTGAAACCTTGTCGCTGGTAAAAGCGCTGAGCTTGCAGATTATCGGCGTCGGTCAACAAGCTGAGCCGGCGACAGCCATTTTGGCGGGCAAACGCGACCGCGTGTTCCAACAACCGGCTACCAAGACCTAGGCCGCGAACCTCGCTTGACACGACCATATCTTCCAGCCAGGCCACCCTTTCGCCCAGCGCGGTGGAGACTGTGTAAAGCAGATTCACCATACCGACAATTTGGCATTCATGCCGCGCCACCAGAATATGGCCGATGTTTGGGTCGGCAATGATGCTCGCCAAGCCTCGATGCTGAGCGGCATAATCGGGCTGGAACTCGGCTTCTTGACTGAATAATTCGCCTAGTAGCTGACAAAGCGCCGGGATGTCGGCCGCATTGGCTAAGCTTATTTCCATCCCCGTCTCCGGCTAAGCATTAAAAGCGTTGTGTAACACCCGATTTCGGCGCAAGGTAAAGATTGGCTCGGCATTGAGCAAAGCGCTGGGCAACTTAATCCTTAACAGCTTCAACCTGGATGAGCACCTTGACCTCATCGCCGACTGCCGGCACATATTTGTCGATACCAAACTCCGAGCGTTTTATCGTGCCGACCGCATCGGCGCCACAGGTGTACTTTAATCTGATGACATTCATCCCGCAGTAAAAGTGCTCAACGTCCAAATGTACCGGCTTGCTGATGCCGTGCAAGGTCAAAATGCCATCCGCACCGACCAATTTTTCGCCTTGAAAACTGAGCGTGTCAGATTTAAAGGCCATCAGCGGATATTGCCCGCTATCGAAAAACTCCTTGCCACGCAAATGCTCTTCCAACTCCTTCAAACCGGTACTGATAGACGCGGTGTTGACGCTGATGTCTATGCTGCCTTTACCCGCTGCGGTATCCAGCGTCACTTTGCCGCTGGTTTCGTTAAAACGGCCGCGTTGCGTGGAAAAACCCAAATGGCTGATTTCAAAGCTGGGGAAGGTGTGATGGCTATCGATGGTATAGCTATCGGCGGCCAACACGCTAAAACTCATCAGGCCGGCAGCGGTTATGGAGCAAAGTTTTCGAATCATGACTATGTCCTTTGTGGGTTAAAAAAACGAGCGACACTGCATTATTGCAGAGACTTTGTGATAATAGATCAGCTTAACTCTATCACTCTGGCCATTTGCCGCTCTCATGCAACGAATCTATTACTATTACGCGGCCTTGATGGGCTTCTTCGGCCTGTTTTTGTTAATGATGGCTTGGCATACGCTATTGTCACCATCGAACAAGTTGCCCACTGCATTGCTGTTATTAATCTCGGCCGGACCGCTATTGCTGCCGTTTAAAGGTTTATTAAACCGCAACCTGAAAAGCTGCACCTGGATGTGTTATTTGAGCCTACCGTATTTCGCGCATGGCGCCGCTGAAGCCTATGTCAATCAAATAGAACGGCCTTATGCGCTGCTGGAAGTGTTGTTCAGCCTGCTGCTGTGCTTCGGCGCCGGCCTGTATGTCTACAAAGCGGAAAAAGCCTGAGCACCGGCGGCATGCAAGTCCCGTTACAATTCGAGTTTCAGAACGATCAGACCTTTGCCAGTTTTTTTCCCGGCAATAACGCCGAAATCGTCACGCAATTAAAGGCCCTGGCAGAGAACGGCCAGGAACAGCAAATTTTTATCTGGGGCGATGCCGGCAGCGGGAAAAGCCACTTGTTGCAGGCCTGTTGCCAGCAAGCCAAACTGGCGGGTAAAGACCCGTTCTATCTGGCTTTTGACATCGACCATTTGCCGGCACCGACCTTGTTGGACGGCCTGGAAGATCTGGAATTGGTCTGTTTCGACAATATGCAAGCGCTGGCCGGCCACCTCGACTGGGAACACGCGCTGTTTGCTTTTTATAATACGCATCGGCAGAACAATCATAAATTGCTGCTGGCTGCCGATTGCCCGCCAAAGTTTTTGGGCTTTGACTTACCCGACCTGAAAACCCGGATGGCTTGGGGACTGACCTTAAAAATCCAGCCTTTGCGCGACGATCAATTAATCGAGGCACTGACTTATAAAGCCCATTTTTTGGGCTTCGACATTCCGCCGGCAGTGGGGCGGTTTTTATTGAATCATTATGTTCACGATTTAGCAGCGCTATGGTTACTTCTGGAAAAAATCGACCGCGCTACCTTGGCCGCGCAACGCAAGCTAACTATCCCGTTTTTAAAGCAAATTCTGGCTGACGAAACATGAGTAGCAAAGTATTGATCGTAGGTGCCGGCGCTATCGGCGGCTTTTACGGTGGCCTGCTGGCTAAGGTTGGCGCAGAGGTCTCGGTGGTGTGCCGCTCCGATTATCACATCGTCAAACAACAGGGTTACCGTATAAAAAGCCATGACTTGGGTTGCTGGCAATTCATGCCTAGTCAGGTATTGCGCAATGCCGCCGATTACGATGGTCAAGCCGATTACCTGATTTTATGCAGCAAGGTAACCCCGGATATCGACCGGGTGGCACTGCTTCGCGATGCGGTAGCTCCACACACGGCGATTGTGCTGATCCAAAACGGTGTCGAGATTGAACAGGAGCTGCAACAAGCTTTCCCGGACAATCTGTTAATCAGCGGCTTGGCATTTATTTGCTGTAACCGGCTGGCTCCCGGCGAGATTAGCCACTTGGCTTACGGCAAGTTGATTCTGGGTAATCTGTCAGATAGCCACGAACCTAAAACATCGCATTTGCGCGATTTGTTCCTACAAGCCGGCATCGAATGCGCGATTAGTGAAGATATTGTCGCCAGCCGCTGGCAAAAATGCGTGTGGAATGCGCCGTTTAATCCGCTATCGGTACTGTCCGGCGGATTGGCAACTCAGGCGATATTGCAGAATCAGGAAAATTTTGTGCGCCGCGTTATGCAGGAAGTCTGCAGTATTGCCGCGGCTTGCGGCCATCCGCTCCCGACCGATATTGTCGAAAAACACATTGCTCTGACCTGTGATATGCCACCCTATAAAACCAGCATGCTGCTGGACTTCGAACGCGGACAGACCATGGAAACCGAAGCCATTCTCGGCAACGCGGTGCGCGCCGCCCAGCGGCAAGGTTTAGACTGTCCTTGCCTGCAGTCGCTTTATGTATTGATGCAACTCCGGGAGCTGCAAATCCGTTCTAATAGCCTTCTTAGCTAATTCACACAATTGACATTCTGCTTTTTGTTATTTTTCGGTTAGAATGTGAAGATTTTCATTGACCCTGTCTTTGAAGAAGCCGTGTGAATTTCGCCTCAGACCTTGCAAAGCGAAGACCGGCCGCATACTTCGCTAGACTAGCAGCTATGTGATCCACAACCAACCGTGGCAATGGTGCTGGGGTTTAAAAGTTTTTATGTCCATTTTTAGAGTATAACCATGACTGATCTATCGCTTTACAGAAACATCGGCATCTTCGCTCACGTCGATGCCGGTAAAACCACGACAACCGAGCGGATTTTGAAGCTGACCGGAAAAATCCACAAAATCGGTGAAGTTCACGAAGGCGAATCAACCATGGACTTCATGGCTCAGGAAGCCGAGCGCGGTATCACCATTCAGTCAGCGGCCACTACCTGTTCTTGGGCGGGCAGCACCAAGCAATTTGAGCCACACCGCTTCAACATCATCGACACCCCGGGCCACGTTGACTTTACTATCGAAGTTTATCGTTCCTTGAAAGTATTGGACGGCGGCATCGGCGTATTCTGCGGTTCCGGCGGCGTTGAACCGCAATCCGAAACCAACTGGCGCTATGCGAACGACTCCAAAGTTTCTCGTATCATTTACGTCAACAAGCTGGACAGATTGGGCGCGGATTTCTACCGCGTCGTCAAGCAAGTCGAAGACGTACTCGGTGCAAAACCGGTCGTCATGACCTTGCCTATCGGCGAAGAAGACAATTTCGTCGGCGTGGTCGACCTGTTGACTCGCAAAGCCTGGGTCTGGGATAACTCCGGCGATCCAATGAAATACGAAATCCAAGATGTGCCCGCCAACATGGTGGAACAAGTCGAAGAATGGCGCGCGAAACTGATCGATTCAGTCGCCGACCAAGATGACGACATCATGGAAAAATATCTGGAAGGCGAAGAACCCACCATCGAAGAAATCAAACGCTGCATCCGTAAAGGTACCATCGCGATGGATTTCTTCCCGACCTATTGCGGTTCTTCGTTCAAAAACAAAGGCGTGCAATTGGTACTGGACGGTGTTATCGAATATCTGCCGAATCCTACCGAAGTTAACCCGCAGCCTGAAACCGATATCGAAGGCGTACCAACCGGCGAACACGCGATTGTCGATCCAGAACGTCCGTTCCGCGCGCTGGTTTTCAAAATCATGGACGACCGTTTCGGCGCCCTGAACTTCGTCCGTGTTTATTCCGGCAAGCTGAAAAAAGGCGACTCCGTATTGAACACCTACACCGGCAAAACCGAACGTGTGGGCCGGATGGTGGAAATGCACGCCAACGACCGTAACGAGATCGAAACCGCACAAGCCGGCGACATCGTCGCGTTGATCGGTTTGAAAAACGTGCAAACCGGCCACACCCTGTGCGACCCCGACAAACCGGCCACATTGGAGCCGATGGTATTCCCGGATCCCGTTATCTCCATTGCGATTGCACCGAAAGACAAAGGCAGTAACGAAAAAATGGGTATTGCGCTGGGCAAAATGGTGCAAGAAGATCCCTCTTTCCGCGTTGAAACCGACCAAGAATCCGGCGAAACCATCATCAAAGGTATGGGTGAGCTGCATCTTGACATTAAAGTCGACATCTTGCGCCGTACCCACGGTGTAGACGTCAACGTGGGTAAACCACAGGTGGCTTACCGCGAAACCATTACCCAACGCATCGAAGACAGCTACACCCACAAAAAACAATCGGGCGGTTCCGGTCAATACGCGAAAATCGATTACGTCATCGAGCCAGGCGAAGCAGGCAGCGGTTTCGTATTCGAATCACAAGTGACCGGCGGTAACGTACCTCGCGAATACTGGCCTGCTGTCGAAAAAGGCTTTAAAGCCAGTATCGACAAAGGTGTGTTGGCAGGCTTCCCTTGCTTGGACTTCAAAGTCATTCTGACCGACGGTGCTTTCCACGCGGTCGACTCCTCATCCATCGCTTTCGAAATCGCTGCCCGTGCCGCGTACCGTCAATCGATCCCAAAAGGTAGTCCGCAATTGCTGGAGCCGATCATGAAAGTGGACGTATTCACACCGGATGCGCATGTCGGTGACGTAATCGGTGACTTGAACCGTCGCCGCGGCATGATCAAATCGCAAGATGCCGGTGTTACCGGTGTGCGTATTAAAGCCGACGTGCCGCTGAGCGACATGTTCGGTTACATTGGCGATTTGCGCACCATGACTTCCGGTCGCGGCCAGTTCTCCATGGAGTTCTCGCATTACACCGCTTGCCCACGCAATGTCGCGGAAGAGGTGATCAAGGAAGTTAAGGAACGTAACAAAGACAAATAAGCATTATACGGGCTGATCTTGTCGGCCCTTATTCTGCTTAATATTGCCGATCAGCCACCTGCCGCGTTAAGCGGCAGGTGCATTTTTAACCATAAAGCTTCCGCCATGCACGGCAGCTTGTTCATTTACCTAACCTTGGAAGAACAATATGGCTTTTGTAATCACCGAAAACTGCATCAAATGCAAATTTACCGACTGCGTTGACGTATGCCCCGTCGATTGCTTTCATGAAGGTCCCAATTTTCTGGTTATCGATCCCGACGAATGTATCGATTGCACCCTCTGTGAACCCGAGTGCCCAGCCAACGCCATCCACGCGGAAGACGAATTGCCGGAAGGCCAAGAACACTTCGCAGCGCTGAACGCGGAACTGGCCAAACAATGGCCTATCATTACGGAAGTGAAAGACTCTCTACCAGACGCCGACGAATGGAACGGCAAACCCGGTAAATTTGCGTTGTTGGAAAAGTAAGAACTGCCATTGATTAATGAAATACCGAGCCCATGCCCTTCCGGCATGGGCTCAACCCAGCGTTAAAGCACTCGCTAGTCACTAGCACTTAATCCCGCAAGTTAGCGATAGTATTTCGTGGTTACGCACTACGACCCTCGTGTTTTCGCCATTGAAAAGATGTAGTCATTGGATTGCACTTTGCTCGCGTTAGGCTGTTCGCTACAACCTCTCTGACTTGCTCTCCCGCCAGACCGCCCAGAACCACCCGTGCTTCTGCCGGCTCGCTGCGCGTCACTCTAACTCCACCCGCATTTCCGCGGAACACTCTATTTTTAGGGCTGCTCGTGACACCCCGCCAAGATTACATTATTAGCAGTTAATAATTCACCTCGACACTCGCTACGGCGGTACTTTTGCCACCATTTACGCCCCTTCCGACCCCATTCTCCATCTGACTGCTTGGTACTTCTCCCGTTAGTTTTATTGGTTTAATGTTGTTTCCCGTCATTCAGGTGCCATGATCACCGCCATTTACCTCGCTAAATGCAGACCCGAATAACTGCGGGGGTGGTATCGATTGTCAGAGCATTTTCATCCGACCCAAAACCCATCATGGCGAGAAATCAAGCAAAGCATCCGCAAAACCCCTAAGATCAAAGCATCCCCGCTAACTGTTCTAATTCCGTCATGAAAAACCACCACCGATTACTGCTGAGTTTAGTGCTGGGCGCGTGCGCCGGACTGGTCTGCCACGGCTTTGCCAACAGCGAGGCATTGCAAATCTTTAACCGCTACTTGATGGAACCCATCGGCCAAATCTTCTTGCGGCTGATCTTCATGATCGTGGTGCCGATGGTGATGAGTGGTTTGATGTTGGGTGTGTATCAACTCAGCAATCATCACGGATTGGCGCGGGTCGCCCAGCGCACTTTGTTTTTTACCTTGCTGGCCAGTTCGGCGTCGGTGGCGGTGGGGATTTCACTGGTCAATCTGGCGCAGCCGGGCGTTGGTTTGGATATTTCGCAGATGTTGGGCGATAGCAGCGGCGTGAATAAAATCCAGCAAAACGTCGCCCAAGCCAAGCCGGTGGTGCAGTCTTTGTTGGAGATCATTCCCAAAAATCCGTTCGCCAGTGCCACTCAAGCACTGGAAGGCGAGATGTTGTCGTTGATGTTCTTTTCCTTGGCCTTCGGCGCGGCGCTGGCGGCGACCAATGGCGACAAGCCGTCGCGTTGGGTTGGCTTATTGGAAGAAACCTATGCCGCCTGCTTGTTGATCGTCGATACCGCGATGAAACTGGCGCCGATTGCGGTGTTTGCGCTGGTGTTTCAATCGACTTTCAAATTTGGGCATCACATATTGTTTTCCTTGGGGTTTTACGTGCTGGTGGTGGTGACGGGGCTGCTGCTACAGCAAGTGGTGGTGTACAGCATGCTGTTGCGCTTCTTTACCAGCCTAAAGCCCTTGAATTTTTTCCGGCAATGCCGGGATGTCTATCTCTACGCCTTTGCCACAGCGTCGTCGAATGCCACATTGCCGCGCTCGCTGGAACTGGCGGAACACGATTTAAAACTTAGGCCGGAAGTTGCGCGGTTTGTATTGACAATAGGTTCCACCGCCAACCAGAACGGCACGGCCTTGTTCGAAGGCATTACCGTGCTGTTTCTGGCACAGGTATATGGTGTCGATTTATCGCTGGCGCAGCAGGTACAAGTGGTGTTGATGTCGATATTGGCCGGTATCGGCACGGCCGGAGTACCCGGCGGCTCGTTACCGCTGATCATGATATTGACCCAACAGGTCGGGATTCCTGCTGAAGGCATGGGTTTGATTTTGGGGGTGGACCGCTTCCTGGACATGTGCCGCACCACTTTAAATGTTAGCGGCGATTTGGTGATTGCAGCCTTGGTCGACCAACCCGAACAGCAGCGAACCTAACAAACCAACTGTGTCATATCGCGCATAGGATTGGCCATATGCCTTAGTTTTTTAGCCCCAATTCAACGACCCCGGCTACACGGGCACCCCATATTGCCGGCAATCCGCCGCCATGGCATGTAGCTTGCAGAAAATTGGATTCTCGCATGAATTCGATTTGGCATGACTCAACCACACAACACCGCCACCAGTCAGGAATTGGCCGATTTTTTTAACGCCAGCCACCCGCAACTGCAAAAATATCTGTATTGGCAGGTCCGCTCGCGGGAAGTGGCTGAGGAGCTGGCGCAGGAAACCTATCTGCGGTTTTTGAGACAAGAGCCGCGACACATTCTGGATCTGAATGCCTTCATGTTTACCATCGCCGCCAATCTGGCGCGTGACCATCTGCGCGGTATCAAACGCCAGCAACATCGCGAGATGGTGCCGCTGGATACCGACATCGCCGACTCGAAACCGCACACGGAAGACATCGTCGCCAGGCAATATCTGGGAGAACAATTGCAACAAGCCATCGCCAGCTTGCCGGACAGAACCAGGGAAATTTTTCTGTTATACCGCGCCGACGAACTGAGCTACAAACAGATCGCCGCGCGACTGGATATTTCCGAACGAACCGTCGAATATCATCTGCGCCAAGCGCTGCTGCTGTGTCGAAGTTCTTTGGCCAATACTTGAGTGCTGTTTAAATAGCACTCGGCGCAGCCGCCCCCCATTCAAGTATCCCATGCTGAAAATATACCCGGTCGAACCGGCTCGGGCTTTGCTTTACAATCGCGCTTAACTGAACTTTTAGCCGCTGCTACCCCGGAGTCTCGCCATTCACCCAATCGAATCATCCTCCGCTTCCGACCGCCTCTTTACCGAAGCCAATGCCTGGTTCTTTCGGCTGCGCGCGGACGATGTCGACGCTGCCGAGCGAGAACGGTTTGCCGCATGGCTGGCCGCCAGCCCCTTGCATGCCGAGGCCTGGGATACGGTGCAAGCGTTGTTCGCGGATTTGGAAGCCCCCGCCAAGGCCGTTCGCCGGCAAGCCGCGGCACCCTTGACCGCCAAGCGTCCTCGACGCCTGCGAACCGCTAGCATGGCAGCGGCCTTGGCCGCTTGCGCGGTCTTGATCACCGTGCTCCCGCAATCGACACTTCTGCAAAACCTGCAAAGCGATTATCACACCGCCACCGGCGAACAGCGCCTAGTCACGTTGACCGACGGCTCGCGGTTGCTGCTGAATACCGACAGCGCGGTTGGCATCGAAATGACCGCCGCTGAACGCCGGGTTACGCTGCTGCGCGGCGAAGCGTATTTCGAAGTGGCGCGCGCGCCGCAACGGCCGTTTTGGGTGGTGGCCGGCGACGCCCGCGCCCGAGTCACCGGCACCGCGTTCAGCGTCGGCCGCCGTTCGGAAAATGTTGCCGTCACCGTCGCCGAGGGCCGAGTGGAAACCAGCACCGAAAGCCATCCCGAACAGATCACAGCCTTGACACCGGGCGAGTCGGCGCATTATCGAGGCGCCCGGCTCTCCGCCAAGCACACGGCCGACATAGCGCGCGAATTGGCCTGGCGCCAAGGGCAAATGGTATTCGTGCAAGCGCCGCTGGCTGAGGTGGTGGCGCAAATCAATCGTTATCGCCCCGGCCGTTTGATCGTCACGGACCCGCAATTGGAAAATCGGCCGATCACGGCGGTGTTTAATATCGACAAGTTGGACGATGCGGTATCCGCGCTGGAGCAAACCTTCGGCATTCGGGCCCGGCGCATTGCCGACTATTGGGTGTTGCTAGGGTAAAGTTAGAGTGTGTCCGGCCAAAGTCTGGCCGTATGAATAATGGCAAGCACATGAATGTCCTTATCCTGTACACGGTAAACAACAATGAACGGAAAATGCGTAATGATCAGTTCTCGGGTGCCGTCGATACGGCCCGGACGGCCCATGAAAGGATTTGCGAGTAAGCTATTCAGCGTGTCGTGAATTTTGGTAATAATTCGTGTTGCAGCATTGCGGTTGTCTTGAGCCACAAAGTCGTATATCTCGCTCAAATCGGTCTTGGCTCGCCGGGTATAGCGGAGTCTCATTTCATTGATGGCGACGAATGTTGTTCAAAAAACGCGGCCATTTCCGCGTCGTCAACGAATTCTCCACGGTCCGCTTGAGCAAGCCCTTCCTTGATTTTATCCAGCATGCCATTTTCCCACGCAATGAAATTGCCGATGGCTTGATTCGCTAGCTCCGTTTCATCTCGATGAGTTTGCTTGGCAAGCGCGCTCAATTGGGCTTTTAGTTCGGGATTTATTTGTAAGGTAACAGGCATGGCGGCTTCTTCCGTTGTTCGAAAAACATCGTGAATACCAGTTTAATGACTCGCGTTTCTTAACACAATAAACACAGCGTGGCGTAGAGGTGAAATATTTTTAATTTTGCCTAGGGATATGCGCAAAGCCATCGTCCTTGCTGGTTAATGGGCCGAATCGCCCAGCAACCCTGACGACGATTTATCTTGCGGAGATGTAAATGCCTGATCAAACACCTATCGCCACCCGCTTGCCACGGTGCAAGTCCAAAACACCCGCGCGACTGCCCGGCGGCCTGTTGCTACTTTCGCTGGCGGCATCCCATGCCGCGCACGGTGTGGGACCGGCCTCGACAGCCCAGGCCGAACAAACGGCCGACTACCGGATTCGCTCGCAGACTCTGGACAAGGCCTTGGTGGAGTTTTCGCTGAAATCCGGCATTCAAGTGGTGGCCGACGGCAAATTGACCGCCGGCGTTACCTCTCCTGGCGTATCCGGCCAATATGCGCCGGAGCAGGCTTTACGAAAATTGCTGGCGGGCACCGGCGTGGCGGTGCAATCCAGCCGCAACGGCACGGTGACTTTGGAAAAAGCCGCCGCACCCGAGCCGCAATCTGGCGCCAATACTTTGCCGACGGTGACGGTGGCCGGTACGGCTGCGTATGACCTCACCGATCCTTATAGCCGCGACTACAATCGTCCCATCGCCAGTACCGCGACCAAAACCGATACCCCCATCATGGAAACGCCGATGTCGATCCAAGTGATTCCGCGCGCGGTGCTGGACGATCAACAAGCAATTTCGGTCGGCGATGCCTTAAAAAATGTCAGCGGTGTGCAATCGGGGGGCTATAGTTTTTACGATAACGCCACGATCCGCGGCTTCGATGCCGGGCAAAGCACCTACCGCAACGGGCTGCGCCAACCCTATATTACCCATCTGGAAACCGCCAATCTGGATCGGGTGGAGGTGCTGAAGGGGCCGGCATCGATCTTATTCGGTCGCATCGAACCCGGCGGCTTGGTCAACCTGGCCCCCAAGCGTCCGCTCGATACGCCTTATTATTCCGTACAACAACAGTTCGGCTCTTACGACCTCTACCGCACCACGGTCGATGCGACGGGACCGATATTGGCGGATAAGTCGCTGTTGTACCGGATGAATATCGCATACAAAGACAACGATACCTTTCGGGATTTCGCGCATCAGGAGCATGTGTTTGTCGCGCCTTCGCTAAGCTGGCGTCCCAACGACCGTTTCGAAACCAATCTGGACATCGAATACCAGCACGATACCTGGGTCGAAGACGGCAGCGATAGCGGTATACCGGCTATCGGCAACCGTCCTGCCAATCTCCCGATTAATCGCTATCTGGGCGACGCGGTGTTCAATCGTCAAAACCCGAATACTCAGGATAAGGTGCTGTTGGGTTTCGATTGGTCGTATCAGTTCACCCAAGACTGGAAGCTGAAAAACCGCTTCCAATACATCGACGCGCAGTATCATCAATCGATACTGTGGGCGGATAGCCTGGCGGATGACAATCAAACGCTTTCTCGCGGCCTGTGGCATACACCCATACACCGGATGACCTACAGCACCAATCTGGATTTGACCGGCAAGTTCGATACCGGATTTGCCCACCACGATGTATTGGTCGGCTTCGATTTAAATCGCTTTAACAGTCAGGACGGCGGCGGATTTTCGGGCTATGCCGATACTTATTCGGACCTGGACATCAATATCAACAACCCGGTGTACGGTGTCGATATGTCGGCGCTGGCCGGCGCGAAGAACTTTTACTATAAATCCCAAGATAACTGGTACGGCGTCTATTTTCAGGATCAGATCACCTTGTGGGACAAACTACATATTTTGGGCGGCGGCCGCCACGACTGGACGGAAAATGGTAGCGGCGAATCGTCGAATTCGCATGCCGCAATCTCGATGAAAAATACCCGTAGCGAATTTTTCAGCCCTCGGGTCGGAATCCTGTATCAACCCTGGCAATGGCTGGCGCTTTACGGTAATTACGTCGAATCGATCGGCAGCAATAACGGCGGCCTTTCCGCCTCCGGCCAACCGTTCGGACCGCAAACCGCGACCCAATTCGAAGGCGGCATCAAAACCGATTTTTTCGATGGCCGGCTGAGTTCGACGTTGGCGTATTACCATATAACTAAGCAAAATTCGCTGGCCACCGACCCGAATAATCCCCGATACAGTGTCGCGATCGGCGAAGCCCGTAGCCGCGGCGTGGAGCTCGACATAACCGGCCGGGTTACCGAGAACCTGAGTTTGATCGGCACTTATGCCTATACCGATACCAAAATCACCAAGGATTCGGCGGCGATCTATGATGCTGACGGCAACGCCATTGCCACGAACTCGGGCAACACCGGCCACCAACTGCCCACGGCACCACGCCATTCTGGCAGCCTGTGGGCCAAATATGGCATAGACAACGGCCTTTTGCGGGGCTTGAACTTCGGTACCGGCGTTTATGTCCGCGGCCAGCGGCAGGGCGATAACGCCAACAGCTTTCAATTGCCTGGCTATGCGCGTTGGGATGCCAGCATTAGTTACAGTTTCAAACACGGTGGCACCAAAATCACCCCGCAACTCAATGTCTACAACTTACTCGACAAAACCTATTACGACCATTCCAGCAATCGGCTGAATATTCGCCCCGGCGAACCGTTGACGTTTTTAGGTTCGGTGCGGGTGGAGTTTTGATTCCAAACGCATTAGCGGATCGGGGCGGTCCAACCCCGATCCTAAGATTTCTTTGGCTAGGCCGGTGGGAATTTCACTACCTCATACGTCTTATCCGATGATGGCCGGTACTTTGCCGGCTTGAAATGGAAATCCTGGAGCCGCTATGAAAATTCGTCCCTTTTGGGTATTGGTGCACCGTTATGCCGGTCTGGCGATGACGGTTTTTTTGATCATCGTCGGCCTGACCGGCAGTCTGTTGGCGTTTTATAGCGAATTGGAGCATTTGATCAGCCCGCAGCTATCGGCGCCAGCATCGTCTTTACCGCGCTTGAGCCCGCCTTTGCTAAAAGCCAAGGCCGAACTGTTGGTGCCTCAGGGTAATGTTGTTTCAATATGGCTGGAACACGATGCCGCGCATCTCGATGTGGCGCCGCGCACCGATCCGGCTAGCGGTAAGCCGTACGAACTTGGCTTCACCCAGCTGATTCTGAATCCCTACACCGGCGAAGAACTGGGCCGCCGCACTTGGGGCGCGATTTCCGAAGGCTGGATCAACCTGATGCCCTTTGTATACAAATTGCATTATGCCCTGGCACTGGATGAAATCGGCGGCTGGATTTTAGGCATTACCGCGCTGGTGTGGACCTTGGATTGCTTCGTGGGATTTTATCTGACGCTGCCCGTTGCAAAACGACACACCTCGCCGGCTGCCCACGGAAAGCCGCGTTCGTTTTGGCAACGCTGGGCGCCGGCCTGGAAAATTAAATGGAACGGCTCCAGCTTCCGAATAAACTTTGATTTGCATCGGGCCGGCGGCTTGTGGGTGTGGGCCATGCTGTTGGTGTTCGCCTGGTCCAGCGTTTATATGAATCTGGCAGATACTGTTTACGCGCCGGTCACCCGGGCGGTATTCACCGATTATCACGAACCCTGGATCGATTTTCCTGATCTGGACAAACCCTTGGAGCAGCCAGCAATTGCCTGGTCTGACGCTTACCGGATAGCCGTCGAGCAGATGGGCCAAGCGGCGCGTGAGCAAGGATTTGTGATTCAGTCACCGTCAGGCTTTCGCTACAACCCGGCCAAAGGGTTTTATGTTTATCAGGTGCGCACTAGCCTGGATATACAGGACAAGCACGGCACTACCCGCTTGGTAATCGACGCCACTACCGGTGCTGAAAAATTGCTGTTACTGCCCCGCGGCCAGTATGCCGGCAACACAGTGACTAACTGGTTGGGGGCCTTGCACATGGCTAACGTGTTCGGCATGCCTTACCGGATTTTTGTGTGCCTGCTGGGGCTGGTGATTGTGATGCTCTCGGTGACCGGAGTAGTCATCTGGCTGAAAAAACGCCGGGCCAGACTGCAAAAAACGGTGTTGCAGGATTAAGTTTAAGAGGCTGATGCCAGCGAGTAAGTTATGGTTTTCGCTGGCGTCCGCCATCCCATAAGCCTCACCATCGATTAATTGATGTTTGATTGTGGGCTGTAGTTATCCCCGAAGATATTCTTCCGGGCTAATGCTGCGCTGGGAGTGCGGTAATGCCATGGCTGAACTCACGAGGAAAGCAGTTTTCAAACGGTGTGATGCAACATAGTCGATAGCCGGCCTGGCAGTCAAGCGTCCCGGCGCCAACTGGTAATAACGCACTTGCAGCCATCAGTGTGGCCCTGTATCGTTGCGGGAACCCTAATTCTTGCTTGTTGACTTTACATGTCCGATTCCGCTCCCAACAAATTGATTCTGGTCGACGGCTCGTCGTTTCTGTTTCGCGCCTTTCACGCCGTGCCGCCGTTGACCAATGCCCAGGGGGAGCCAACTAACGCTGTTTACGGCGTGTCCAATATGCTGCGCAAGCTGATCAATGATTACAACACGCCCTATATCACCGTGGTATTCGATGCGCCGGGCAAGACTTTCAGACATGATTTGTACGATCAATACAAAGCGCATCGGCCACCGATGCCGGACGACTTGCGCGTGCAGATTGCGCCCTTGCACGATTTGATTCGCTCCTTGGGTTTACCGCTGATTATCGAACACGGCGTGGAAGCCGATGACGTGCTGGGCAGTCTGGCGCAAAACGCCGCGCGCCAAGGCTTTGAAGTGATCATTTCCACCGGCGACAAGGATATGGCGCAGCTGGTCAACGAGCAAATCACGCTGGAAAACACCATGACCAACACCCGCATGGATATTCAGGGTGTGCAGGACAAATTCGGCGTCAAGCCGGAGCAAATCATCGATTATCTGGCGCTGATGGGTGATGCGGTGGATAACATCCCCGGCGTGCCGAAAGTCGGTCCGAAAACCGCCGCCAAATGGTTGCAGGAATACGGCACGCTGGATAATCTGATCGCCCGCGCCGACGAGATCAAGGGCAAAGTCGGCGATAACTTGCGCGAAGCCTTGGGCCAACTGCCCTTGTCCCGCGAACTGACCACCATTAAGTGCGACGTGGCCTTGCATTACAGTCTGGACGATTTGAAACGCAAGGAGCCGGACATCGCCGCGCTGAAAAATCAGTTGGGCCATTTGGGTTTCAGCAGCTGGCTAAAAACTTTGAACGGCGACGGTTCAACCCCCTCTCCAGCGGGAGAGGGAGGGGTGAGGGGAAATCAAAGTAGCCCCCCCTCATTTCAGCCTTTACCCGCGGAGGAGAATGAGCCGAAGGCCGCGCTTACCAGAAACTACCAAACCATCCTCACCCAAACCGATTTCGATACCTGGCTGGAAAAACTCCGGCAAGCCGAGCTGTTTGCCTTTGACACCGAAACCACCAGCCTGAATTACAGCGACGCGCAAATCGTCGGCGTGTCCTTCGCGGTAGACGCCGGCCAGGCCGCTTATCTGCCGGTGGCGCACGATTATCCCGGCGTACCGGCCCAACTTTACCGGCAAAGCGTCTTGGATGCCTTGAAGCCCTTACTGGAAGACCCAAACAAAGCCAAACTAGGCCAAAACCTGAAATACGACGCCCATGTGCTGGTCAATCACGGCATCGCACTACGCGGCATCCAACACGACACCATGCTGGAATCCTATGTGCTAAACAGCACCGCCACCAAACACAATATGGACGATCTGGCCAAGCATTACCTGGGCGTCGATACCATTCATTTCGAAGACGTGGCCGGCAAGGGCGCCAAGCAAATCGGCTTTGCCGAAGTGGCTATCGAGCAAGCCAGCGAATATGCCGCCGAGGACGCCGACATCACCCTGCGTCTGCATCAAACCCTGTCCGATCAATTGCAACAGCACCCCCGTTTATGGGCCTTGTATAACGAGATAGAAGTGCCGCTGATCGGCGTGTTGGCGCGGATCGAGGAAAACGGCGTGCTGATCGACAGTGCGATGCTGGCCCAGCAAAGTCTGGAGTTGGCGAACCGGATGATAGGCATCGAACAGCAGGCCCACGATCTGGCCGGATCGGCGTTCAACCTGGGTTCGCCCAAGCAGATTCAGGAAATCTTGTACGACCGTTTAAATTTGCCGGTGTTGAAAAAAACTCCGAAAGGTCAGCCGTCCACCGACGAATCGGTGTTGCAAGAACTGGCGGTGGATTATGCCTTGCCCAAGCTGATTCTGGATTTTCGCAGCATGAGCAAGCTGAAATCCACTTACACCGACAAATTGCCGCAACAGGTCAGTAGCCGCACCGGCCGGGTGCATACTTCGTATCATCAGGCCGTGGCCGCGACCGGGCGCTTGTCCTCATCCGACCCCAATCTGCAAAACATCCCGATTCGCAGTGAAGAAGGCCGCAAGATTCGGCAGGCTTTTATCGCCCCGCCCGGCTATAAAATCGTCGCCGCCGACTATTCGCAGATTGAGTTGCGCATAATGGCGCATCTATCCGGCGATGCCGGCTTGCTGGCGGCGTTTTCGCAAGGTGTGGACGTGCATCGCGCGACGGCGGCGGAAGTATTCGAAGTGGAACTGGATCAGGTGACTCACGATTTGCGCCGTTCGGCGAAGGCCATCAATTTTGGTTTGATTTACGGCATGTCGGCGTTTGGACTGGCCCAGCAATTGGGCTTGCCGCGCAACCAGGCCCAGGCCTATATTGATCTGTACTTCAGCCGTTATCCCGGCGTGAAGCAATACATGGACAACACCCGGGAACTGGCCAAACAGCAAGGTTACGTGGAAACTATCTTCGGCCGGCGTTTGTATTTGCCGGAGATCAACTCGCGCAACGCCGCGATGCGCCAATACGCCGAGCGCACCGCGATCAACGCACCGATGCAAGGTACAGCCGCCGACATCATCAAACGGGCGATGCTGGCTTGCGACGCCTGGATAGGCACGGACAATCCGGACGTGAAAATGATCATGCAAGTACATGACGAATTGGTGTTTGAAGTATCAGAAGCGCGCATGGGGGAACATATGGAAACCATCCGCGGCATCATGTCCGGCGCGGCCGAGTTGCATGTGCCCTTGCTGGTGGAAGTGGGTAGCGGCGAGAATTGGGACGAAGCGCGTTGATGATTGCTGAGGCTGTTGGGCCATGAAATTCAAGTTCTGGGGAGTGCGCGGCTCGATTGCCACGCCGGGACCGAGCACGGTTAAATACGGCGGTAACACCACCTGTATCGAAGTCACCAGTAGCGCCGGCGATTTAATCATTATGGATGCCGGTACCGGTATCCACGCGCTGGCGCAAAGCTTGCCCCAACAAGCGTTGACAGCACATATTCTGATTACCCATACCCATTGGGATCATATCCAAGGCTTGCCGTTTTTTTTGCCGATGTTCAAGCCCGGCAACATCATCAATATCTACGGCGGCCTGGAACCCTTGACCCATCAGGGTATCGAGCGAGCCATGCATGTGCAGTTACAACACAGCTATTTCCCGATCAGCGAAGCGCAGTTAAAGGCCGAGGTGCGTTATTTCACACTGAAAGCCGGCGCGCCGATTACCGTGGGTAGCGTACGGGTGACGCCGACGGTACTGAATCATCCGGTTTACAACTTTGGCTATCGTCTGGATGACGCCGACGGCAGCTCCTTATTTTTTACCGGCGATTACGAGCCACAGCTTAATCCTTATCAGCCCGATCATCCCGGCTACCCGGCCATGCAGGAATTAATAGAACAAAAGCACGAAGAAGTGATTGCGGCCATGGCCGGGGTCGATGCGTTGATCATGGACAGTTCCTACACCGACGCCGAATACGCCAACCGACATGGCTGGGGCCACGGCACTTATCGTTCGGCGATGAATTTCGCGGCGCAGGCGGGCGCTAAACAGTTATTTTTGACGCATCATGAGCCGACGCGGAGTGATGCGGATTTGGAGGCGATTTTTGCATCGCTGTTGCAGGCTGGTGAGGTTTCGGTTTGTTTGGCTCGGGAGGGGGAGGAGTTTGAGTTGTTGGATGACTCTGGTCAGTCCGAATAAGTTAAGCCTGATTTTGCTGGAGTTTGGTTTTTTTGTGTCGCTGGCGCGACGGGTTATTTGTAAGTCGGGTCTCGGCCCGACAGCCGAGATACTTTCGCTACGAAAACCATCCCTGGTTTTTGCCCTTCGGGCCAGCCTGACGGCTGTTCAAATTCGCTCCCGGCGAATTTGTGCTTCGCCAAAAGAAAGTATCCAAAGAAAAGGCCACCCGGATGCCGCTTATTCCCTGTGCTCCTCGCTTTTGAACGGGGTCGCCGAAAGAGGCTTCCTGCCCCTTCGGCAACGCGATGCATCCATGCATCGCCCCTACGGGCTGCTCCGTTCAAAAGCTGCGGTGCTCGGCGCGGTATACGGGAGAAAACCGTACCTCGCTTTGGATGTTATTTAGTATTTCCTCGTTCCCACGCGCCGCGTGGGAACGCAGACTATCCGCGCCAGCGGTAACATACGACAAAGCAAGCAAACGAGGTCAAACCCATGGGCCGCAGTCGTTACCGCATTCTCCAATCCCAGCAGCCGCATTTCATAACCTGTACCGTACTTAACTGGATACCGTTATTCACGCGCCCGGCTACCGTGCAAATCGTGCTGGACGCCTTGATTTACCGTCAACAGCAGCACAATTGGCGAATTTACGGCTACGTCATTTTGGAAAATCACTTGCATTTGCTGGTACAAGTTGACGATTTATCCCATCAATTGGCCCACTTCAAATTATACACCGCGCGCCAGCTGATCGATTATTTGCAAGCCATTAACGCCGAGCGCTTATTGAAGCAATTGAACTGGTTTCGCAAGGCTCATAAAACCGACCGGGATTATCAGTTGTGGGAAGAAGGTAGTCATCCGCAGTTGATCGACAACCCCGACGTCTTGCGGCAGAAATTAGACTATATCCACCTGAATCCGGTCAAACGCGGCTATGTCGATTTACCGGAGCATTGGCGGTATTCGAGTGCCCGGAATTATGCGGGGCAGGATGGATTGTTGCCGGTTTATCGGGATTGGTTTTAGCTGACCGCAGCGCGGCTGGTTTGCATTCCCACGCGGCGCGTGGGAACGAGATAATACCGTTGATCGGCTCAACGGATGGACAGGAGTCAACGCCTCCGCCGTTGGCAATGCGGCAAATGATAAAACCTGGAGATTATCCGCATGAAAAATAATAATGCGTTAATGCAAGACCTGGCCCCTATTGCGCGTGATAACGGTAATTGATGGAGTTTTATATGATTTTGAATAGTTTGAAAATACAGCGCAATGCCTGTTGGTTATTGCGCCTTGCAGCCTTCTGTTTCACCTTATTGTCATGCCAAAACAGCTTGGCAGAAACTAATCCCGAGCCTGTTTTCGAGTTGACGCATACCTGGGGCGGCGTTCCTACTTCCGTTATCAAAATATATCCCGATGGCAAAGTCCATTTTCACCGCAACAAAACTGATTTTGGTAGTGAATCCGAAGACCGCTATGCACAGATGACAGCAGAGCAGTTGAATGAACTGGTGGATGTATTTTTATCGCTTCCATTTGATGCCTCAAAAAAGCTTGAGCGGGCAAAGGAAAGTGTAAGTGTACCTTGGCGTGTTTTTATCGCCTATAAAGATAAATTCATTAATATTACTATTCAAGACTCTATTTTTTTTCAATTTTTTGAAAAAAAAATGAGTAAATATAGCAATCTAAAACAATTGCTTTGCGGTGAAAACAATCAAGATGAATGTGGCACCAATGTATCCAATATACCCGATGATTTACAGGGCCTTAGAAAATACATGGAACCATGAAGCTTACTTTAAATTTTAACTTACATACAAACAGCGGAAAACTATGACAACGGTAACCGATGACCAAAAAGGCCAACTCATTAAATCCAGCTGGTTTTACCCGATGGAGACTAAAGGATTGACACTTATCTATAGCATCGTAGCCCCGATTAGCGAAGCGTAATCGGGGGGATGTGAGTCTTGCGTACGATTACGCTCCGCTAATCGTACCTACGGGGTATCGTGAAATCGGGATGGTTTTGTTCCCGTATGCCGCGCCGAGCACCGGAGCTTTTGAGCGGAATAGCCCGCAGGGGCGATGCAGGGATGCATCGCGTTGCCGAAGGGGCAGGAAGCCCCTTTCGGCAACCCCGTTCAAAAGCGAGGAGCGGAGGATCAAAGCGGCATCCGGGTGTCTTTTCTTTTGGATACTTTTCTTTGGACAAGCAAAGAAAAGTATCTCGGTTGTCGGTCCAAGAACCGACATTAAATCAAGCCGTCGCGCCAGCGACACAAAAATCCTACCCAGCATCAGACCGATTAACAGCCACCCTCTGATACCCCCTCTTAATCGCCAACGCCAACTCATGCACCGCCATCGCATAGTGCGTGCTCTGGTTGTAGCGGGTAATCGCATAAAAGTTAGGATGTCCCAGCAAGTATTCGTCTTTGCTTTGATGCCTGAGCAACAACAGCCGCAACGGATAATCGCAAGCACATGTGTCAGCCGGTTCCACACCTGCTTTAACCAAGGTATCCAAAGAATAAGCATGGTCCGCGCCGGGTTCCAGGCTGTCGATGCCATGGAAGCTGCCGCGTGTGGCCGAGACGATGGGTTGACCGGCTTGCCAGCCGTGCTGAGCAAAATAATTGGCCACGCTGCCGATCACGTCCTCCGGATTCCACAGGTCGCGGCGGCCGTCGCCGTTAAAGTCCACCGCCCATTGCAAAAAACTGCCGGGCATGAATTGGCCCAGGCCCATTGCGCCGGCGAAGGAGCCGACCGGTTTGCCGGGGTCCAGGCCCTCGCTACGGCTCATCACCAGAAAATTTTCCAGTTCGCTGCGGAAATATTCGCCACGCCGCTGGTAGTCAAAGCCCAAGGTCGTTAGCGCGTCGATGATTCTATGGTTGCCGACGAAGCTGCCGAAAGTGGTTTCCACGGCCATGATGCCCAGGATGTATTCGGCCGGCACGCCGTATTGCTGGCTGGCGCGTTGCAGCGTTGCATGATGCTGTTGCCAGAAGCTGATGCCGGCGTTGATATGCCGGTCGTCCAGAAATTGCGCGCGGTAGCGGGTCCAGCCGCCTTTGCTGGTTTTACCTTTCATGCCCTGATCGGATTTGGCCAGATAATCCAACGTCCATTGCTTGCGTTTGGCTTGCGAGAACAGGCCTTGCAGATATTCGCGGTTAAAGCCGTGCTTTTGCACCATCTGTTCGATGAACTGGTTCAAAGCCGGATAGCCGGCGTAATCACCGGTGACGGCTGTAGCGTGATAGCCGCCGACGCTGGCGAACGGCCGTAAGTCCGGCGTGGCTTGGCGCGACTGGTTGGGCGCGGTTTGTTGGGTGGGTGTGCGGACGCGAGTATTGGCTTTATCGCCGGCGGGCGGCTGCGAGGCGCAGCCCGCCAAAAGTGTTATTAACAGTGCCGAACCGGCGTTTTGTAGCGAGACTTTACTAGTACTAAATGTATACAAGCGAGTTATATCCAGGGCTATTTAAAAAGACTGCCTCCCTCGTCGTCGTTTTCGGCCAGGGTCATGCCGGCGGTTTCGAAGTTGACGTTCTCGGCCCCCAGTTTAATCATCAGGCGCACCTCGTTGCGGGAGTCGGCAGCGTGCAAGGCGTCATCGTAACCAATTTTACCCGCCGTATACAGATCGTAAAGCGCTTGGTCGAAAGTCTGCATGCCATGCTCGCGGGAGCTTTTCATCAGTTCTTTTAATTTGTGTACTTCGCCCTTGCGGATCATGTCTGATGCCAGCGGGGTATTCAGCAAAATCTCAATAGCCGGGTAGCGGCCCTTGCCGTCGGCGCGCTGAATCAATTGTTGGGCGACGATACCGCGCAAGTTCAAAGACAAATCCATGAACAGCTGGCTGTGCATTTCTTCCGGGAAAAAATGCAGAATGCGGTCTAAGGCCTGGTTGGCGTTATTGGCGTGCAGGGTACAGACGCACAAATGCCCGGTTTCGGCGAAGGTGATCGCATGTTGCATGGTGTCCCGGCTTCTGACCTCGCCAATCAGGATTACGTCCGGCGCTTGGCGCAGGGTGTTTTTTAACGCCACTTCAAACGATTCGGTATCCAGGCCCACTTCGCGCTGGGTGATGATGCAGCCCTTGTGCGGATGGATAAACTCGATAGGGTCTTCAATGGAAATGATATGGCCGCTGCTGTTTTCGTTGCGGTGCCGAATCAAGGCCGCCAGCGAGGTTGATTTACCGGTACCGGTGGCACCGACAAACATCACCAGACCGCGCTTGTACATGATCAGTTCTTTCAACACCGGCGGCAGGTGCAATTCCTCTGCGCTGGGGATGGTGGTTTCGATGCGGCGCAACACCATGCCGGCCGAGTCGCGTTGGGTAAACGCACTGACCCGGAACCGGCCAAGACTGTGGGCACTCAAGGCAAACTGGCATTCGTGAGTGTTTTCAAACTCGTCGCGTTGGCGCTGCGACATGATACTGAGAACCAGCATCATGGTCTGTTCGCTAGTTAAAACGGATTTGGACACTTCGACGACTTTGCCGTTGACTTTCATCGACGGCGGCCGGCCGGCGGTGATGAACAAGTCGGACGCTTTCTTTTCCACCATCAGGGCCAATAGGGCTTTAAAGTCCATGACGCCTCCTAAAATTTAACGGAACATATCTTTGTTGACGGCTTTGACCATCGCGCCTTTCGCAGTAATCAAGCCTTTGTCGACCAACTCCTTCAGATTTTGATCCAGCGTCTGCATGCCGTCTTTGCGGCCGGTTTGGATCGCGGAATACATCTGCGCTACCTTGGCTTCGCGGATCAGGTTGCGGATGGCCGGGGTGCCGACCATGATTTCGTGCGCGGCAATCCGGCCGCCACCGACTTTTTTCAATAGCGTTTGCGAGATAACCGCCTGCAAAGATTCGGACAGCATGGCGCGGATCATGTCTTTTTCCGCCGCCGGGAAGACATCGATAATCCGGTCTATGGTTTTCGCGGCCGAGGTGGTATGCAGGGTGCCGAATACCAAGTGACCGGTTTCCGCGGCGGTCAATGCCAGGCGGATGGTTTCCAAATCCCGCATCTCACCCACCAGAATGATGTCCGGGTCTTCCCGTAATGCCGAGCGCAAGGCTTCGTTGAAACCTAAGGTATCGCGATGTACTTCGCGCTGGTTGATCAAGCATTTCTGGCTTTCGTGGACAAACTCGATAGGGTCTTCGACGGTCAGGATGTGCGCGTAATCATTGGTATTAATGTGATTCACCATCGCCGCCAGCGTGGTTGATTTACCGGAACCGGTTGGGCCTGTGACCAGAATCAGGCCGCGCGGTTTGGTACACAATTCCGCAAAAAACTTTGGTGCATCCAGGTCTTCCAGGGTTAACACCTTGGACGGAATGGTCCGGAATACCGCGCCGGCGCCTCTATCCTGATTGAAGGCGTTGACCCGGAAGCGAGCCACGCCGGGCAACGCGAAGGAAAAGTCGGTTTCCAGAAATTCTTCGTAATCGCGGCGCTGCTTGTCGTTCATGATGTCGTAAATCAGCGCGTGGACTTCTTTGTGATTCAAGGACGGGATATTGATGCGGCGGATATCGCCGTCCACCCGAATCATCGGCGGCAGGCCGGCGGAAAGATGCAAGTCGGAGGCTTTGTTTTTGACGGAAAAGGTCAAGAGTTCGGCGATATCCATGATTTATGTCCCAACAATAAAAGGAATGATCGTCGGCAAGGATAGTACACAATTCAAAACCGGCCGGCTTATTCCTGCATGGCAGCAACCCTTATGCTGGTAAGTGGTGGATCGGCCTAGCGGTGTTGGCTTTTTTCGGCGCAGTGTATACATTGATTGGCATACGGCACCGCAGCCAAGCGTTCCTTTTTTATGGGTTCGCCGCAACTCAGGCAAATGCCGTAGGTACCGGCATCGATGCGGGAAATGGCTTGTTTAATTTTTTCGACTTCGTCGCGTGTGGCGTTGCCCAAGGCGTCCAATACTTCGTCATTTTCGGTTTCGACGGCCTGCTCGGAAAAGTCCTGGGCCAGCGGTTTGTCGGTGTGTCTGACGTCTTCGGTGATTTTTCCCAGCCTGTCGTCCAGGTCTTCCAGCATATTCAATAGTTGGTCGCGTACATCGGTATAGTCTTTCATGGTGCTCTCCGCAGCAGGGCTGCATGGTTTAATAACCGGCTTCTGCCGGCCGGATGTCAATCCCTGGTTTATACAATGAAGCCGATAGCAGGTGCAACCAAGCTGATCTATACTCGAGTCATCGACATTTCTAGCTTTTTGCACAATGGACCTTGCTCTCGACCGCTTACTCGCCGCCGCCAATCAAGTCATTCTCGGTAAACAACCCCAAATTCGTCTGGCGGTGTGCTGCCTGTTGGCCAGAGGGCATTTGCTGATTGAGGACATTCCCGGTGTCGGCAAAACCACCCTCTCCCACACTCTGGCGCGCTTGTTTGGTCTGGAATATCAGCGGATTCAATTCACCAGCGATATTTTACCGGCGGACATCGTCGGTTCGTCGGTATTCGATGCCCATCAACAGCTCTTCAGCTTTCATCCGGGGCCGATTTTCAAACAAATGATCCTGGCCGACGAAATCAACCGGGCCACGCCCAAGGCACAAAGTGCCTTGTTGGAAGCGATGGAAGAACGGCAAGTAACCGTCGAAGGCCGGACTTACCCCTTGCCGCAACCGTTTTTTGTCATCGCTACGCAAAATCCGGCGCATCAGATTGGCACCTTCCCGTTACCGGAGTCGCAAGTCGACCGGTTTTTGATGCGTATCGAGTTGGGTTACCCCAGCCGGCAAGCCGAACGGGAATTACTAAGCGGTCAACCCCGGCATGTGTTGATCGACGAGTTGCCGGTGGCCTTACTACCCGCGCAATTGGCTGATTTGCAACAGGCGGCGGATCAGGTACACGTATCGCCGGCCTTACTGGATTATCTGCAAGCCATTCTGGCGTTCAGCCGCCAATCCAACGACTTTGCCAGCGGCCTGTCGCCGCGTGCGGGCTTGGGTTTGTTGGCCGCCGCCAAGGCATGGGCGCTTATCGACAAGCGCAAGGCCGTGTTGCCTGAAGATCTGCAAGCGGTTTTGCCGGCAGTGGCCGGACATCGTTTAAACGTGGGCGCCAATGATTCGGCGGCCATCGTCGCGCCCATTCTCAAGCACGTACCGGTACTTTGAACGAAGCGGCCTTATCCATAAAACAGCGCTTTAAACTGTCGCGCTTTTTTACCGGTGAGGCGCCGACCGCAGGACCGATTGTGTTGACGCAGCGGCGGGTATTTATTCTTCCCACGCAACGCGGCTTGGCTTTTGTGCTGTTGATTCTGTTATTGGTACTGATAGGTTTTGTCTACAACAATAACTTGGCGTATTTGCTGGGATTTTTACTGGCCAGCATCTTTTTCGTGACCATCCTGCACAGCTTCAAGGCCTTGGCTGGATTAACGATTCAGCCGGCCCGGCAGCACGCGGTGTTTGCCGGCCAGGCCGGGCCGTTTAATTTCCAGATCAGCAATCCGGGCTCGCAGCCGCGCTTTGCTTTGGATTTGGCTTTGCAATCTGAGTTATCCATAAGCTTGGCCGCCGAGCAAACCCAAACGGTGACGCTATATCAACCCACCCGGCAACGTGGCTGGCAGTTGCCGGGTACACTGACCCTTTCCAGCACCTACCCCTTGGGTTTATTTCGGGCTTGGGCGCCACTACGTTTCGATAGCCCGCTGCTGGTGTATCCCAAGCCGGCCAGTAAACTACTGCCGTTTCCGGACAGCGACGGCGGTCAGGATAAGCCCGGCCAAAACCGCCGCAGCGGCGATGAATTTGATGGCGTAAGAGTGTATCAGCGTGGTGACGCGATTCGGCAAATCCATTGGAAAGCCTTTGCCAAAGGCCAGGGCGTGCATAGTAAATATTACCGCGGCACCAGTGCCAACGAATTGTGGCTGGATTATCAACAGGCACCGGGGCATCACACCGAAGAACGCCTCAGCCAGTTATGCCGTTGGCTAGTGGACGCCGAACAAGCCGGTTTACGCTACGGCTTGGTGCTGCCTGGCTTGCGTCTGCCACCGGACAACGGCGCCGCGCATTACCGTCACTGCCTGCAAGCCTTGGCGCTGTTTTGAGCATGCCGTTTCTGCCGTCCACGCGGCTGATGTTGTTTATGTTGGGTTCGATAGGCCTGATTACCTTGCCGCATGCCTGGCATATTCCGCCGATATTGTTTAGTTTTTTCACTCTGCTGCTGCTCTGGCGCTTGCTGAGTGTTTGGCAGCCCCGCTATTTGCCAAGCCGGTTTGGCGTGTTTTTATTGATGCTGCTGGGAATAGGCTTGTTATACAGTCAGCAGCACTCGGTATTCGGCCGCGATGCCGGCACCAGTCTGTTCGTGGTGGCCTTGGGTTTGAAGTTGTTGGAAATTCACGGCCGGCGCGATGTGTATGTAATCGTTTATCTGGCTTTCATCGTGGCGGTCACGCAGTTTTTGTACGAAGAAAGTATCTTGATGGCGCTTTATATCCTGCTGGTATGCGGGGTTTTGCTGGCTACCTTGATTACGCAAAACAGCCACACGCCGCAAACTCTGGCGGCCTTAAAAACCTCGGCAGCGATTATTCTGCAAAGCCTGCCGCTGGCTCTGGTGTTGTTTGTGTTGTTCCCGCGACTGGAAGCGCCACACTGGAGTTGGTTGGACGATGATACGCATGCCAAAAGCGGTTTAAGCAATACATTGGAGCCTGGCTCCATCGCTGAACTAAGCCTGTCGCCGGAACTGGTGTTCAGGGTTAAATTTGACGGAGAAATGCCGCCGCCGGCGCAGCGCTATTGGCGCGGGCCGGTGTATGCCAATACCGATGGCATAAGTTGGCGAGCGCCGCCGGTGTTAGGGCGGGAGAACAATCCGGATCAACCAGTTTTTACAGGCACGACTTACGATTACACGCTGATGATGGAGCCACAGAAACAGAATTGGGTATTCGCGCTGGAAATGCCCAGCCAGTTTGACGGCTTGCGGCGCAACGGCTTGTATCAGCTAATTACCAGTAAAAATCCCGGCGACCGCGCCGAGTATCGGCTGAGCTCGTCGCCAGCCTATAACACCGGCGGCATCAGTAAATCCGAGCGTCGGGAAAGCTTGCAACTACCCGGCAAAGCGTCGGAAAAAATCGTCGAATTGGTTAAGCAGTTACAAGGCCGGCCAGCAAGCCCCGAGTTGTTTATCGCCAATTTGTTGCAATATTTCCGGCAGGAAAATTTTCATTACACCTTAAGCCCGGAAGCGATGCCGGATAAACCCATCGAGACGTTTTTGTTTGAGCGCCGTGCCGGGTTTTGTAGCCATTACGCCACGGCCTTCGTCTATTTGCTGCGCGTGGCGGAGATTCCGGCCCGGGTGGTGGGCGGTTATCAAGGTGGGCAGATTAACCAAGTCGGCGGCTTTCTGGAGATCAGGCAAGCCGATGCTCATGCTTGGGCGGAAGCTTGGTTGGAAGGACGCGGCTGGGTCAGATTTGACCCGACTGCCGCCATCGCTCCGGAACGCATCGAGCGCGGCGTGAATGTGGATTTACAGATTGCTAGCGGTGCGGTGAATTTCAGCCCGGTGCAACTCGATGCCAAGACCTTGTCCTGGCTGCAACGCGGCCGGCAATTGTGGCAAAGCGTCGATTACAACTGGCAACGCTGGGTTATCAACTATGACACGGTTAATCAGAAAGCGTTTTTACAGAGCTTAGGAATAGACAGCTTTGTGAAGCTTGGCTATTGGCTGGTGATTAGCGTTGCCGGTATAGGTGGTGTCGTGGCTTGGCGCTTGTTGCGGCCTAACCGGCGCCGCCAAGATCCGGCGTTGCGCTTGTACCGGCAATTTTGTACCAAGTTGGCTAAAGCCGGATTAAGCGTTGACATTGGCGACGGCCCCCAAACCGTCGCCGAGCGCGCCAAAAAACTGCGCCCGGATTTGGCCGAAACGATTGAGCGGATCACCGCGCTTTATATTCGCTTAAGCTACCAAGCCGACAGCGAAGCCGGCGATTTGCAGGTTCTAAAAGGACTAGTCGCGCGCTTTAGGGTTTAAATATACCTTTCCCACCGCAAATTTCGGCATATATGCTTGATAGCCATCAGGGAGCGCTGGCGTGAGGGAAGCAAAAAACGAAATTTGCAGCGCGAATTTATGCGACGGATTAATGTAAATCCGGCACTTCTTCAGCCCCTTTTAGGGCTGGATTCTTGGCCGCGGCCGCAGCTTGTTCCTGTTGTTTTTGTTTGTTGCCTTCGCCGAACATCACCGCGCCGGCCATGAATATGGCGCCGGCAATCGCGATGATAGGCAGGCGACCGGGTTTGTCCATCCACAGCAGTATCCACTTGGGTTTGATCAGGCCGACGACCAATATAATCGCCGCCAAAATCATCACGTTAAAACTGTAGTAGATCAAAGTATTCATGAATCGGAACCCTGTTTCCAGCAAGTTAAAGAGACATACATTATTATTAGCCGCGTGACCGTTGGCAATACACAATTCATTTTCATAATTTAGGAGGCGCTATGGGCGGCTTTGGTTTATTCGCAATAATGTTGTTGGTATTTGCGGTTTTGATGGTGTTCATGAGCGTCAAATCTGTTCCGCAAGGCATGGAATACACCGTCGAACGCTTCGGTAAATATACCGCGACTTTGACGCCTGGCTTGAATATCATCATGCCTATCATCGACCGCATCGGCCGCAAGCTGAATATGATGGAACAGGTGCTGGACGTGCCGTCGCAAGAGGTCATTACCAAAGACAACGCCATGGTGCGGGTGGATGGGGTGATTTTTTACCAGATCATGGATGCCGCCAAAGCGGCGTATGAAGTCAATTTCCTGGACGTGGCAATCATCAACTTGGTGATGACCAATATTCGTACCGTGATGGGTTCCATGGACCTGGACGAACTCTTGTCACGTCGTGATGAAATCAATGCCCGGCTGCTGAACGTGGTCGACGAGGCCACCTCGCCGTGGGGTATTAAAGTCACCCGTATCGAAATCAAAGACATCGCCCCGCCCAAGGACTTGGTCGATTCCATGGCCCGGCAAATGAAAGCTGAGCGGGAAAAACGCGCACAGATTCTGGAAGCCGAAGGCTTGCGGCAAGCGGAAATTCTGAAAGCCGAAGGTTTGAAACAAGGTGCGATTTTGGATGCGGAAGGCCGCAAAGAAGCCGCATTCCGCGACGCCGAAGCCCGCGAACGTCTGGCAGAAGCGGAAGCCCGCGCCACGATGATGGTGTCGGAAGCCATCTCCAAAGGCGATGTGCAGGCCATCAATTACTTCGTCGCGCAAAAATATATCGAGTCTTTAAAAGACGTCGCCTCCGCCAACAACAGCAAACTGATCTTCATGCCGCTGGAAGCCTCCAGCGTCATCGGCGCGCTGGGCGGCATCGGCGAACTGGCTAAAGAAGCCTTAAACAAAAAGGCCTGATTATGGGGGAGCAAGACATCGTATTTTGGTACTGGTGGGTGCTGGCGGTCGGCTTTTTGGCCTTGGAAATCGTCGTCACCGGCTTCTTTTTTCTGTGGTTGGCGGTGTCGGCGTTCATCGTCGGCGCGGTAGTGCTGTTAGTGCCGGCCACGCCGTTCAACGTGCAGTTATTGATGTTTTCCTTACTGGCGGTGTTGTCGGTATTGGGCTGGCGCAAATACGCCCGCACCCGCGCAGTGGATGCCACCGATCATCCTTTATTGAATCAGCGTGGCGCTCAATATATTGGTAGGACTTTTTTTCTGATTGCGCCTATCGAGAATGGTCAGGGTAAGATTAAGGCCGACGACACGGTTTGGAAGGTGCATGGGGAGGATAGTCCGCTGGGGGCTAAGGTGAAAGTGGTGGCGGTGAAGGGGGCGGTGTTTGAGGTGGAGGTTTGTGAGTGAATTTCTTGCTCTGACCAATTACCGCTTATTCCGCAATCAATTTTAGGAGGAAGAAATAGTGTCAACTGATGTCACTGGTCAAGTCACTATCGATCAACATCCCGAATTATCCTACGAGAGCCCAAGTGTTCACTTGTCTCCGACAAGTTTTGCGATCTCTAGGCCCGCAGGAGATACCAGCTCATACGGTGGCATATTTGATTTCTCGATATTCAATGTTAATGTTCTGGAGCGATGGCTCTACGAAGTCCGGAGACAACCAATATTTCGTCTGAGTTGCAAAGGTGATCGCTTGGGGTCAATGGATTGTCTTCGAGGCTATGCCGCAGCAGCCGATACCGACTCAGGACATTCGACCTTTCTTATTTGCTCTATAGATATGGTTTTGAATCTATCAAGGACATCGGTGCATTTTCAGATCGATGGCGAATTTGGTCAATCGCTGCCTTACACCAAGCCGTTGTATAAAGAGCTATCAACCTTTTCCATTGTCTTTACTATCGAAGATGATGAAATGCTTAATGTGTGTCGAGACCGCGGGCAAAGGCTACTTGACTATCGAAATCGGTTCGTTTTTGGTGGTAAAAATGCGGAGCCATCCGGCTAGTTTCGTAGTTCGTAGGGTGGGCACGGTTTTCGTGCCCACGCGGATTTGAAGTATTTCAAAATAATGTGTCGCTGGCTCGACGGCTGGTTTTAATGTCGGTTCGCGGACCGACAACCGCGATACTTTCGCTACGAAAACCGTCCATGGTTTTCGCCCTCCGGGCCAGCCTACCGGCTGTTCAAATTCGCTCCAGGCGAATTTGTGCTCCGCCAAAAGAAAGTATCCTAAGAAAAGGCGGCCCGGATGCCGCTTGCACCCTGCGTTCCTCGCTTTCGCCGGGGGTTGACGAAAGGGGCTTCCTGCCCCTTCGTCAACGCGCCGCATCCATGCGTCGCCCCTACGGGCTAATCCCGCCGAAAGCTCCGGTACTCAGCGCGGCATACGGGAGAAAACCCCGTCCAGTAATTTGAAGCTTGATACGCATTTAGGCTATGGATCCAGCCAAACCATTATTAGTTGGATTTGAGCCAAGTTGTAGTCATTGGCTTATACATTCAAATTGGCCGGAAGCACCAGCCTTTAGAGCATTCCCACATTCGGGTAAGATGAGATCACACATCAAGCAAACTTTCTCGATCTCCAATACTTGAATTTTGCGACTACCTCTCCATCACATCCCGTCTGATTCCTCTCTGAGTAGCTAAAGTGCGCAATTACTCCTATTTCCCGGCTTTGCCTGTATAATCCCCAGCAGAGTTGGCCGAACAGTCGCCGTTTTATGCAAATAAAAGGGAGGAAAGTCCGGGCTCCATAGGGCAGGGTGCCAGGTAATGCCTGGGAGGCGTGAGCCTACGGAAAGTGCCGCAGAAAATATACCGCCTGGTTTTTCGGAACCCGGTAAGGGTGAAATGGTGCGGTAAGAGCGCACCGCGCAACTGGTAACAGGTGTGGCAGGGTAAACCCCACCCGGAGCAAGATCAAATAGAGGAGCATTGGCGTGGCCCGCGCTGCTCCTGGGTAGATTGCTTGAGCGTCAGAGTGATCTGACGCCTAGATGAATGGCTGTTCAAGACAGAACCCGGCTTACAGGCCAACTCTTTCTCTTCTTTTTCTTTTGCAATCCGCAAAATACTCCATGACAGCAAAAACCGACGAATTTTTCCGCAAGGCCGATCAGTTGATTGCCGCCGGCCGCTTCATCGACAGCAAGGGTTGGGTGCCCGCCACCAGCGGTAATTTCTCCGCTAAACTCAGCGACGGCAATATCGCGATTACCGTATCCGGCCGCCATAAAGGCCGCTTGCAAACCGATGACATCATGTTGATCGACAGCAAAGGTCATTCCCTGGACGGCAAGAAACCTTCGGCGGAAACGCTATTGCACACCTCGCTGTACCAACGTTTTCCGGAGGTTCAGGCGGTGCTGCATCCCCATTCGATCAACGCCACTTTGACGGCGCGCTTGTTCAAGCATGAGATCGTGCTGAAAGATTACGAACTGCTCAAGGCGTTTGCCGGCATCAATACCCATGAGACCCGCATTTCCATCCCGATTTTTGCTAACGATCAGGACATTCCCCGGTTGGCCGACAAGGTGGACAATTACCTGGACCATCACACGCATGACGTTTACGGCTATATTATTGCCGGCCACGGTTTTTATACTTGGGGCGCATCGGTAGATGATGCCTTGCGCCACCTGGAAGCATTGGAATTTTTATTCGACGTTGAAATTCGCCTACATGGAGTAACACGATTATGCGCGCATTAACCCTTTACCCTGCCGATAAACCGCAACAAGGCCATACCTTTCTCGACTTTGCAGCCATCGCCGAGCAGCTGCAAGGCATAGGCGTACAGTTCGAGCGCTGGCAGGCCGATTGCGAATTTTCGCAGACGGATGATGCCGATGCGGTACTAAAGGCCTATCAAAGCTCGATAGACAAACTCAAACAGCAATACGGTTTTCAGTCGGTGGACGTCATCAGCCTGAACGCCGACCATCCCAATAAAGAGGCTTTGCGGCAGAAGTTTTTGGCCGAGCATACCCACAGCGATTTTGAAGTGCGTTTCTTCGTGGAAGGCAAAGGGCTGTTTTATCTACACGTCGGCGATCAAGTGTACGCGGTGCTTTGTGAGCAGGGCGATTTGATCAGCGTACCCGCCAATACTACACATTGGTTCGATATGGGGGAAAATCCGGCGTTTAAATGCATACGCTTGTTCACCACCGAAGACGGTTGGGTAGCGGAGTTTACCGGCAATCCGATTGCAGAAAGTTTTCCGACGCTGGACCAATACGTCGCCGGCTTATGATCAAGGCTATCGTTACCGACATTGAGGGAACCACGTCGTCATTGTCGTTCGTCAAAGATGTGTTGTTTCCGTACGCCCGCGCCCGCTTGCCGGATTTTGTGAGACGCCATCGAGAGCAAGCCGAGATCAAGCTATTATTGGCCGATGCCAAGCAGTTAGCCGACGTAGAACTCGATGACGATGCACTGATTGCACAGTTCATCCACTGGATAGATACCGACCAAAAAATTACGCCGTTAAAATCCTTGCAGGGCTTGATCTGGCTGGAAGGCTATCGCAACGGCGATTTCACCGGCCATGTCTATGAAGACGCTGTGCGCAACTTGAGAAACTGGTTTGGCCTGGGCTATAAGCTGTATGTCTATTCCTCCGGCTCGGTGCAGGCGCAAAAACTGCTGTTCGGGTACAGCGACTTCGGCGATCTTACCCCCATATTTTCCGGTTACTTCGATACACACATCGGCGGCAAGAAAGAGGCAACATCGTATGAGCGAATTGCCGCCGAGCTTGGCTTGCCGGCCGAACAAATCCTGTTCTTGTCGGATATAAAAGACGAATTAGACGCCGCCCGCCAGGCCGGCTTCGCCACTTGCTGGCTGGTGCGCGACCAGGTTCCCGACACCAGCGCCGAACATGTGCAAGTCAGCGATTTTGATGGCATTCATCTGTAAACCTGGCACTGTTTACCTATGAAAATAGCAATCCTGTCGCGTGACGCGACGCTGTATTCCAGCGTCCGGCTGCTGGAGGCCGCCGCCGCTCGCGGCCATGAGGCCAGGGTGCTGGACCCGACCCACTGTTACATGAACATCACCTCCATGAAGCCGTCCATTCATTACATGGGTGAAAATCTGGTGGGTTACGACGCGGTCATTCCCCGCATCGGTGCGTCTATCACCTTTTACGGCACGGCGGTGCTTAGGCAATTCGAGGTGATGAACACCTTCGTTCTCAACAATTCCGCATCGATCAGCCGCTCCCGCGACAAACTGGCGTCCAGCCAGTTGCTGGCTCGCAAGGGTATCGATTTGCCCATTACCGCGTTTGCCCATAATCCGGACAATATCGAAGACCTAATCGCCGAAGTCGGCGGCGCGCCGCTGGTGATCAAACTGGTGGAAGGTTCGCAAGGCATAGGCGTCGTGCTGGCGGAAACTCATAACGCCGCGCATAGTGTGATTCAGGCGTTCATGGGTCTAAACGCCAACATCATGGTGCAGGAGTTCATTCAGGAAGCGGCGGGTAGTGATATTCGCTGCTTTGTTATCGGCGACAAAGTGGTCGCGGCAATGAAACGCCAGGGCCGTGAAGGTGAATTTCGTTCCAATCTGCATCGTGGCGGCACGGCCACGCTGGTCCGATTGACCCCGCAGGAGCGCTCGGCGGCAGTGCGCGCCGCGAAAATCATGGGGCTCAACGTCTGCGGCGTGGATTTGCTGCGTTCCAAACGCGGACCGCTGGTGATGGAAGTCAATTCCTCCCCTGGTTTGGAAGGCATAGAAAAAACCAGCGACAAGGATATTGCCGGCTTGATGATTGAATATATTGAAAAGCATGTCGGGAAAAATAAATCCGGGTAATCGGTAACCCGGATTTAGTCAACAGAATCGTTAAAGCGTTGGAGGGGGATCGCGGGTTGGGCGAGAAACCCAGCCGATATGGATTATTTTTCCAATGTCACGAATGCCAACTTGGAAATCCCGGCATGCTGTACTGTCGCCATCACTTCCGCCACTTTGCCGTAATTAACGCCTTGATCGGCATAAATGTGAATGATTAGCTCGGGGTTGCCGGCCAATTCGTTCCTCAGCGTGGTATCCAACGCCGCTAAATCGGCCACGGCGTTTTTATTCAGGGTTACGGCACCTTGCGCGTCGATACCCAGTTGCATAGGCTGCTTTTCCAAATCCGGCGTCGTGGAGGCCGTTTTCGGCAAAGCCACGTTGACCGATTGGGTCAACAACGGTGCGGTGACCAACAAGATAATCACCAACACCAACATCACATCTACCAGCGGCGTAACATTAATCTCGCTAACCGGCCCATCGTCGTCTGAGTTTGTTTTAAATCCCATGTAATTAATCCTTGTTTTTACTGGTATTGATGTTTGAGTCGCCGAAGGCGATATGCAGAAAACCCTCGACGAAATTTTCCAGCGAAGCCCGATGGTGCTTGGCGCGACGCTGGAAGAAATTATAGGCCAACACTGCTGGTACGGCTACGGCGATACCGATAGCCGTAGCAATTAATGCATCGCCGATTGGCCCGGCCACTACGTCCAAACTGGCCGAACCGCTGGCGCTGATGTCGTGCATGGCGTGCATGATGCCAAGCACGGTACCGAACAGGCCGACGAACGGCGCGGTGCTACCGATACTGGCCAGCATGGTCAAGCCACTTTCCATTCGGCGTTGTTCGTCCTGAGTCTGTTTACGTAAGGTTTGTTCCAGCAAGTCTTGTGGAGAGCCACGAAACTTAAGGCTGGTGCAGGTTTCCGGATGAGTCATTTCCGCCAACCAGGCAAAGCCGCAGGCTGCAACCCGGGCTTTGGGGCCGCGTGCAGTTTCTGGAGGCAGTTGCTCTGCGGCCTTTAAATCCGTAGCGTCCCAAAAAGCATTGTTGTACTGTTTGTTATAGTAATTGTTCTTGGCAAACTGCCAGATTTTGAAAAAAATCAACGTCCACGTTATCAACGAAAACACTAGCAATGTGTAAAGGGTAGCGTCGATAACCGCTTCCGGGGCTATATGGTAGGGCATTAATCTCTCCGATTTTTATTCACGCAAAGTAAAAATTATTGGCACAATCACCGAACTGGCCACCGGCGTCTCGCCGCGTTTGGCCGGAATGAATTTCCATTTTTTCACGGCTTCCACCGCCGATTCGTCTAGCATCTCGTGGCCGCTGCTGTGCTCGACCGCCACCGAATCGCTTAAACCCTCCGGCGAGACTTGCACCCGTAACATCACCTTGCCCTGCCATCCGCGGCTTTTCGCAATCATCGGATATTCCGGCTTGGGGTTGTGGGCGTAGTTTGCCCGAAAATTGGCTTCGGTAAACTGCTCGGCGTTGGTTGCGGTCGTGTTGGTCGTCGTAGTCGTTACCGGCGCACTGCTCGCTGTATTGCTTACCGGTGTCGGCGGCGGCTCGGAAACCGGCTCAACCGGCGCATACTCAGGCGCCTTTTGCACGATAGGCGGCGCTTTTTTGGGAACCGGCTTGGGCTGCGGCTTTTTCGGCGGCGGCTCTTTTTTGGGCGGCGGTGGGGCGGGTCGGCGGCGGCTCGGAAACCGGCTCAACCGGCGCATACTCAGGCGCCTTTTGCACGATAGGCGGCGCTTTTTTGGGAACCGGCTTGGGCTGCGGCTTTTTCGGCGGCGGCTCTTTTTTGGGCGGCGGTGGGGCGGGAGGTGGTGGGGCGGCGGCGGGCTTAGGCGCAGACATCGCAATCATCGATACTTCCATCATCAAAGGTTGCGCCGGCGTGACTTTTTCCTCGGGTTTCAATAATTGCTGCAAACCCCAAACATGCAGCAACGCGACTAATAGCGTTAACAGCCTCAGCATGCTGGCGGGCCGTTCCTCTCCCAATAGCCTCCGCCAAAATGAGTCGGAACCGCTTGCCACTGCCGGCAGATAACCGCCGAACGACGCTAACTCTTTATTTTGCAAAGCATCCTCGTGGTTTTTAAATAAATACATATAAACTGTTGAATACAAAATTAAGCGCGATTCGAATTTAGCCGGGCATTGTAAATTAATACGTCTTAGCGCGACAGCCATCCTTACAGGAAACAACACTATCTAACCATTCCTTACTAAGACGTTTCAGCCGTCAAAATCCCCACTGGCTGATGACGGTTTCGGGCTAAATTACAATCTGTGGCATAATTTCCACTCCCGTCTTGTATTTCCGATTGATTCCATATGTCCGTAAAACAATCCGATCATCCCCAGGGTCAAGTCAACACACTGGCTTTAAGCGCGATAGGCGTGGTGTTTGGGGACATCGGCACCAGTCCTTTGTATGCGGTAAAAGAGGTTTTTCACGGCGGCTTGCCGACCGATGCCACCCATGTGCTCGGGGTGCTGTCCTTGATTTTTTGGGCTATCACCTTGGTGGTCACCACCAAATACGCAATTTTTATCATGCGCGCCGACAACAAGGGCGAAGGCGGCATCATGGCCTTGATGGCGCTGGCCTTGCAGGGGTCCAAAGATAATCCGGAACGCAAAGCGTTCATCGTCACCATCGGCCTGCTTGGTGCATCGTTGTTTTATGGCGACAGCATGATTACCCCGGCCATTTCGGTACTCAGCGCCGTGGAAGGTTTGCAAATCGTGGCGCCGCGTCTGGAACATTACGTTTTGCCAATCACCATCATCGTGCTCAGCGTGCTGTTTTTTATCCAGACCAAAGGCACCGGCAAAGTCGGCAGAATGTTTGCGCCCATCATGTGTTTCTGGTTTGCCACGCTGGGTCTTTTGGGGGGCATCAGTATTGTCCAGCATCCGGATGTATTGATGGCGGTCAACCCCTATTACGCGGTCAGTTTATTAATTGAATTGGGCTGGAAAGGCTTTTTAATCATGGGCGCGGTGGTGTTGGCGATAACCGGCGCCGAAGCCCTATATGCCGATATGGGACATTTCGGCTTAAAACCAATTCGGCGCGCCTGGTTCTATTTCGTATTTCCGGCCTTGCTGCTTAATTACTTTGGCCAAGGCGCATTGTTGATCGGCAATCCCAAGGCCGTTGAAAATCCGTTTTATCTAATGGCACCGCATTGGGCCCTGTATCCGCTGCTGATCCTGGCGACACTGTCCACCGTGATTGCCTCGCAAGCCGTCATTTCCGGGGCGTTTTCTGTAACCCGGCAAGCCATACAACTCGGTTACTGTCCAAGGATGAATGTTCGCCACACCTCCGGCGACGAAATGGGCCAAGTCTATTTGCCTGCCGTCAACTGGCTGCTAATGGTCTCGGTGTTTATTTTAGTTTTGAGTTTCAGATCGTCGTCCGCATTGGCATCGGCATACGGCATTGCCGTAACCGGCACGATGATTGTCGATACCATCCTGGCCTTTATCGTGATCCAGGCCCTATGGCAATGGAACAGAGCCACCAGCATTGCTTTTCTATCGACCTTTTTGATTATCGACCTGCTGTTTCTGTCTTCCAACAGCCTGAAAATCCCACACGGCGGTTGGTTGCCGCTGGTGGTGGGTACGGTATTTTTCTTGATTATGACCACCTGGATCAAAGGTAAGGAATTGTTAGCCAGGTACCTGGACGAAAAACGGGTATTGTTCGAGGACTTGGACGAACGTTTGAAAGACCGGCCCCTGGTTACGGTACCCGGCACGGCAATCTATATGGCCCGCAGCGTACACGGTGTGCCGCAGGTCTTGCTGCACAACCTGGAGCACAACCATGTGATGCACGAAAAACTCATCGTGCTGACCATCGTGACCCGCGAGGAACCTTACGTGGATGAAGCGCATAGGGTAAAAATCCGCATGTTCGGGGATAGCGGCGGCTTTTACCGGGTGAAATTGTATTTCGGCTTTCAAGAAGAACAGGACGTACGCCGCGCCCTGCAACTTTGCTGTCATGAAGGTTTGGATATCGATCAAAAAACCGTATCGTTTTTTATCGGTAGCGAGAAACTGTCGTTCCGCCGCAAAAGCCCGATGCCGAAATGGCGGCGCTCCTTGTTCAGTTTCTTAACGCATAATTCCAGTAGTGCGATAGAGTATTTCAAAATCCCCGTCGAACGTGTGATCGAGCTGGGAATCCGCATCGAATTGTAGAAATCCACTGTGCGCCTCGGCGCGCTTAGTCGCCGCGTCTGCCGAAACGGCCGCCCCAGCCGCCGCGCTGATGGTCGCCGTCACTGTCCCTGCGCCCGAAACCGCGTTCCTGTCGCTCCGGCATCGATTGTTGTTGGAGGGATCTTTGTTCGGCATGCCGTTCACGATCAAAGTCCCGACGCCCCAAGTCCCGCCCCTGCCAACCGCCAACACGATGATCGAAATGCGGCATTGGTTGATGCCAGTCATGATGATCATCGTGATGATGCTCCGGACGATAACTCGGCTGCACATAATAGCGGCCGTAAGTAATACTGGTGCTCGGGCTGGCATAACTACGCCCGTAGCTTTGGTAATAGCCGGGCGACGAGTAAGCACTGCCATAACCATAGTCACGCTGATAATAGCCGGTCGCGCAACCCGATAGGGTTAATACGGCGATGGTAAGAATGCTGACTTGTATGGTTTTCATGACTGCCTCTTGGCTGGTTGGCCCTCTAATGTAAAGTTAGGCTTAGCATATCCGAGGCAGACTTAATCAATGCTTAACCTGAGGCGCCGACCAAAAAATGTTCCGGCTCGGCAATCACCGGATTGCTTAGCGCGCCGATGCCTTCTATCTCGATACGCACAGTTTGTCCCGGTTTCAGATACCCGCGCGGCTTCATTTTTACTCCCACCCCAGCCGGTGTACCGGTACTGATCACATCGCCCGGCTCCAACGTCATCACTTGTGTCAGATAAGCAATCAACTCGTAACAATTAAAAATCATGTCGCCGGTATTACCGTTTTGCCGCAACTCGTCGCCCACCCAGGTTTTTAAACTGAGATTATGCGGATCGGCGATTTCGTCGGCCGTCACCAGCCATGGCCCCAGTGGACCATGAGTATCGAAGGATTTGCCCAAGGTCCAGGTTGGCGTGCGTTGCTGCCAATCGCGCACCGTCACATCGTTGCAAATGGTGTAGCCGGCGATAACTTCATGTGCCTGTTCTACCGTTACGTGTTTGCAGCGCTTGCCAATCACAAACGCCAACTCACCTTCGTAATCAACCTTGTCCGACACCGGCGGCAGATGAATCGCCTCGCCATCGGCAATGACGCAGGTACTTTGCTTGGTAAAAAAGGTTGGATATTCCGGTTTTTCCATTCCGGTTTCACCTATGTGATCGGCGTAATTCAAACCAACGCCCAACAGCTTGCCGGGACGCGGAATCGGCGCCAACAACTGCACGTCGCTGAGAGCGATGCGTTCGCCGTCGGCAGCAATCTGCTTTTGCAGCGCTAGTTTTGCCGACTCTCCAGCCGCCAGAAAATCGAGCATATTGCCGGGCAAATCCGCGCCGGCCGGGACGATTTGCGCGCCAACCAGTGCGCCTATATGTACTTGACCATTGTATTTATAGCTCAGTAGTTTCATACCGAATCAACTCTTCATCCAAACAAAATCCGCATTGTATCGCAGTGCCGGTGTCGCCCAGCAAAACCCGCGAACTGGACGTCTTATTTCTAAGCACTGTCCAGTTATTAGACGCTCATTCTTTAAAATGCATCGGCTCAAAGCCATAGACAATGCCATCTAAGACATTGTTAATAAAAGGCTTAATCAAATAACGCAATACTGGCACACGTGTTGCAATCTGACCACCGAGGCTGGCGTCAGTCCAGGCCAATCAGCGCTTTAAGGCAACGGAAAGTCACCGCTTAGCTGAATGACGACAGCCTCGCCATTCTTATAACACCACAACGAGGATTCAATATGGCTATAAGTACCGCCACAAAAGCCGCAACCGATGCGTTGGCCGCCAATCCGGCGCCCGTCAGTGTGGGTGCACAGGAAGTTCACCGCTGGATGCAGAGCTTTACCTGGGATTTTGATAAAAATCGCACCAAGTATTCGACCAAATACAAAATGGCCAACGATACCAAGGAGCAATTCAAGCTGATCGCGAAAGAATATGCCCGCATGGAATCGGTGAAGGACGAGCGTCAATTCGGCAGCTTGCAAGACGTGTTGACGCGGGTGGACGCGGCGAACCGCGTGCATCCGAAATGGAACGAGTCGATGAAGATCATCTCCAACTTCCTGGAAGTGGGCGAATACAACGCCATTGCCGCTACCGGCATGCTGTGGGATTCGGCCACCGCGCCCGAACAAAAAAACGGTTACTTGGGCCAAGTGCTGGACGAAATTCGCCACACCAACCAATGTGCTTACATCAACTATTACTTTGCCAAACAAGGCCAAGACGCCGCCGGTCATAACGATGCCCGCCGCACGCGAGCAATTGGTCCGCTGTGGAAAGGCATGAAACGGGTATTCTCGGACGGCTTTATTTCCGGCGACGCGGTGGAATGCTCCATCAACCTGCAATTGGTCGGCGAAGCCTGCTTTACCAATCCATTGATCGTGGCCGTAACCGAGTGGGCGTCCGCCAACGGCGACGAAATGACGCCGACCGTATTCTTGTCCATCGAAACCGACGAGCTGCGCCACATGGCTAACGGTTATCAAACCGTGGTATCCATCGCCAACGACGAAGCCGCTTCGAAATATCTGAATACCGATTTGAACAACGCCTTCTGGACCCAACAAAAATACTTCACACCGGTATTGGGCATGATGTTCGAGTACGGCAGTCATTTCAAAGTCGAGCCATGGGTGAAAACCTGGAACCGCTGGGTGTACGAAGATTGGGGCGGTATCTGGATCGGCCGTTTGGGCAAATACGGCGTCGAATCGCCACGCAGCTTGCGCGATGCCAAAAAAGACGCTTACTGGGCGCATCACGACTTGTTCCTGATTGCTTATGCCTTGTGGCCCACCGGTTTCTTCCGTTTGAGCCTGCCAACCCAGGAAGAAGCGGAATGGTACGAAGCCAACTACCCCGGCTGGTACGACATGTACGGCAAAGTCTACGACGAATGGCGTGCGCGCGGTTGCGAAGACCCCAGCAGCGGCTTCCTGCCGATTCAATGGTTCATCGAAAACAATCATCCGATTTATATCGACCGGGTTTCGCAAGTGCCGTTCTGCCCTAGCTACTGCAAAGGCGAAAGCACGCTGCGGGTGCTGGAATACAACGGCAAGAAACATTCCTTCAGCGACCAATGGGGCGAAAGAATGTGGTTGTCCGAACCCGAGCGTTATGAGTGCCAAAACATCTTCGAACAATACGAAGGCCGCGAACTGTCGGAAGTAATTGCCGAAGGTTTTGGCGTGCGTAGCGACGGTAAAACCTTGATCAGCCAGCCGCACACCAAAAAGGACGGCAAGCTGTGGACACTGGACGACATCAAACGGATTAACTGCGTGTTTTCCGATCCTTTGAAAGCCCTTTAATCGTTTCAATTCTTTAAGGAAATAGCTTATGTCTATAGAAGTAAATGGCGGCAGACGCGGCCTGACCGACCCGGAAATCGCCGCAGTGATCATGGCCGCAGTGCCGGACAAGCCTCTGGAAACCCAGCGCAAAATGAATTACTTCATGAAGCCGCGCGGTAAGCGGATCAATGAATATGAAGTGTTGTGTTGCTATAGCCAGCCGACGCCGGACTGGATTCCCGGCGGTTTGGACTGGGGCGATTGGACTCAAAAATTCCATGGTGGCCGCCCATCCTGGAGTAACGAGTCCACCGAAATGCGCAGCTCGGATTGGCTGGCGCACCGCGACCCGGCTTTCCGTTGGCATGCGCTGTATGTCAAGGATAAAGCCGAAGAGTGGCGTTATACCGACCGCTTTCTGAAAGCCTATTCCGCCGACGGCCATGTGCGTTCGATCGATCCGGTTTGGCGCGATGAAGTATTGGGCGATTATCTCGGTGCCTTCGGTTTTTACGAGTATGGCTTGTTCAATGCGCATTCCTCGGTGGTGCGCGATTGCCTGGGCGACACCTTGCGGATGAGCAGTGCGATGATCGGTTTGGACAAGGTCGACAATGCGCAAATGATTCAAGCGGAACGTACCTTTTTGTCTAAATTGGTGCCGGGTTTCCCCGAGTCCACCGACATTCCTAAACAGGAATGGACAAAAGGCGCGATTTTCAAAGGCGCCAGAGAATTGGTGCAGGATATTTGGCAAGCGACTTATGACTGGAACGAAATCCTGTTCTCCGGCCATATGATTTGCGACCCCATCTTCGGGCAATTTGTACGCAGAGAGTTCTTTATGCGGTTGTCGTCTTATTACGGCGATAACTTGACCCCGTTCTTTATCAATCAAATGCAGTTGTATTTCTCGCAAACCAAAGGCATTACCACCGACATGTTCCATACCTGTCTGGGTGCCGACGTGGAATTTGGTGATTACAACAACCGGTTGATGCGGGCCTGGGCCAATAAATGGCTGCCCAGAACCGTCGATGCACTGAAGGATTTCATGGCGATTTACGCCACCATTCCGGAAATCAAAGGCGTCAGCGACAAAGCCGCCATCGAAGCGGCGCTGGTTAGGGTGTTTGCCGATTGGAAACGCGATTTTGCCGATCCGATCAACTTTAAAGTCGATACCAATGCCCTCGTCAAAACCGTGTTAAGCGGACTCAAATAAGGAAAACTCATGTCGAAAAGTTCAAATGCTTACGACGCAGGCATTATGCAAAAAACCGGCAAAGCCTTTGCCGATGAATACTTTGCCGAAGACAACCAGGTCGTGCACGAAAGCCACGAAGTGGTGCTGGTTCTGAAAAAATCCGATGAACTCAACACCGTGGTGGAAGAAATTCTGCAAGGTTCGCACAAGGCGGACAACCCCACGCTGGTGGTGGAAGACCGCGCCGGTTTCTGGTGGCTGAAAGCGACCGGCAAAATCGAGATCGACTGCGTCGAAGTTTCGGAATTACTGGGCAAGCACTACAGTGTTTACGACCTATTGGTGGATGTGTCGTCCACCATCGGCCGTGCTTATACCCTGGGCGAGACCTTCACCATCACTTCCGAGTTGATGGGTCTTGACGTCAAACTGAAAGACTTGGCTGCGGCGTAGGAGAACACCATGGCAAATATTCATGACAACCCCACCCGTAATGCCTGGATGGCCAAAATTGCCACACTGGATACGCTGGCAAAGGCGCACGCCTTCATTACCGACTTCCGCGCCAAGCACATGAGTCCGTTCAAAACCGACTGGTCGCTGGAATTGGATGGCCTGTGGATCGAGTTGAAAATCGAAGAAAAGCTGGCGCTGTTGAAGCACAAGGAATTCAACGACACCCAATTGCTCAACAATTGCACCTGCGGCGCCAATGCCCAGCAAGTGGCAAATGAAGTAATTGCCAAAATGGAGGCATGCACGGACATGTACGAAGCAGAGCGCATTCATATCAACTTCAGACTGGCCTGCAAACCGCCTGTGATGCCGGTCAATGTGTTTCTGGACACCGACCGCCAGTTGGGGACCAAGTTGATGGAACTGCGCAACACCGACTACTACGCCTTGCCGTTAGAGGCATTGCGTCAGAAACGCGGCGTGAAAGTGGTCACCTTGCAGTAATCGTTCGGCAGGATGCGCCGCACTTGCGCGTGGCGCATCCTTTATAGCCAACAAACCGATAGCGGACAAAACCTACTCGTCGCTTACATCGCCGTGAGCGAGAGGGCGTTTGTGTGCGCTTCGATCTCAACGAACCATTTCATAGAATCAGTATTATGGATTTTTTCTCAAATTTTAAGTCGGCGGTTGCGCCCGCTTTTCCCAGTGAAGCCGACAAACTCACCACGCTATACGACACCGCGCCCTACGCTGCTTTCTGCGAAGATCTAGAGTTCATGTGGCGCTGGACCATCTACCGCGACCAAAAACTGGTGCAGGAAGGGTGTTCGCTAACCCTGGACGCATCGCGGCGCGCGGTTGAGCACGTATTGGCGTTTTTCAGCGTGTCGGCCAAAAACCAATGCCTGGGAGAATGACATGAGCGCCCATCAAATTAAAATCATTACGCAAGACGGGGAAGCCGTTTGCTTTGATTGTTACGAAGACGAGGATGTCATCACTGCGGCGGTGCGCCAGGATATTTATTTGATGTCGTCGTGTCGCGAAGGCGGTTGCGCGACTTGCAAAGGATTTTGCGCGGAAGGCGATTACGTTTTGGGCAAATGCAGTTCGCAGGCTTTGCCCTACGAAGAAGAAGAGGCCGGCGAAGTGTTGTTGTGCCGCTGTTACCCCGTGAGCGATTTGGAAGTCGAAGTACCTTATACCTACGACCGGATTTCATTCTCACCGGAAGGTTTGACGTTTGTAGCGGAAGTGATTGAGCTGACGCCAATTTCCATCAACGTGGTGAAACTGCTGCTGCGGCGCACGGGCGACGATCAAACCATCAAGTTCGACTCCGGGCAATTTTTTGATTTGGAAATTCCCGGCACCACCATCACCCGTTCATACTCCCCCGCCAACACGTCCAATAAAACCGGCGATCTGGAGTTTTTGATTCGCATCGTCGATGGCGGCAAATTTTCAGAATATTTAAAAAACGACGCCAAGTTGGGTCAGAAATTAAACGTCAAAGGCCCGTCCGGCGTTTTCGGTTTGAAGGAAAACGGTTTTACCCCGCGCTATTTTGTGGCCGGCGGCACCGGACTGGCGCCGATATTATCGATGGTGCGGCGGATGCACGAATGGGAAGAACCGCAAAAGTGCATCATCTATTTTGGGGTAAACACCGAAGCCGAAATTTTCCATCTGGATGAACTGAATCAACTGGCCGCACAAATGCCGACGCTGGAGCTGAGAAACTGCGTCTGGAAATGTTCGGACGACTGGCATTGCGAAAAAGGCAGCGTGGTGGACATCCTGCGCCGCGATCTAAAGGATACCGGCGCCAAGCCGGATTTATATCTGTGCGGGCCGCCGGGCATGGTCGACGCCACCTTTGCGGTGTGCGCCGAAATGGGCATCCCTAAGGAACGTATCTACCTTGAAAAATTCCTGCCTAGCGGTTCGCCTTAACGCCACGGGCAAACAGGGTGCTGCGCTGCCATTTCCCTGCGCAGCCATCCTGTTTGCCGATCCAAATCAGCCTTTTTTTCCTATCGAAAAATCGCGCAACCACGCTGAGGCGACTATGAAAGCCGACGATGTAGAGTTTCTGGTTGGTATGGCGGTGCAACTAGACGAAACGATCAGAAAACTGGTGATAGAAGAGCAGGAGATTTTTGAAAAATTGGGCGATGCCAGAGTTCAGGAATTAAAGGAATTCTGGAATCAGGAATTCACGGGCGAAGAAGAGGCGGACTTTAAACGCAGCCTGGATTACTGGGACAAAATCCTGATTCGTACTTGGGCCAATGCGCAACGTGCTCGGCAAACCCGTGCCCAGGTGGGGCAAACCTTAATGAAATTAAATTCGCACCTCTAACCGATGGGAACACCCTAGAAATGAGTAAACACGTTATTTACAACCCGGAAGCTCGCCAACGTCTGCTGCAAGGCATCAATGCGGTAGCACGCGCGGCGAGCGTTACGCTGGGTAGCGCCGGCCCTGCCGTGATGATTCAACACCGAACCGACGGCATCATGCCCGTCTTTACCCGAGATGGCGTTACTGTTGCCAATGCCATCGTCATGGAAGACCGGATTGCCGATTTGGGTGCCCGCATGTTGCGGGACGTCGCCGGCGCGGTGTCTCGCGAAGTGGGCGACGGTACCACCACGGCGATTGTGCTGGCGCAAAGCCTGGCGGAGGAAGCGCTGAAAAGCGTCGCGGCCGGTTTTCATCCCCTGCAATTGCAAAAAGGCATGGAGTTGGCGCTGATCTTGGTGGAGCAGCATTTACAAAAATCGGCTGTCACCGACAGCGCGGCAGACTGGGTCGAAAAGATTACGCGGGTCGCCAGTAAAGGCGAAGCCGGTGTCGGCAAGCTCCTGAAACAGGCCCTGGCCGAGCTTGGCGAAACCGGCACCTTGACCTTTCAATTGGGTAATGGCCGCGAAGACCAACTGGAGATTGTGGAAGGTATCCATTACGAGCAGGGCTTTTTGTCGCCCTATTTCATCACCGATAAAACCCGCGCCGAAGCGGTTTTGGAGCGGCCCTACATTCTGTTGTACGACCGGGAAATCAGCGACTTCATGGATCTGGTACCCCTGCTGGAAGACGTCGCGGCGGAAGGCCGCGCGCTTTTGGTCATCGCCGAAGCGGTCGCCGAGAAAGCGTTAACGGGCTTGTTGCTGAATCATGTGCGCGGCATTTTCAAAGTGGTGGCGGTCAAGCCGCCAGGCTTCGGTGACAAACGCATCAACAGGCTGAGCGATTTGGCCCTGTTGACCGGCGGCACCGCTATTTTGCAGGAGCGGGCCATGCGGCTGGAAGACGTCACGCTGGCGCAACTGGGTCAGGCGCAGCGCGCGGTCATCTCGGAAGGTAATACAACGATCATCGGCGCCGTGGGTTCGCGCGAACCGGTTAACACGCGCATAGAGGCGTTACGGCGCGAGTTGGCACTAGTTCGCGCCCGTAAACCCGGCGAAGGTTCCGCCACCGGCAATTTACACGAAGCCGAAGAGCTGGAAGAGCGCATCGCTATCCTGTCCGGCAAAACCGGCAGCTTCCAGGTCGGCGGTATCTCCGACGTGGAAATCAAAGAGCGGCTGGTGCGCATCGAAAATGCCTATTTGTCCGCCAAGGCTGCGCTGCAAGAAGGCGTGTTACCCGGCGGCGGTGTCGGTTTGTGGCGTTGCACCACGGTGCTGGACGAAGTGATTGCCGAAAATGCCGAGCAACAACAAGGCATCGCCATCGTCAAGCAGGCGCTGGGCGCGCCGCTCCGGCAATTGTTGAACAATGGCGGCCTGAACAACGAAGACGTGCTGATGCGCTTAGCCACCCAGGCTGACCCGGCATTTGCCGTGGATATGCAGTATTTAAACTACGGGCACTTTCTGGATATTGGGATTATCGATCCGGTAAAAGTGTTGCGCACCGCCTTGCGCAATGCAGTCAGCGTGGTGGCTACTTTGATCAGCAGCGAGACGGTCATCATGAACGTGCCGGACTTGTCCATCATGGCCGGCTATTCGCCGGAATGGGCTGCCGCCACCCGCGAAGATCCCCGTATGTAATTGTAATTTCTACCTCAACCTCCTCTCTCCGAAAGTTAGAGATATCCATTATTCTGCAATGGAGTAAGGCAATGTGACGTTATGTCGCATTGCCTCTTTTTTTGATTTTGTTATTTTGGACAACATCGCCGTAAAAAGCAGCTAAACCTCTGTTTTTTATATTTTTGTTTTGTGCCGATACTAAATTGGCGCACCAAAATACAAGAGGAAAAATGGATATTGCCTTGCACTTGCCCCACAACGTTAAAATCATCAAAGAAGCCTGCGCGTTCAAAACCTCCCTAGCGTTTGAAGTTGATCGCCCGATACAGGCCTGGCGCTGGATGGCACAGAGCCGTTGCGTGCCCGATCACACGGACTGGGTACGCCCGGAAGTCTCGGAATCCTGGCGCCGCTGTCTGGAAGAATACCAATTGCCATTGGGCAATTACGCGCGCTGGGATCATTGGCGTTTCACCGCCGATCCGGAGCCGCGCATCAACCGTGCCGCTCACGATATTGCCGAAATGCTGCGGCATTTGGGGCATCAGTTCGACGTGTTTTTGAAAGAAGCCGGCGTCATGCTGGTATTGACCGATGCCGACGGACACCTGTTACAAGTCTTGGGCGAAAATCCGTTTGCCAGCCCTTTCATGCTGAGTTTGTACGAAAAACACAGCCGCTGGAGCGAAGCGGTGTTGGGTAATAACGGCATCGGCACCGCCGCGCAACTGAAAAAACCGATTGCCTTTCAGGGCATGGAGCATTTTGTCAGTCTGTTACACCCATTCACCACGGTCGGTTATCCCTTGTTGGATGAGAACGACAACGTGCAAGCCGTGATCGGATTGATCAGCGATAGACAGGAAAGCATGAACTCCTTGTTCGCATTCTTGCATTTGTTGTGCGTACTCCTAAATACCAATCTGCCCTTAACCCAGAGTCCGGTTGCGCAAGCGCGGGTATTGGAAAAAATCCCGTTCAAACCCGCCAAAAGGCCGCCCAGCCAATACGAATCGGCAATGTCGGAACAATTAACCGCCTTGGTAGAGAAGGCCGTGAAGCTGCAACACCATAAGATTCCGATGCTGATTACCGGCGAATCCGGCGTGGGCAAGGATCATTTCGTCAATCTGCTGAAACACGCCGGACCGCGGAAAAATCAGCCTTTGATTGCGATCAACTGTGCATCGATTCCGCATGACTTAATCGAAAGCGAACTGTTCGGTTACGAAGCCGGCAGTTTTACCGGCGCGCGCAGTGCCGGCAAACCGGGGAAATTTCTGTTAGCGGACAAAGGTATTCTGTTTCTGGACGAAATCGGCGATATGAGCCTGGATTTGCAATCGACTTTGCTGCGAGTGCTGGAAACCTCGGAATTTACGCCAGTCGGTGGTAGCAAACCGATCAAGGTGGATGTGCAAATCGTCGCCGCCACCAACGTACCCTTGTTGGAAGCCGTCGAAGCCGGCCGCTTCCGCCGCGATTTGTATTACCGTTTGAACGGCGCGCAAATTCATCTGCCGCCCTTGCGCGAGCGCGACGACAAGCTGGGCATCATTCACCACATCTTGCAGCGCGAACTGGCTAATCTACCCAACCCGCAGGCAATCAGTATTTGCCCCAGCGTCATTGCCTTGATCGAGCAACACCCGTGGCCGGGCAATATCAGGCAATTGATCAACGTCATCAGAGCGACGCTATACACCGCCGGCGACACGCTGATTACCCGCCAGGATTTGCCGCTGGATTTTGTCGAAGAGCTGGGTAAAGTGCTGCCGGGGAACGACAATAACGCTTTGGACAACACGCTAACTTATCCAATATCGGCGGCTGCGGGCCGTACCATGACCCTGGAAGACTGGGAGTTACACGGCATTAAAGCCAGTTTGCGGGAATGCGCGGGCAATATTTCCTTGGCGGCGAAAAACTTAGGCATAACTCGCACCACGCTGTACCGAAAAATCGAGCGCTTCGGGCTGGATAAAATCGACTGGCGGGAGCATTCTAAGGCCGGGTAAGAAGCACACTGATTCGAGAGGCGCGTAATTGCATCCACTTGCACATCCTCCGCTGACAGATGCGTAAGTGATCGTTTTCGGTCGTATTTTTGCCTTTCAGCTTCCGCATTGATTCTCCCTTGCATGTCCCGTTTTACCCCATAGTCAATTAGCTATTATGTTTTTTGGTTAGTTTTTAGAGCTGTTGCCCATGATTTTTTCTCTGTTTGTTGGGCTGGCTGAAGCTCTGATAATAATAGACCTGGTGTAGATTCAGTCACAAAAACACCCGCTAGTGGTTAAACCCACTCCTGTAATTAGCTTTTACGGCTATGCTGAGTCGGCAACAAATAGTAAGGACTGGATGTTGTATTTTCTAAAACGGCTCAGAGAACAGGACATATATCAAGATTTAATCTGACAACCCGCAGAACATTATTGGCAACACGCACTATTGCTGATCGCTTGACACAAAATCATTGGATAAATTATGAGCAGCGAACGAAATAATGCTCGTGGCTAATGTTGTTTGATAGGTTCGGAACGCTTATTTTTTGGGTATACCATATGGAAAAAACAATAACATTCTTCTTGATATTCCTCTTTTCTCAGCCAGTTTTCTCAGGTAATTGGTACTACTACGGATCAGAGGCGGCTGCAAGAATGGCTGCAGGTGGTGACGGTAATGTCTGGGGGCCATATGGCCCTTGGCCAATTGGCCCAGCAAATTGCCCTGGCTATGATGCTGGTACGTTCTCTTATACACGGTACTACTATGCAATAAAAGGGGTGTGGTTTGGAGACGGCTATACTTATTGCGCCAATGGGAATCAAATCTGTCCTTCTGGCAAAGGGGTAGATGTAGTTAGTGGCGAATGTTATACAAATTATAGTGTTCCATCCAAAAACTTAGGCGCTCCCCAAGAATGCGTCGGCAACCCCTGCGACCCCGCCACCGGCAATAAATACCAAACCGAAAACGACTTCGAGAATACAGTCATCGATCTGAGTTTTACCCGTTATTACAACAGCGGCGCCTGGAATGCAAACGGCGCGCTGGGCTATGGCTGGAGCCACCAACTAGCCCCCAGCCTGGAAATTCTCACCGGCAAGATTTTTATCCATCAAGCGGATGGCCGCGCCGAATGGTTTGTTTTGACCAATGGCCTCTGGCAAGGCGATGCCGACAGCCGTTTGCGGCTGACCCAAGATAGCACCGGCTACAGCTTGACCGATCAACTGGGCGTGGTGGAACGTTACGACACCGCCGGTCGCATCGTGTCCCGCACCGAAGCCAACGGTCGCACCACCACATACAGCTATGACGGCAGCCAACGCTTGGTCACTGTCACCGGTCCCTTCGGCCACAGTCTGCAACTGGCTTACGACAGCGCCAACCGGATCAGCAGCGTCACCTACCCGGACGGCCTCAGCAGCCAATATCAATACGACAGCGAGGGCAACCTCAGCAAAGTGACCTATCAGGATGGCAACTTCAAACGTTACCATTACGAAAACACCGCCCTCCCGCATGCCCTGACCGGCATCACCGACGAGAACGGCGACCGTTATGCGACTTGGGCTTACGACAGCCAAGGCCGCGCCAATTTATCCAAACATGCCGGCGACGTTGAACAAGTAGCGCTGAGCTATAACAACGACAATAGCACCGATGTCGTCGATAGCTTCAATGCCAGCCGGCATTACACGTTTCAGACTATCTTAAACGTTCAGAAACTAACCGCTATTAGCCAGCCCGCCGGAGCCGGTAGTGTTGCGGCAACCCACACCCAAAGTTATGACGCCAACGGCAACCTTGCCAGCCGCACCGACTTCAACGGCAACCTCAGCTGTTATGCCTACGATCTTAGCCGCAACCTAGAAACCGTCCGGGTGGAAGGCCTGGCGCCCAGTTCGAGTTGCCCGGCCAACCTCAGTGCTTACACGCCGGCGCCGAACAGCATCGAACGCAAACGCAGTACCCAGTGGCACGCCAACTACCGCCTGCCCACCCAAATCGACGAGGCCGGCCGGCGCACCGCCTTCAATTACGACGCGGGCGGCAACCCGCTGAGTAGAACCGTCACCGATACTGTGACCGGGCAAAACCGCAGGTGGAGCTATACCTACAACAACCTCGGCCAAGTGCTGAGCGCCGACGGCCCGCGTACCGACGTTAGCGACATCACCGCCTATAGCTATTACTCGGATACCACGGCCACTCACCATCCCGGCGACCTGTGGAAAATCACCAATGCCCTGGGCCACACCACCACCTTTACCGCCTACGACGCTAACGGCCGCCTGCTCAGCCTGACCGATCCTAACGGCTTGGTGATTGGCTTTGCTTACGACGCCCGCGGCCGCCTGACCCAAAAAACCGTCGACGGCAACACCACCGCCTACACCTACGACAAAGCCGGCAACCTGACTCAAACTACCTCGGCAGCCGGTGTGACCCATACGTTTACCTACGACGCCGCTCACCGTCTGACCGACATCACCGACGCCCTGGGTGGCAAGATTCATTACACGCTGGATGCGATGGGGAACCGCACCAAAGAGGAAATTCTCGATAGCAGCGGCGCAGTGGTTAAAACCCGCAGTCGCGTCTACGACGCCTTGAACCGCCTGGCTCAAGACATCGGCGCCTACAACCAGACCACACGCTACGAATACGACGCCAACGGCAACCTGACCCAGGTCACGGACGCTAACGGCCATGCCACCCAGCACCAATACGACAGCCTGGACCGGCTGATCCGCAGCACCGATGCTCTCGCCGGCTTGACCGACTATCGCTACGACAGTCAAGACCGCCTCACCCAAGTCACCGATGCCAACAACCACGACACCGTCTACAGCTACAACGGCCTCGGCGACCTGATGCAACTGGACAGTCCCAATACCGGGATTACTCAATACGGCTACGACAGTGCCGGTAACCGGATCGGTAAAACGGATGCGGCCAATGTGTCGGTAACATATACCTACGATGCGCTGAATCGGATTAAAAGTGGCGATGGCGGCGCGCAGTTTTATTACGACGAAAACGGCAACCTGGGCAAGCTGTCGCGCGCCTTGCGTTCGGGCTACAGCGGTAACCGGACTCTCAAGTACGACCGGGCAGGACGGTTGACTTCCATCACCGCCAAGGGTTTACCGCATACCTACGATAACTTTATTTACTATGCCTACGACGCCGATGGCAAGGTAGAAAAAATATCGCATTCGGGATACCGTGAAGTTCTTTATGGCTTTGATGCGGCCGGCCAAATCGAGTCGGTATCGCTGCACGACTGGGATGATGGTACCGTTAGCTGGGTCTACGACATAACAACACCGCTAGCAACTCACATCACCCATCTGCCGTTCGGCCCGGTCAAATCGCTCACCTACGGCAATGGCAAACAGATCAGCCGTCGCTACGACTTAGACTACCGGGAAACCGGGCGCACCGTGCCGGGCGTCATGGCCGCCACCTATGGCTATGACTTGAACGGTAACCTCGACAGTGTGGCCGACGAATTAAGCCCCTCGGGGCGTCATCGAAATTTCGGTTACGACCCGCTGGACCGGCTGTCCAGCGCCACCGGCGTGAACACCCATGCGTTTAGCTATGACGATGTAGGCAACCGTCTGAGCAGCGAGCGGAATGGCGCACAGACCTCGTATACCTACGACCTCGGCAGCCAGAAACTACTGGCGCTCACGGGCGCGCAGCAGGCCAGCTACCAGTACGACGCGAACGGCGACGCGAGCCAGAAAGGCAGCCGGCATTTTTACCAGGCCACCGACCATTTGGTGACGGCCATCAAGGATGAGGTGGGCGGAAGCCTAGTCTCGGTTCAGGCTAATAAGTACGACGCCTTCGGCTATCGCAGCATGAAACTGACGAACAGCGGTAACGTCGCGTTTGATTATGACGTGCTGAGCGGAACGCTGCTGGATGAAACCAAGTGGGGAAGGACGGCCTTCTCGCACAGCTACGTTTACCTGGAAGGCGAGCCACTGGCGCGGATCAACTATGACGTGGACTCGGATCCAAACCAGACACCCTGGCCTATCCATTATTACCACAACGACCGGTTGGGCACGCCCCAAAAGACCACGGACCGCACGGGCAACATCAGTTGGGCGGCAGATTTCGATCCGTTCGGCAAGGCCACGCCGACCACGGCCTTCATCACCCAGAACCTGCGTTTCCCCGGTCAATACTACGATGAAGAAACCGGTCTGCATTACAATATCGCCCGTTTCTACGATCCTAACCTCGGGCGCTACCTGCAATCCGATCCGATTGGGTTGGCGGGGGGCATTAATACCTACACCTATGTTTTAAATAACCCGCTGAATCTGGTTGACCCAACCGGTGAGAATCCAAGAATAGTATTAGCCGCACTTGAATGCATAACACACCCATCTGCATGTGTTAATGGGGCTAAGGCCGTTGTTGAGGCTGCAGTTAAAGCCTGTCCCAACCCCTTTGGCAAGAAAGGTGGTCTTGCACACCAATCAAAGGTTGCAGAAAAAGCTAATGATATAGAATCACGCGGCCTTAAAGCACAACAAGAATATAAAGTTGAAACTCCAGATGGGGATAAAAGCTATCGCTATGTCGATCTCGTTGCTAGGGATGCTGAAAACAATGTGACGGAAATGTATCAGGTAGGTAAAGAAACTGTAAGGGGGAACCCTGTGTCGCGTGAAATTACTGCTTTAGATGATATTGAAGCGGCAACGGGAACCAGACCATCATTTATTCCCTATAACAAATAAAGACCATGGGCAAACAAGTTAATTATTTTTTAATGCCAAATGACATAGTTTTGCTTGAAGATAAGCTGCAAAATATTGAGCCTTTGGTCGTAATCCGTAATCGATCTAATACATCAGTACCTGAAAAACTAGATAGCCTCAATTTCGTTGAAGATGGGCGACAATGGCTTAGTTTTTATATTCTTCGACTTGACGACTTTGAGTATGTTCACATGAAATATGTGGCTGCTCAAGGTTATTGGACAGTCGATGAATTGCGATCACCTGTAATTGAATTTGATGGATGTTTTTTTAATGGGGATGTTCTTCGCCGAGGACGAATTTATTTCAATGAAAAGTATTATGGTGAAAACGGCGAATTGATTGAAAAACCTGAACAATTTAGAAAATGGGCTAATAAAATTTTAGCTACAACTAAACGAAGTTTGATTAAATATGGGATGTCCTATATTGGGGAAGCCGCTAAAAATTGGTCAGATTCTTCAGGTGCGGCTTTGTCAAAGGCTGGAAACGAAATAGTCCGTAAGGCGCAATAACGTGCGCTGATCTATAGGATGCTGCCGACAGGCGCATCGTTCGCGACCGTTGCGCCTTGCATGGCTCGGCACAAACTGCAGATTCAAAACCGAAGTGCAATACCCGAAATGCGCATGGATTCGCCAAACTCTTTATTCACCGCCAATGTTTTAACCTTGCCGACAGGGCTATCAGCTGCCGAAGGCCCTTGATCAGCTGCTGCCGCGTCTTGTCCCAAACGCTGATGCCTTTCCTGCTCCAGCGCCTCAATGTCACGCTGTAACAACTCCATTTTTATCAGCCCGATAGATAGAGGTGCAAAATATAAGGCTGTCAACGTGCAGCCAGTTTAATTTTGGACGTCCAAGCAGTTTACAATTTCGCAGTAGGCTCAGTTTTCAGCCGCGCGGGTCGCTGCTGGGCGCGTTGTGCGTTACAATCGCGAGTCGCACAACCGGTTGCTTCAAGAGAATAATAATGACACCCGCCGAATTTACCGCATACGCCCAACAAGGCTACAACCGCATCCCGATCTGCCGCGAAGTGCTGGCCGATCTGGACACGCCGCTCAGTGCTTACTTAAAGCTGGCCGACGGCCCTTATTCCTATTTGTTTGAGTCCGTACACGGCGGCGAGCAGTGGGGACGGTATTCGATCATCGGCTTGCCTTGCAAAACCCGTATCAAAATCAGCGGCCACCGCATCACGGTCGAAAAAGACGGCCAGGACACCCAAGTTTTTGAGCACGCTCAACCGCTGGAATGGATAGAAGAATTTCGGCAAAACTACAAGGTGCCGGACGTACCGGGATTACCGCGCTTCAACGGCGGCCTGGTCGGTTATTTCGGTTATGAAACCATCGGCTATATCGAGCCGCGTTTAAAGCCCAGCGGCAAACCGGACCCTATCGGCGCGCCGGACATCCTGTTAATGGTGTCGCAAGATTTGCTGATATTCGACAACCTGTCCGGCAAAATGCTGTTGCTGACCCATGCCGATCCGGCACAAGCCCAAGCTTACGAAAACGCCAAGGCCAGACTCGACGAACTGGTGGTGAAGCTGCGTGAATTGCAAGCCAATCCGCAAGCGCATCCTGCCGTTAAGCACGTGCACGAACACGATTTTGTCTCCGGTTTTACCCAACAAGGCTACGAAGATGCAGTGCGAAAAGCCAAGCAATACATCACCGACGGCGACTGTATGCAGGTGGTATTATCGCAGCGCATGTCGATTCCGTTTGAAGCCGCGCCGCTGGATTTGTATCGGGCTTTGCGGTGCCTGAATCCGTCGCCGTATATGTTTTTCATGAACCTGGACGATCTATATGTAGTGGGCTCGTCGCCTGAAATCCTGGTGCGGCTGGAAGACAACGAAGTGACGGTGCGACCAATCGCCGGCACCCGCAAACGCGGCGAAACCCACGAGCAGGATCTGGAACTGGAAAAGGAACTGCTCGCCGATCCGAAAGAAATCGCCGAACACTTGATGCTAATCGACCTGGGCCGCAACGATACCGGCCGGGTAGCGAAAATTGGTAGCGTCAAACTGACCGATAAAATGATCGTAGAGCGCTATTCGCACGTGATGCACATCGTTTCCAACGTCACCGGCGAATTGCAAGAGGGCAAGAATGCCTTCGACGTATTGGCAGCTACCTTCCCGGCCGGCACCGTCAGCGGCGCGCCGAAGATCCGGGCCATGGAAATCATTGACGAGCTGGAGCCGGTCAAGCGCGGTATTTATTCCGGCGCGGTGGGCTACATCTCCTGGTCCGGCAATCTGGATACGGCCATCGCCATTCGCACGGCGGTGATTAAAGATCAAACCTTACACATTCAAGCCGGCGCCGGCATCGTTTACGATTCCGTGCCGCGCAACGAATGGGATGAAACAATGAACAAAGGCCGCGCGGTGTTTCGCGCCGTCAGCATGGCCGAAGCCGGCCTCCTGAGCAGCGCGGCTCAATCTAAAGGAGCACAAACATGAGCGGCGTCAGATTGGTGATGGTCGACAATTACGATTCGTTCACCTACAACCTGGTGCAATATTTCGGCGAACTGGGTGCCGACGTGGTGGTGGTACGCAACGACGAAGTGACGGTGGAAGACATTGAGGGCCTGCGCCCGGACAAAATCGTCATTTCCCCCGGCCCCTGCACACCCAAAGAAGCCGGCATTTCCGTGGAAACCATCCACCGCTACGCCGGCAAATATCCGATTCTGGGCGTCTGTTTGGGCCACCAAAGTATCGGCTACGCCTTCGGCGGCAACATCATCCACGCCAAGCAAATCATGCACGGCAAAGTATCGCCGGTGTATCACAAAGACTTGGGCGTGTTCAAAGGCTTGAGCAACCCGTTCACCGCCACCCGCTACCATTCGCTGGTGATCGAGCAATCGACTATGCCCGATTGCCTGGAAGTGACCGCCTGGACCCAGGACGAGGCCGGCAACATCGACGAAATCATGGGCGTACGCCATAAAACGCTAGATATTGAAGGCGTGCAATTCCACCCGGAGTCGATCCTGACCGAGCATGGGCATGACATGTTGCGGAATTTTTTGGCGCGATGAGTCCAACGGTTTTCAAAGAAGCGGGTTACCGCTTCTTTTTCTTCTCTCGAGAAGAGCCCAGAATGCACGTTCACATCGTTTCCGAAGACGGCGAGGCCAAATTTTGGCTAAAACCGGAAATTGAGTTGGCTAAAAATTATCGATATTCCAGAAAGCAGATAAAAGAAATCGAATCTTTAGTGGAGAAACATTACGATGAACTCATTAGCGCTTGGCAACAACATTTCCCCGGCTGAAGTGACACACATATCCAGTCACGGCGTATGGTTGCTGACTCGGACCGAAGAGTTATTCATGTCTTATGATGACTTTCCGTGGTTTAAAAATCAGCCCATCAATGCCATTCTCCGTGTTGAAGAGCCTTCACCTAATCATTTTTACTGGCCTGACATGGATATAGACTTGACTGTGGAGATGATCAAACATCCGGAGAGATTTCCATTGCAAGCCAGTAGTCAGTCCTAAATAAACTGCATGACATCTCGATTTGCAATTCGTAATGACCGTCAATTCAAAAACCACCTGTTACTAAGGCACTACTTCGTAAAACATGGATGAGCTTTTTTCCTTGATTTGGGCGGCAATACATTGGCGATTTGTATTGTGCGTTCTAATCTCGCTCAGCTTGGCATTTTTTCTTTCATATGCCATCGAACCTTTTACATCGGGATATTGCGTGAGCTTAGTCGGTGTCGGAGCGCTCCTGGGCATATATTGGCAAGGAAAGGTTGGTTAGAACATGAAACTTTAGCCTAGCCACGCATTGACTTCCTTTAACCACTCTATTGCCATCATCGGCGCCGGCCCCGCCGGCTTGATGGCCGCCGAAGTGCTAAGTCAGGCCGGCTTGAGCGTCGCTGTGTTTGACGCGATGCCCTCCGCCGGGCGTAAGTTTTTGATGGCCGGCAAGGGTGGATTGAACATCACCCATTCGGAACCGTTCGAGCCGTTTTTGTCTCGCTACGGCACACAGCGTGCCGCACTGAAACCGATGCTGAACGCCTTCTCTCCGGAGGCCCTGAGAGCCTGGGTGCAAGGCTTGGGCATAGAAACTTTTGTCGGCACGTCCGGCCGCGTGTTTCCAACGGAGATGAAGGCCGCGCCGCTACTGCGCGCCTGGCTGCACCGCTTGCGTTCGAACGGTGTGCACTTTCATATGCGCCACCGCTGGCTGGGCTGGGATGATGATGGAGCGCTGCGTCTACGCAATCCCGATGGCGAAATTTCGGTCAAGCCGCAAGCAACCTTGTTGGCCTTGGGCGGTGCCAGCTGGCCGCAACTAGGGTCGGATGGCGCGTGGGTGACTTGGTTACAGGCGCGCGGAGTGGAAATTGCACCCTTGCAAAGCGCAAATTGCGGCTTTGAAGTAGCGTGGAGCGAGCATCTGCGCGAGAAGTTTGCCGGCGCGCCGCTCAAATCGGTAGCGCTGACATTTACCGACACGCAGGGCTATGCCGAACGCAGGCTGGGCGAAATGGTGATTAGCACGCACGGCGTGGAAGGCAGCCTGATTTACGCATTTTCGCGGCGGCTGCGCGAATATCTGCATGTTCACGGCAGCGCCACCTTCACCGTTGACCTACTGCCAGGACGCGATGCGGAACGGGTGCTGGCCGAAATCAGCCGCCCCAGGGGTTCCCGGTCCTTATCCAGCCATTTGCAGAGCCGGGTTGGCATTTCCGGCGTCAAAGCGGCCTTGCTACGCGAAGTGCTCAGCCAGGCGCAATTTGCCGACGCCGCCATTCTAGCGAAGACGATCAAAGCCTTGCCCATCACTGTCAATGCCACCCGGCCCATCGCCGAAGCGATCAGCAGCGCCGGCGGCGTGAGTTTTAACAGTCTTGATCAAAATCTGATGCTTACCGCGCTACCCGGCGTTTTTGTCGCCGGTGAGATGCTGGATTGGGAGGCGCCGACCGGGGGATATTTGCTTTCGGCTTGCTTCGCTACCGGCCGCAGTGCCGGACTGGGCGTGTGTGACTGGCTAAACCGGCATCAAAAGTTTTAAAGAACTCCCCACTCCATAGCCGGACGCAAAAAAGGGGTAGCCGGCGCCACCCCTTCGACATCTTGTTTAGCGTGCGACTTCTGCGAATGGCCGCATTCTGCGCATTGTATTAGCCGACCGCAACGAGGCGGCTCCGGCCAATACACTGCCAAATAGCCAGAAAGCCCCCGGTAGCGGTACGCTGCCGCCGCCTCCGGTTCCGTAGTCGTACCCGTAAACCGATGCACTGGTATTCGCGGAAAAACTTCCGCTCCAACCGTCTTTAAAGACCAAAGCAACAGACAATATATCGTTTTCCGTCACGGGCGCGGAGCCGGTTGATAGGTACTGATTGACATTTTGGTTGACTGACCCGGAGTTTCCGCCATTGTAGTAACTCAAATTGAAGCTTGCGTTGGAGCTTGCCGAGGCATTACTTGAGGCACCCAGATCCCCCATCAAACTGTAATTCGCTTCGAAAATTAACAGTCCGCTGCCTTGCACGGTAAAACTGCCGGATCGCTGGCTACCGCTGCTGGCTGATAAACTTTGATACGGAAAAGAACCGTTTAGAGCGGCATTGGCGTTGATTTGATTAATCGATGTAGCGCTGGAAGCAGATCTGCTATAGGTCGATGTGGACAGTGACTCGGTAGTCGAAGTCCCTGAGCTCCAATTTGCCGCGCTATCATAGGTGTTGTAGTAGTAACCAGTATTCACTTGGCTAGTGTCGTTCTGATTACTCCACGTCACAGTTGGCAGGCCATTGCCAATATCAATGGCGGTAATTTTAAAGGTACTCCAGTCGATGACCGCGCTCGCAGAAACCGTCGCCGCCTCAGCAGATTGGGCAAGGCAAAGCGATAGCACCAGAATGCTGAACAGATAAGTCTTAAAGTAAGGTCGCCGAATCGGCTTGGCAAAGTATTTCATGGTAATGTCTCCATTGATTAACGAGCACAAATTTTCTGCGCACGGCCAAACGGCCAAAAACCGTTGCCATGCTGATAAAGACTAGCTCTTTGCGACAAGCCGCTTATTTAAAATGCTAGTCTTGACCGTCATTTAACAGCTAAGTTAACCACCGTCAATTACCATAAAAACATAACGGCTTAATCAATGTGCTACGTCAATAAAACTTGAAATTTATAAGCTGGCTTGGAATAAAATCGCCTTTTTATCTACCCGTTCTCGAGATCGTGTAAGCAAGCGACCTCGCTCGCGAGGGATTGACGGCCCGCGAGGTTTTCGATATGAGCCGTCGTTTGTTATCATCCCTGTCTTGACCAAGACACCGGCTACCCACTCCATGCAAATCCAAGCCACGCTGCAAAAACTTCTGGATAAACAAGACCTCGGCACCGAGGAAATGCGCGATGTGATGCGTACCATGATGCAAGGCGAGCTGACCGACGCGCAAATCGCCGGCTTTTTGATTGCCTTGCGCTGCAAGGGCGAAACCATCGAAGAAATTGCCGCGGCGGTCAGTGTGTTACGTGAGCTGGTGCGGCCGGTTCCGGTGCATGGAGAGCATGTCATCGACACCTGCGGCACGGGCGGCGACGGTGCCAACACTTTCAATATTTCGACGACGGCGGCCTTTGTAGTCGCGGCGGCCGGCGGCAAGGTGGCCAAACATGGCAATCGCTCGGTATCCAGCAACTGCGGCAGCGCCGATGTACTGGAAGCAGCAGGCATTAATCTGGATATGCCCGCCGAACAAGTGGCGCAATGTGTTAACGACATAGGCGTGGGCTTTTTGTTTGCCGCCAAGCATCACAGCGCGGTGCGCCACACGGTTGGTCCGCGCAAGGAAATGGGCGTGCGCACCCTGTTCAATCTGATCGGCCCTCTTTCCAATCCGGCCAATGCGCCGCATCAATTGATCGGCGTGTTCGATAAACAATGGTTGGTGCCGGTCGCGGAAGTCTTGAAAAAACTGGGCAGCAAGCATGTGCTGGTGGTGCATGCGCGCGACGGCCTGGATGAAATCAGCATCGCCGCACCGACCGACGTTGCCGAATTGATCGACGGTATCGTTCATTGCTACACCATCACGCCTGAAGGATTTGGCTTATCTCGCGCCAGTCTGGAAACGCTATCAATTACCTGTGCTACCGATAGCTTGGCTATCATTCGTTCGGTATTGAACAACCAAGCCGGCCCGGCCCGCGACATTGTGGCGTTAAATGCCGGCGCGGCGATTTATGCCGCCGATTTGGCCGATTCGCTGGATGCCGGCATTCGCCGAGCGCATCAGGTGTTGGCGGATGGGAGTGCTTTGGGTAAGTTTGAGGCGTTGATTGGGTATTCCAAAGCCCACTAAAGTATTGACGAGGTGTAATCGTTCGATTACAGTTTCTGCATGTACACAATCAAACAACTCCCCGCATTCAGCGAATGGCTGTTTGGCTTGAAAGATGGATTGACACACCGCCGCTTGGCGCGCCGACTGGAAAAGGCCCAACTAGGCAATCTCGGTGACGTCAAAGCGGTAGGCGGGAGTGTGTTTGAAATGCGTGAACATTTCGGCCCCGGCTGGCGGATGTACTATGTGCAGCGAGGCGAGGTGTTGATTGTGATGCTGGGTGGCGGCGATAAATCAAGCCAGACCGCCGATATTGCGAAAGCTCAACGCCTAGCCGCGTTGTTGGAGGACTGAATCATGAACGAAAAAATCAAAATTGCCGATTTGCCCGTGTTCGACATTACCGAACATCTGGATAGCGATCAAGCCATTGCCGAATACCTAACCGTTGTTCTGGAAGAAGATGATCCGGCGGCCTTGGCCAATGCACTCGGCAGTATTGCCAGGGCGCGAGGCATGACCGAAATTGCCGCTGCCGCAGGCATCAGCCGCGAAGCCTTGTATAAAGCTTTACGCGCCGACGCCCAACCGCGCTTCGAGACCATTGCCAAAGTCTGCAAGGCACTTGGGGTTAAGCTGACGGTGCAGACAATAGCGGCATGAGATTCCTCTGAGGGAATGCATTGGGTAAGTTTGAGGCGTTGATAGGGTATTCTCAGGCGGTCTAATTTTGTGTCGCTATCGCGACGGTTTTTTATATGTCGGGTCTCGGCCCGACAGCCGAGATACTTTCTTTTGTTTGGCCAAAAGAAAGTATCCAAAGAAAAAGCCACCCCGATGCCGCTTATTTCCTGCGCGCCGAAGGGTTTGAACGGGGTTTTCGGAAGGGCTATCCCTAGCCCTCCGAAAACGAGCGGCATCCCTGCCGCTCCCCTGCGGGCTGACCCGTCCAAACCCTCCGGTGCTCGGCGCGGCATAGGGGTGAAAACCCCGCAGGGAAATTCGAAAGCGTCTAATATTTTGAGGTTTTCGTAGGCTGGGTTGAATGAAAATGAAACCCAGCAAGAATATATTTAAGCGAGGTTTTACTTCGCTCAACCCAGCCCACGGACTCTTTGTCGCGAAGCAACTCAATTACGCCAGATACGAGATATGAGTTTAAAGTTAGAGAGTCATCAAGAAAGTGTTTTAGAAGAGCTAATGCAAAAGTCTTTTGGGGCCCAAAATATTTATATACCTCAAAATTACAAGAAAGGTGAAAAAAAGCATAAAGAAAAAGAACCTTGTGATTTAGCTTGGTTTGGAAATGGGGTTTTGGTACTATTTTATTTAACATCTGGCAACAAATCTCTCGAGAAGCAAGATGAACATAACCTTAAACAAGCAAGAAAATGGATTCACTATTGGAGGCATCAGTCTAATCAAAAACTTAATGGAATAAATAGATTTGGTGATTCTGTATCAATTTCTTTTAAGGAAATAAATTACTGCGTATTATTGTCAGTGGTGTCCCATTCAACTGGAATTGTATTTCACAAGGTTGCCAAGAACAAACCTTATGGATATACGTGCACAATTCCAGAGTCATTGATACATGCTATTTCTGGTTTTCATGGAACTGTAGTCGATCTATTAGATTTAATTTATAAGTATTCATCGAACCCGCGCCGTGCAATACTAAATCATAATCCGTTAGGCGATGAAAGATTATCAATATTAATTAAGAAAAAACAACAAGACTTAGACTCAATACTCAAACTTCGGCATGATTCAAGTCTTAATGAAAATGACTTTTCATTCATTTATGAAATGATAAATTTAAACAGGCTTCCTGCTCCGATTGGGGATAGGCTTGTTTCCAACTCATCTGGCAGGGAGCTTATTTCAAGTTATTTTGCCGATATGACTGCGCGAGACTTTATACATATTGCTATATTAGCTGAAGGCCTAATAAAAAGAACTGATAACGCTAAGTTTAGTGTTGCAGGAGAAACAAAAGGAATGCATTTAAATTGGATTATTTGTGCTACAAGTTTTTCTTCACGCAATATGATGGAATATGTCGAGCCTATCATTAAACAAGCCAGCGAAAGAAATATGCCACTTCTAGTGTACGCATACACATTCGAGTTTACCGACTATCGTTCGCCATCCATGTATGCGTTACCTCCAAAAAGAAACAAGTCCCAATCAGAACATCTTGTAAGCTTAACTACCCAAAGATTATCTATTGCTTTTAGCATGTAAATTTTTATTGTTTCGAAGTAAAACCTAAAAAATACTGGGTAACAGTATCTACCAATACCGATTTTATTGTTTGTAATTCCGGGACGGTTTTATCCCTTATGCCGCGCCGAGCACTGGAGGGTTTGAACGGATCAGCCCGAAGGGGAGCGGCAGGGATGCCGCTCGTTTTCGGAGGGCTAGGGATAGCCCTTCCGAAAACCCCGTTCAAACCCTTCGGAGCGCAGGATATAAGCGGCATCTGGGTGGCTTTTTCTTTGGGTACTTTCTTTTGGCCAAGCAAAAGAAAGTACCTCGGCTATCGGGCCGAGACCCGATGTTAAAATAACCGTCGCCTTAGCGACACAAACCCAACAAGAACAATGACCGATACACCAGACATCCTAAAAACCATCCTAACCAAAAAAGCCGAAGAAGTAGCCCGCCGCAAAAGCAATACGCCATTGTCGATGCTGGAAGAATTAGCCGGCACCGTGCAAGGCCCGCGCGGCTTTTATTCGGCGCTACGCAGCAAGGCCGATCAGAAAAAGCCGGCGATTATCGCCGAAATCAAGAAGGCCTCTCCCAGCCAGGGCGTGATCCGCGAGAACTTCAAACCGGTGGAAATCGCCGTCGATTATGCGTTTAGCGGTGCGACCTGTTTGTCGGTGCTGACCGACAAGGAGTTTTTCCAGGGCTCGGAAGCCAATCTGCAAATGGTGCGGCAAAACTGCCCGCTGCCGGCGATTCGCAAGGACTTCATGATCGATCCGTATCAAATTCACGAATCGCGAGCTTTGGGCGCCGATTGTATCTTGTTGATCGTCGCAGCACTGGACGACGCGATGCTGAAGGAATTGGCCGACACCGCCACCGGCTTGCGCATGGACGTATTGACCGAAGTGCACGACGCGGAGGAATTGGAACGGGCCCTGAAGCTCAACACCAATATGATAGGCATCAATAACCGCAACCTGCGTACGTTTGATGTATCGTTGCAAACCACGCTGGATTTGAAAAACACCATTCCTGCCGACAAGTTGATTGTCACCGAAAGCGGCATTCACACCCCTGCCGATGTGAAATTGATGCAGGAGAACGGCATCTACACCTTCCTGGTTGGCGAAGCCTTCATGCGTGCCGAATCGCCGGGGCAAAAAATGCGCGAGTTGTTTTTTTAGGTTAACTCTTGGCTCAGATTGATGCCGGCTGCCGATGCTGGAAGCGGCATTCAACCGGGTTTAGGGATAGTAAATCAAAGTATCTACCGGACGACACAGAGCGTCCATGGCGGCGTTCCCACGCGATACCTCACGCCAGCGTCAGCCCCTTCTCCCACCGGGAGAAGGTTGGGATGAGGGGATCAGAATAAAGCTTTTCTAATTTATCCCCTCACCCTAACCCTCTCCCAGTGGGAGAGGGAACTATTGCTGATGTCAACATTACCCGCCCAATTTAATCGCCCCAAAATACCGCGCCAAATCAATCCGGATCGGCATGAAATAGACATTCAAACCATTCGCTGCCGCCGAGGCAATCACGCCATTGGCAAATTCCACATTCCAATCGTAATCCGGCCGAAAACGCTTCGGAAACTTCACCTTATTTTTCACTTCCCAATAGTTCATCGAGGCCTTGCTGGTGATGGGACTAATGCCGATATAGGTTTCCAGGCCTTGCATGTGCTCGGCGTAGATGTCGATCATGCGGCTGTCGTAGAACGGCTGGGAGAAAAAGCCGCCGGCGCCGGCATCGACCTTGCGTTGGATGTAATCGCATTCATCCTGCACACCGCTGCGATGCGGGTCGAAGCCGGCGTATATGTTCAGATTTGGGAAACGCTGGCGCACAGCTCGAATCAAATCCACCACATCGGTATTGTAAAACGACCGCTTCAAACCTTCCGGCGGATCGCCGGACACCAACAATACGCTGTCCAGCGCATATTCTTCGATGATACGGTAAAGTTCGCCGCTGTCGATTTTGAAGTCTATCGCCCGAAAATGCGGAATAAAGCGGTATTTGCTCCGATCAACGCGGGTTGCCAATTCCCAGCTGCGGGTATCGAAGCGTTGGATGTCCGGGACATTAATGATGTTGATGCCTTTGTCCAAAGTTTGCACAAAGGCGTATTGCTGGTCGAAAGCCTCTAGGCTGCGCGGGACGATTTCAAACGAAATATTCATCGTGTGGCTGGGTAGTTAAAAGATTTGACGGGAAACGTGCGCGATGCGCAAAGTATGGATTGTAACGCAGTAAAAACAAAGCCCGGCGGACATGGCCGATTTCTTTGAGTGGGTTAACGCAGCCTAAGCGCCAAGAGGCGGAATAATTTCTACCCAGCGGGCTTGCTGAACAATTAGTCGGTCCCAAGCTATCACGGCGAGTGGATTGCCTCTATTATTTTTCGCTTGCGGTGGGGATTTGGTCTGTTTGAACGTCTTACTCAATAACCGCGCCTCTATTCATCGGATTTTTTCTGCCATTCCCGCCCTAATGCCAGCCAAACCTTGCCACCCGATGTTATGGATTTTGTCAGCTCTATCGGCGCTATTGACTGTTGGCTGCGAAGCGCCCGCGCCTCGGGACCCACATGCTTTGGCTTTTCAGGCACCACCACACTGGAGCAGCAACGGCCATTTTGCCGAAAAGGCCGCAACGAGCTGGTTGGCCGCGTTTAATGATGAGCATCTGACGGGCTTGGTAAGCAGCGGTCTGGCCGATAATTTTGATTTGAAAACTGCCGCTGCCCGCGTCGACGCGGCACGCGAACAAGCTGTTATCGCCGGTTCCGGCCGCTGGCCGCAATTGTCGTTAACACCCGGCTATCAACGCGCAAAGTCCAATGTGGGTGGCGAAAGCAACGAATCCGGCGCGTTTATGGCGCTGTTCAACCTGAGCTGGGAGCTGGATGTCTGGGGCCGAATCAAGGCCGGACAACAAGCCGCGGAAACCGAAGCCGAAGCGACTGGCGACGATTATCGCGCCGCGCAATTATCGCTGGCGGCACGGATTGCCCAAGCCTATTTCGAATTCACTGAAGCGCAATGGCAAGCGACGGTGGCGGCACAGTCGGTCAAGGACCGCGGCACCATTGTCGATCTGGTGCGCGGCCGTTTCAACCGGGGTTTGACCCGCGGCCTGGATTTGCGCTTGGTGCTGACCGATCTGGCAAATGCCCAAGCGCAGCTGGCCCAAGCTAGAAACGATGCGCAGTTAATCGGTAAGCGCCTGCAAACCTTGCTGGGCCGGTATCCGGGGAATGATCCAGCTAAACAAGAATTCGACGCGACATTCCAATTACCGCAGCCGCCGGAAACCTTGAGCGCCGGCTTGCCGGCCGAGCTATTGGAACGCCGTCCGGACGTCATCGCCGCATTCAAACGCTTGCGGGCCGCCGACTCGCGCTTGGAAAGCGCCGAAAAAGCCCTGTTGCCGCGCGTGACGCTGACCGGCGCGGGTGGTGCCAGCAGCGCGGCCTTGACCGAGATCATCGCCCCGCGCGCGGCCGCCTGGAACCTCGCCGCCGGCTTGGCCCAGCCGCTATTGACCGGCGGCCGGCTGCAAGGGGAAATTCGCTTTAATGAAGCTAAAGTCCAGGAAGCCTTTAACCAATACCAGAGCGTGGCCTTAAACGCCTTTCGCGAAGTCGAGCAAGCGCTGGCCGCCGAAGCCTGGCTGCGCACCCAGGAACAGGCCTTGCGCGAAGCTGTCGAGCAAACCGAGGCCAGCCGTAAGCTGGCGGTGTATTCCTACCGGCAGGGCTTGATCGAAATCCTGACTTTACTCGACAGCTACCGCAGCACCCTCAATGCGCAAAGCGCTCACCTGGCCGTACAGCGGCAATTATTAAACAATCGTATCAACCTCTATCTGGCATTAGGCGGTGGCGTTTGAATCCGCAAACACTCAATTTAAAAATCCTGTTACCGATTCTGGTATTGCTGGCGGCGGCCGGCGCGGCCTGGGCGATCATCGCCGGCAAGCCGCAAAACGTGCAGCAAAACACCGAACCAACGATTCCCAAGGTCAATGTGGTTCGCGTCGAGCCGCAAAGCTTGCGGCTGAACGTCATGTCCCAAGGCGTGGTCGCGCCGCGCGAGACTATTGACTTGGTCACCGAAGTGGGCGGTAAAGTAGCGCAGGTACATTCGGCGATGGCTGCCGGCGGTTTCTTTGCCGCCAACGAATTGCTGCTGACCATAGACCCGCGCGATTACGATTACGCCATCGTTGCCGCCGAAGCCCAGCTGGCCGAGGCCCAGCGAGTCTTGATCAACGAACAGGCCCAAGTCGAGCAGGCACACAGCGAATGGCAAGCATTGGGCGAAGGCGAACCTACAGCGTTGGCGCTGCGCAAGCCGCAATTGGCCGAGGCGCAAGCCAAGCTCAAGGCCGCCGCAGCTGATCTGGCCAAGGCCAAACTCAATCGCAGCCGCTGCGAATTGCGGGCACCGTTTGCCGGGCGGGTGCTCAGCAAACAAGCAGGTTTGGGCCAATATCTGCCATCAGGCGCAGTGATAGCACGGATTTACGCCAGCGATGTCGCCGAAGTACGTCTGCCGATCAGCACCGAGCAACTGGCCTTTTTGGAACTGCCTTTGGGGCAACATGGCAAGGTCGGCCGCTGGCCGGCGGTGACCTTGCGCGCAGAACTGGCCGGCCAGCCGCATAGCTGGCAAGGCCGCATCGTCCGCAGCGAAGCGGCGCTGGACGACAACAGCGGCCAGCTTTATCTGGTCGCGCAAGTCGCCGAGCCGTTCCGGGAAAGCGCGGATAGGCCGCCCTTGCTGAGCGGATTATTCGTGCAAGCCGAGATCGAAGGCGTGCTCCGCGACGGCTTGTTTAGCTTGCCGCGCACGGCTTTGAACGGTTTGCAACAAGCCAAATTGGTCGATGCCGAGCAACGCTTGGAAATTCGCCAATTGCAAGTGCTGCGCCACGACGCCGAGCATGTCGTCGTCAAGGCCGGATTAAATCCCGGCGAGCGGGTGGTGGTGTCGGAATTGCCGGTGGCGGTGGCCGGCATGAAAGTCACCGCAGTCGAAGCGCAGCCTGACGCTGCCCCATGATGCCCACCAACCAGCGATTGGGTTTATTGGCTTGGTTCGCCGGCAATCCGGTCGCGGCCAATCTGTTGATGCTGCTGATTCTGACCGGCGGCGTGCTGGGTGTGCTTGGCGTCGATAAAGAAGTATTTCCGCGCTTCAGCCCTAATATCATCGTGATCGAAGCCGTATTCCCTGGCGCTGGTCCCTCGGAAGTCGAGGAATCGGTATGCGTGCCCATTGAGGAAGCCATCCACGATGTGCCGGGCGTTAAACATCTGCACGCCGAGATTAGGGGCGATAACTGCAAGATCGAAGTTGAAATTCTGCCGGACCACGACCGAAACCAGATGATGGCAACCCTGCAAAGCTGGGTGGAAGCCATTCCGCGCCTGCCGAAACAGCTGGAAAAAATCCAGGTGTTGCCGGCAGGCCGGGACGACGACGACGGCGTGATCTGGCTGGCCTTGCACGGGGCTACCGATGCCGCCACCTTGCAACGTTACGGCGACCGGATTCAGGAACAACTGGCAGCGATTCCGGGCGTCAGCCGCGCGCGTAACTACGGTGAGCTGGCCTATGAAATCGACATCGAAGTGTTGCCGCATCAATTACGCAAATATCAGCTGACACTGGACGACGTGGCACAAGCCTTGCGTAAGGCCTCGGTGGATCTGCCGGGTGGCCTGATCAAGAATCCCGACGGCGAGCTGCAATTGCGCGTCAGTGGCCGCGCCCGCGACGCCGACGCGGTCGGGGCCTTGATCGTCAAGACTTTGCCGGACGGCAACCGAGTGCGGCTTGAGCAAATCGCCACCATCAAGGACGGCCTGGAAGAACGCTTATGGGCCTGGCATCACAATGGCGAAACTGCGCAGGGTTGGGAGATTCACGCCGAACAGGACAGCGTCGCAGTAGCCCGGCGCGTCAAAGCGTATGTCGAAGAGATGCGCGGGCAATTGCCGGACGGCTTGCGTCTGATTACCTGGTGGGACGATTCGCAAGCTTACGATGAGCGCATCGGCACGCTGTTGGAAGACGGCTTGAGCGGCTTCGTGCTGGTCTGTCTGGTGCTGACCTTGTTCTTAAGGCTGCGGGTGGCGCTGTGGGCCGGCGTCGGCATTTTTACTTCGGTGCTGGGTGCGTTTTGGCTGATGCCGGCCCTGGATATTTCTCTGAACATGCTGTCCTTATTCGGTTTTTTGCTGGCGATGGGCATCCTGGTGGACGACGCCATCATCATCGGCGAAAGTGTGCATAGTCGGCAGACCGAAGGCCGGGAGTCACCGCTGCAAGCGACGATTAAGGGGGTGCAGGAGGTGGCGCTACCGGTGAGCCTGTCGGTATTAATCGTACTGGTAGCGTTTTTGCCCGGCCTGTTTTTACCGGGTTGGGCAGGGCAACTGATGCGGCCGATTTGCCTGGTGATGATCTTGACGCTGGTGTTCTCACTAATCGAAGCCCTGCTGATTTTGCCATCGCATCTGGTCGGCGACATCGATACCCAGGCCAAGCCCGGCCGTTTACAACGCTTGCGCGAGCGAATGAATCAGAGCTTGGATCGTTTCGTCGTACGTGTTTACCAGCCGCTGTTGGAAACGGCACTGGCCTGGCGTTATTTGACCGTGGCCTTGTTCATCGCCCTGCTGGCAATTTGCACGGCCTTGGTACTAAGCGACCGGGTGCGGCAGTCGATTAATCCGGATGTCACCACGGACAGTTTTTGGGTATCGATGCAATTGCCGCAGAGTGCGCCTTACAGCGAGGCACAAGCACTGGCGACCCAAGTGGAAAAAGCCCTGTTTGCTTTACGCGACGAACTGGACGGCGTGGATCCAGCAAGCCGGCAAAACATGCAAGCCGCTCATGCCAACGACCAGAGTGTGGTGGTCGGTGTGGAAACGATTATTTGGGAGCATGGCGCCGGTATTTGGTTGGAATTCTCGGCAGAAGGCCGCCGGCGTTTGAAAGTTGAAGACTTCATCCGCGACTGGCGGCAACGTATCGGCGATATTGGCCGGGGCAAGGTCGATTTTATTTACAAAGAAGGCGATGTGCCTTACGACATCGAGTTGCTGCTGGGCGCCGACGACCCAAGCCTGCTGCAACCCGCCGCCGAGCAACTCAAAACGGCATTGGCGGCGTTTCCCGGGGTTTACGATGTGATCGACTCATCCGAACCGGGCAAACCGGAAGTACGGCTGGCGTTAAAGCCGGAAGCCGAACGCCTGGGCTTGCGCCTGGAACAACTGGCCGAGCAAGTCCGCCAGGGTTATTACGGCGAGGAAGTGCATCGCTTCCTGCGCGGCCGCCGGGAAGTAAAAGTGATTGTGCGCTATCCGTTGGAACAACGACAATCGTTGGATGCGTTGAAGGCTCAACCAGTACGCCTGCCGAACGGCAGCAGCGTGCCGCTAAACGATCTGGCCGAGATCAAATTGGTGCAAGGCTATTCCCGGTTGAACCGTGAAGACCGGCATCGGGTGTTGAAGGTACAAGCCCGCGTCGATCCGACCAAGGCCGATGTCAACGGTATTTACGCCGCGCTGGAAAGCGGCGCCTTGCCGCGTCTGGAGCAGGCGTTTCCCGGCCTGAATGTGCAAATCGGCCAGCAGCGCCAGGAACAGGAAGCGATGCTGGCGGCCTTCGGTAAAAATACCTTGATCGCACTGTTGGTGATCTATGCTTTGATCGCGGTGCCGTTTAAATCTTACAGCAAACCGCTGATCTTTCTGTTGGCAGCGCCGGTGGCCTGGAGCGGCGCGGTGCTGGCGCATTGGGCGGCCGGATTGCCCTTATCGATGGAATCGTTAGTGGGCATGATTGCGGCTAGTGGCGTGGTGGTAAACGACAGCCTGGTGCTGCTGGATTATATTCGTCAGCACGGCGACGAAGATACCCCGGTGGAACACCTGATCAGCGCCGCCTGTATCGCCCGTTTTCGGCCGATCTTGCTGGCCTTTCTAACCAACTTTGCCGGTTTTTTGCCGACCTTACTGGAAACCAGCCAGCAAGCGCAGTTCCTGATTCCGATGACTTTGTCGCTGTCAGCCGGCCTGTTGATCGGGATGGCCGCCAGCTTGATTTTGACGCCGGTTTGCTATGCGATTTTGGGGGCCAGACGATAGGTGGTATCGCGGTAAAAACCAAAGCGGTAAGTTTGGCCTGATGCATTGGTGGCGGGGGTTTTTGGCAGGTAGCGATGTTGCCACCACTTACTAAATTAGCGGCGGATTCGCGTTGTAAGGCAATCCTATCAAGCCGGTGTTATGCTGCGAGGTACGGTGGCAGTGACGGGTATTTTCATTTACTAAAACATAGCTTTAGGGAGGTCTGAAAACATTTGTCATCGTTGTGTATGCGCGGATCTAGTAAGGTGATTGCAAAGGGCCCGCGCTTTCTGGGGAGCGGCACTTGGGTATTGTTATGAGTTACCTTGGGAAAGGTCGGCGCCGTTCAGTTTTTTCCGTTCTTTTTAAAATAGCCACTCTGATCTCAGAATTTTTGGGCACATTGTTCTTTACTTTGTCGTCAGTATTACTCGCCTGTGCCTGCCGATTTTGAGAATGGGTACAGTGATCTTTCCATACACGGGAGTCCACCATGAACAAACAGACATTCATCGCATCCGCCGTCATCACTACCTTAGTGGGTTGCGCCACGCCGCCGATTGAGCAGAAAGCGACCATCGAAAATGATTTGAGTACCGAATTACCCGCTTCAGCCGCCGGCATATCTGCAGAGCCACTGTACTTTTCTTCGCAACAAGAAGCCGAAAGCGCTTTGATCGGTTATAACTACGGGCTGACCCTGCTTGCCGATGGCCGGGTTCAAGCATTTGTCTCGGGTTTAAACGGGTCGGGCATGGAAAACCCCTTCGACGTGGTCAGGGCAAAATCGCAAAGTTCATCAGCCAAGATTACCGACCTGGCCGAGGCGGAAACTGAAATGGCATTTCCGCAAATTACCCTAACAGGCAAAAAGAACGGTCAGGCAGCTATCGACGCATTGGGCGACAAGCTGGGGGATGTGGCGAAAGCCTACGACATGTCCAGCGAACGCCTGGAAGATATATTGCGCACCGATGCGTCCGCCTGGATCGATGAAAGCGGCCGCCTGCTTTATATCGACGAGCATACCAAAATCACTCAAGGACAAGGCGAGCAAGAAACCGCCACGGTCACCAGCACCGGTAGCGGCGTAGCCAGTACGGCAACTGCCGACCCATTCGCCCTGCACAGCAAGCCTGGTTCCAATCGCGTTATTTATTTGGACTTCAATGGCCACATCGCGACCAACACGGCCTGGAGTATGACTACGCTTACCGCTCAAGCCTATGATATAGATGGCAACCCGGGCGCTTTCAGCACTACGGAATTAAATAACATTCGCGAAATATGGCAACGGGTAGCGGAAGACTACGCCCCATTCGATGTTGACGTGACGACCCAGGAGCCCACTTTGGATGCCTTGAGGCGCAGTAGCACCAGTGACATTCAGTACGGCACTCGAGCCGTGGTTACCCGGTCTATGCCGGAACTTTGCAACCAGACATGCGGCGGCGTGGCTTACGTTAATGTGTTTTCATATTATTCAGCCGCCTACCCGGAACGCTATCGGCCCGCCTGGGTATTCTTCGACAAACTGGGCAACGGTTATCCCAAATATGTTGCAGAAGCTATTTCACACGAAGTAGGGCATAACTTAAACCTCAATCATGATGGCAATGCCAGCACCGGCTACTATGCCGGCCATGGTAGCGGTGCTACCGGCTGGGCGCCGATCATGGGAGTGGGCTATTACAAACCTGTCGCACAATGGAGTAAAGGCGAGTATCCGGGCGCCAACAATCTGCAGGATGATCTTGCAGTAATAAACGCTGCGGGTGCGTCTGTGCGGCCCGATGACTTCCCGGATGCAACAGCCAGTGCGGCACCATTAGCCGGCGACGCCAGTGCGGTTTCACAAAGTGGCATCATCGAGCGCACAACGGACGTCGACGTTTTCGTATTTTCAACCGGCGGGGGCAGCGCGCAGTTGAATGTTACACCCGATGCAATAGCGCCCAATTTGGATGTGTTGTTAACGTTAATTGACGCGCAAGGCAAAACGGTGGCCCAAGCCAATCCGGTGGACAGCTTGGCGGCATCCTTAAACGTCTCGCTCAACGCCGGAAAATATTTCCTGAAAGTCGAAGGAGTAGGCAAAGGCGACTTAACTACGGGTTACTCTGACTACGGCAGCCTTGGTCAATACCAAATTACCGGCAATTACCCGGTTGTAGCGTTGGTGCCACCCTCAGCAGTCATCACAGCGCTGCCAACTGTCGGCGACGCTCCGCTGAATGTTACGTTGAATGGTGCCGGCTCAAGCACTAAAAACGGCTCGATCTCTTCATACGCCTGGAATTTCGGCGATGGTTCTGCGGCAACAACTGGCACATCGGTCAGCCACATCTACAATACCCCCGGCGCCTATACCGCAACACTAACCGTTACCGATAGCAGCGGTTTGAAAACCAGCACCACACAAAGTATTCAGGCGGCGCAAAGTGTCGTAGCGATGAATATGAAAGTTGCCAGTACCGTGATGACTCGAAAATTGTTAAGCGGAGGTAAATCGCAATGCGTCGCCAACATTACCGTTAAATCCGGAACATCGACCATTACCGGTGCAGGCGTCTATGGTACCTGGAGTGGCTCGGTTACCTCGAGCACCAGCAAAACTAATGTGACCGGGGCAAGCTATTCCATTACCGGCACAAAGGGCTCGACCAGTTTGAGCAGTGCCCTGTTACCTAGCAACAGCAAGGGTACTTGCGCGTTCACCGTCACCAAGGTAGTTAAAAATGGCTACTTGTACGATGGTAGTGGCGCTATTTCACGCAGTTTGTCCTGGTAAGTTAATTCTCGGGGGCGGCTGGTTCTTGGCCGTCCCCGACGTATTCCGGAGTTGCCCCGTTTGACGATAATTCATCCGAAATCGGGATAACCTTAAAAACATTACCGCTCCCGCTTACATCCCCTAGCGGCTTATCCCTCCTCTCCCAAAAGCTCCTATTGCCCTGCTCAACAACAAGCCCGCAAATAGCCGGCTCTGCGTCGTCACGTAAACTGCAAAAGACGCGCAACCCCCTGCCGCGCTAAAATCCCCCTATTGTGCGGTGTCGCACCCAGCCAACTTTTGACCATCATGCTCAATTTCAAAAACATCGCCATCCGTCGCGGCAACCGTTTGCTGTTTAGCGAGGCCTCTTTCACGATACATAAAGGCCAAAAAATCGGTCTGACCGGAGCCAATGGTGCCGGCAAATCCAGCTTTTTTGCGTTATTGCGCGGCGAATTGCATGCCGACGAAGGTGATTTTTCCATGCCGCCGAATCTGGAAATCGCCCATGTCGCCCAGGAAACCCCGGCCTTGGAATGTTCAGCCATCGATTATGTGCTGGACGGCGACAGAGAGTTACGTGCGTTGCAGGCAAAATTGCATACGGCCGAGCAAGCGCACGACGGCATCAAATTGGCGGAGCTACATGCCGCTTTGGATCATGTCGGCGGATACACGGCGCAAGCTCGGGCCTCGCGTTTGTTAAACGGTCTGGGTTTTAGCACCGAGCAAGAAAGCCGGCCGGTCAGCTCATTCTCCGGTGGTTGGCGTATGCGTTTAAATTTGGCGCAAGCGCTGATGTGTCGGTCCGATGTTTTACTTTTGGACGAACCCACCAACCACTTGGATTTGGACGCAGTGATTTATCTACAGGATTGGCTCGGCAAGTACCCCGGCACGCTGCTGTTGATTTCGCATGACCGCGATTTTCTGGACACCATCACCGACCACATCGTGCATATCGAGCAAAACAGAGCCGAAATATACACGGGCAATTATTCCGACTTCGAACGCATGCGCGCCGAAAAACTGGCTCAGCAACAAACCGCCTACGAAAAGCAGCAGCGTGAGATTGCCCATATCCAAAGTTTTGTTGACCGTTTTAAAGCACAAGCCACCAAAGCCAGACAGGCGCAAAGCCGGATCAAAGCGTTGGAGCGCATGGAATTGATCGCTCAGGCTCACGTCGATTCGCCGTTTGGTTTCAGTTTTCCGCCGCCGAAGAAAATGCCCAATCCACTGCTGAAAATCGAAGAAGCCGACATCGGCTACGGCGATAAAGTGGTGATTAAAAACGCCAGCCTATCGATTGCGCCGGGCGACCGCATCGGCCTGCTCGGACCCAACGGCGCCGGCAAGTCCAGCCTGATCAAAGTACTTTCCGGGCAAATGCCGGCATTGACTGGTAAGCTACAAACCGCTCAGGATTTGCATATCGGCTATTTCGCTCAGCATCAATTGGAATTGCTAAGCCTGGAAGAAAGCCCGCTCTGGCATCTGCAAAAGCTGGATAAACAAGCGACTGAAAAAGATTTACGCAATTTTCTGGGCGGCTTCGATTTTCGCGGCGACAAGGTCAACGATCCGGTCGGACCGTTTTCCGGCGGCGAAAAAGCCCGCTTGGTGCTGGCGATGTTGGTTTATCAAAATCCGAATTTGTTGCTGCTGGACGAGCCTACCAACCATCTGGATTTGGAAATGCGCCACGCTCTGAGCGTGGCTTTGCAGGAATACCAAGGCGCTCTGGTGGTGGTTTCGCATGACAGACATTTATTGCGCTCGGTGACCGACCAACTGTTATTGGTAGCCGGCGGCAAAATCCAGCCGTTCGACGGGGATTTGGACGATTACAAGCAATGGCTTGCCGAACAAAAGAAAGCGGGCGACGAACCGGTCGCCAACGACAATGGCGGCGGGGTGTCGCGCAAGGATCAGCGTAAACTCGATGCGGAGCGCCGGCAGCGTTTAAAACCATTGTTGGACGCGGTGAAAAAAGCCGAAGCGGCAGTGGAAAAGTTTCATCAGCAACAGCGCGATCTGGAAGAACAATTGGCCGATCCGGCCATTTATGCCGAGGAATATAAGGAACAATTAAAGCAGTTACTGAGCCGGAAAGGCCAAATCGATAGCGCGCTGGAACAGGCAGAAATGGATTGGCTGGCAGCGGAGGAAAACCTACAACAAGCGGAGTGATCATGTACCAACTGATGGTGTTGTTTTTTGAGATTTGCATTATGCGCAAAGGCCCGCAGGATGTGCCGGCGTCGCCTTGGTTAATGCGGCTGATGTTCATACCCTATTTGCTGGTTAATCTATTGATTTTGCTGCTGGATAGCGATTGGTCGCATGCCCTGCTGCAAATTGCCGCCGAGACGGTGTTGATGATAGGTTTTTGCTATCCGCTACTCTATTTTTCCGGAAAAACCGCCCGTTTTCCACAAACCCTGACAGCACTATTGGGCTCTGATGTGGTGATTAGTTTGTGCGCCATTCCGGCGGTCGCCAGTCTGTATACCCAGATCAGTCAGGTGGCATATATCGCGATGATAGCTCTGATGGGCTGGCATTGGCTGGTTAACGGCAATATTTTTCGGCATGCCCTGGATAGGCCGTTGATGTTCGGCTTGGCGTTGGCTTTTTTATATATACTGATTTCCACACAGGTTATGACTTTGTTGTTTACCGAGATCGCTGTTAGCGATTAGGAGGAATTATGTCGATTTATAAACATGTTTTATTGGCGGCCGATTTTTTTGAACATGGCGGTCAAGTTGCGGAAAAAGCCAGGCAAATCGCCGCGCAAAACGCTGCCCAACTGAGCTTGGTCCATGTGGTCGATAATTTGCCGATTACCGATCCGGCCTATGGCCCCATCATTCCCTTCGACGTGGATCTGACCCAGGAACTGATGGATGCCACCAAGAAACGCCTGCACGAGCTGGGCGAGAAACTACAGGTTCCCGCCGAACGGCAACATCTGGAAATGGGTAGCCCCAAACTGGAAATCGTCCGGGTAGCCGAAGAGATTCAGGCCGACTTGATTGTCGTAGGTTCGCACGGTCGCCATGGTTTAGCATTGTTGCTCGGCTCTACTGCCAACGGCGTGCTGCATCACGCTAAATGCGATGTACTGGCGGTGCGGTTAGCGGATGATTGAGCTGGTTTTGGGCGGCGCCCGTTCCGGTAAAAGCCGCTATGCCGAGCAACAGGCTTTGGCCTCCGGCCTGCCCGTGGTTTATATCGCCACCGCTGAAGCCGGTGACGACGAAATGCACAGCCGCATCCAGCACCATCAACAACGCCGGCCGCCGCATTGGTTAACCGTTGAAGAACCCATCGCCTTGGCGGACGTGATTAACGAATATGCCGGCAAACAACATTGCTTGCTGGTGGACTGTCTGACGTTGTGGTTATGCAATGTGTTGTTCGATAAACAAGGTAATCTGCAAGAACAGCGCTATCAGCAACAAGCCGATGCCTTATGCGCCGTACTGGCGACCGGCAGGCAACGGGTGATTATGGTCAGCAACGAAGTGGGCCTGGGTGTCGTAGCCGCCGACGCCATGACGCGCCGATTCGTCGATGAAGCCGGCTTTTTACATCAAAGACTCGCGCAAATCAGCGACAAGGTGGTGCTGGTCACCGCCGGTTTGCCGCAAATCCTCAAAACCCTGTAATTTGATTATGAACAGTTTATCCGCGCCGATTGCCGCGCCTGATGCCGCTTATTACCAACAAGCTTTAAGCAGGCAAGCACAATTGACCAAGCCGCCCGGCTCCTTGGGCTTGCTGGAGGATTGCGCGGTCAGGTTGGCGGCGATGCAGCGCCGGGAAATACCTAAACTGGAAAAAATCCATGTCAGCGTATTTGCCGCCGATCACGGCATTGCCGAGGAAGGTGTCTCGGCATTTCCGCAAGTGGTAACGATGGAAATGGTAAAAAACTTCGCGGCCGGCGGTGCCGCGGTGAATGTGCTGGCCCGGCATGTCGATGCCTATTTCGAAGTCGTCGATGTCGGTCTATTGCAGCCAGTGGCCTTACCCAATGTAATCAGCCATCGAGCCGGTGCCGGCACCGCTAATTTTTCACGGACAGCGTCGATGAACGACGAACAGTTAACGATAGCCTTGGCCGCTGGCCGGGCTGCCGTCGAGCGGGCGGTAGCGAACGGCGCCGATTTGTTTATCGGCGGGGAAATGGGCATCGCCAATACCACCAGCGCCAGCGCTTTAACTGCCGCCAGTTTGCGGATACCGGCCGCCGAGATTACCGGCGCCGGCACCGGTTTGAACGCCGGACAAATCGATCACAAAGCCCGTGTTATCGACTCCGCCTTACAGCTCCACCAAGCGGCTCTGCAATCGCCTTTGGATATTTTAAAAACCTTGGGCGGTTTTGAAATCGCCGCGCTCACTGCAGCCTATATCAGCGCCGCCCAGCAAGGTCTGCCGGTGTTGATAGATGGCTTTATCAGCAGTGTCGCGGCGTTGCTGGCGGTGGGGATCAATCCCGGCTGCGTGGACTGGTTTTTTTACGGCCATTGTTCCGCGGAAAAAGGCCATGCCCGCGTCCTGCAAGCCTTGAACGCTCAGCCGTTATTGAATCTGCAGATGCGTCTGGGCGAGGGTAGCGGCGCGGTGTTGGCGGTACCCTTACTGCAAATGGCCTGTCGTTTACACAATGAAATGGCCACATTCAGTCAAGCGCAAGTCTCTACTGCCTGAAATAGGCTTGCGTTAGCAAGCTGCGTCAAGCGCAATGGCGGGGCCTTGGGCTTTCCCGTATCATTAGCCGCGAAAAATAAGCTGGGCTGACGTCGAGCTTGCTTTGCGACCGGCAACTGTCCTAATGGCAGCTGCACATAATAATAAAAACATACAACTGATTTGGTAAACAACATGCTAGGACACATAGAAAGTTACGATGAAAGATGCCAGACCGGCGTGATCAAATACGAAGGTCAATTCTACGAATTCCACCTGGATCAATGGACATCGGAAGCGCCGCCCAAAGTCGGCGATGATGTGGATTTCGATCACGACGAAGATAAAGTCACCGACGTCAGCCTGGTCGGCGCTTATCTAATGGAAGCCAAGCCAGTCAAAAGCAAGTTGGTCGCGGCTTTGCTAGGGATCGCGTTCGGCGCGATCGGCTTGCATCGCATTTATCTGGGCTTCTATTTCCTCGGCTTCACCCAAGCCGTAGTCACGCTGGTTACCGGCGGTTTTGGCGTCATGGGGGGCTTCATTGAGGGCGTATTAATTGCTACCGGCCACATCTATAAAGATGCCAAGGGACGTCATCTTAAATAATCGTGGATGCTTTTCTGCTTGCCTTGCAATTTCTGACCCGCATCCCCGTTAGTTGTCGTGACGCGGCTGGCGCTCCCGTGTTGGGACGTTCGGTTTTGTACTATCCGGCGGTCGGCCTGCTGCTGGGTATGCTCCTAAGCCTGCCGCCGATACTGTTTGCCGGCAGTGCGCCCATGCTGTTGGCGGCTATCGTCTTGGCCGGCTGGGTCTTACTGACCGGTGGCCTGCATTTGGACGGTTTGGCCGATTGCGCCGATGCTTGGGTCGGCGGCTACGGCGACAAACAGCGTAGCCTGCAAATCATGAAAGATCCGGCTTCCGGACCGATTGCGGTTAGCTTGCTGGTGCTGGTTTTAGTCCTGAAGTTTGCCGCGCTGACCTCTATGTTCGAGCAAACTCGCCTCGCCCCCTTGCTGCTGGCCCCGGTTTTAGGCCGAACCGCAATTCTGGGTTTGATGCTGACAACTGACTATATTCGCCCAAAAGGCCTGGCCGAGGCGCTATTGCAACAATTGCCAAGAGCGCATATCCAAGCGGTGTTGGTGATTAGCGTCCTGACTGCCGCGGTGTTTTTAGGTTTACCGGCCGTACTGTTCGCCGGAGGCTTACTATGTTGGGTACGGCAAACCGCGGTCTCGCGCTTGGGCGGGGTAACCGGCGACGTTTACGGTGCGGCGGTCGAGCTAACGGAAGCCGCCGTGCTAATGGTTGCCATGCTGCAATGACACAGCAATCGCCGCGTTCGCCGGCAACTCCCGAGCACAAATCTGCACCGCAAGACGCCTCTGCCGCGCACCGCTTCCCTGACCAACAACTCGCCGGCGTCTATCGCGCCATCGCCGAACGCCGCGACATGCGGCATTTTCTTTCCGATCCGGTCGATGCCGAAGTCCTGGCACGTCTATTACAAGCCGCGCATCAGGCCGGCAGCGTCGGCTTGATGCAGCCCTGGCGCTTTATCCGCGTCACTGATCGCTGTTTACGTAATGATATTTACGCGCTGGTCGAACAGGAACGCAAACTTACCGCCGAAGCCCTCGCCGAACGGCACGACGAATTCATGAAGCTTAAAGTGGAAGGCATACTCGATTGCGGTGAATTGCTGATCGTCGCTTTGCCGGACCGGCGCGAGCAACACATATTCGGTCGGCGCACACTGCCGGAAATGGATCTGGCCTCGGCGGCCTGCGCGATTCAAAATCTGTGGCTGGCGGCCCGCGCCGAAGGCCTGGGGCTGGGTTGGGTATCGCTATTCGATCCGGACGCATTGGCGCAACTATTGAAAATGCCCACCGGTAGCCGGCCGATTGCGGTGCTTTGCTTGGGCCATGTCGCCGAGTTTTACCCCAAACCCATGTTGGAACTGGAAAACTGGGCAACGCCGCAACCTTTATCGGCGTTTGTCTACGAAAACGGCTGGCCCGATGCATCCTAAGCCGCCTTTCCACGCCCTGATGGTGCAAGGCACCACCTCCGATGCCGGCAAAAGTACCTTGGTGACGGCCTTGTGCCGTTATTACCGGCGTCAAGGCATCGCCGTCGCGCCATTCAAGCCGCAAAACATGGCATTGAATAGCGCGGTAACCGTCGACGGCGGCGAGATCGGCCGCGCCCAAGCCGCCCAAGCCGCAGCCTGCGGTTTGCCGCCGCATAGCGATATGAATCCGGTGCTGCTCAAGCCCAATACCGACACCACCGCGCAAGTGATTATTCACGGCAAAGTCCTGCAAAACCAATCGGCCAGCCAATACCACGATTATAAAAAAGTCGCCAAGCAAGCGGTTCTGGAATCGTGGCAGCGCTTGGGCGCTCAGTACCAGATGCTGATTGTCGAAGGTGCCGGCAGTCCGGCAGAGATCAATTTGCGCGCAGGCGACATCGCCAACATGGGCTTTGCCGAAGCGGTGGATTGTCCGGTGATTCTGATCGCCGACATTGACCGTGGCGGCGTGTTTGCGCACTTGGTCGGCACGCTGGAATTGCTGTCGGCAAGCGAACAACAGCGCGTAATCGGTTTTGTCATCAACCGCTTCCGGGGCGATATTGCGCTGCTAAAACCCGGTTTGGACTGGCTGGAACAGCGAACCGGCAAGCCGGTGTTGGCCGTGCTACCGTATCTGCACGATCTTTATCTGGAAGCCGAAGATGCCTTATCCACTCGGCATGCCCAACAGGGCCAAACCGGCGCGTTTCACATCGTCGTACCGCATTTGCCCAGCTTCAGCAATCATACCGATTTCGATCCATTGCAATTGCACCCCGGCGTACAGGTCAGTTTTGCGAAAAGTCCAGACCAGGTAGCCGGTGCAGACTTGATTGTGCTACCCGGCAGCAAATCGGTGCGTAGTGATTTAGCCCGTCTTAGAGAGCAAGGCTGGGACAAATTTATTGCTCGCCATTTGCGTTACGGCGGCAAACTGCTGGGGATTTGCGGCGGCTTTCAGATGTTGGGCAAAAGCATAGACGACCCGCTCGGATTGGAAGGTCCGGCCGGTAGTGCTGCCGGCCTGGATTTATTGGATATGCAGACGATTTTGCACGCGGAAAAATGCTTGAAACAAACCACCGGCACGTTTTATGGGCAAACGACAAAGGTGGCGGGCTACGAGATTCATCTGGGCGTCAGTAGCGGTCCGGCGCTGGCACAACCCTTATTTTCGCTAGCGGATGGTCACGATGGCGCCGTTTCGGCAGACGGACAGGTGGCGGGCAGTTATCTGCACGGTTTATTCGATTTGCCTGCCGCCTGCGATGCGCTGTTGCATTGGGCAGGCTATCGGCAAGCGCAAGCCCTGGATTTCAATGCGTTGCGCGAAGCCGGCATCGAGCGTCTGGCTGATTGTCTGGCAACGCATTGCAATTTCACCTTGCTGGAAGCGTTGGCGGCATCTACCCGGCGAGCTTGCTGACGCTCAGCCATTGCGGCGAATGGCTGAAATATGTGCCATTTCCGACAGCGGATTTTTTGCATAAACCCCTTTGTTTGATTAGGGCTGTTGCCGTTTTAACTGGGCAACCAAATAAAAGCGCAGGCCAAAGCGGCAATAACCCCTAGTCGCCATCCGGCTCGACAATGCGTATCGGCCGATTCCCGATCTTTATCCCGGTGACCTCATCCACAAGCACCGGTCTGATTTCTGCCCCCGTTTCTGCGTCCAAGATGCGCACCAGTTGGCCCTCGCCGCGATATTGACGTCCCCAGGCACCCATCGTGAACAGCACCGGCAGAAAATCGCGGCCGGCGGCAGTCAACACATACTCCTCACGCGGCGGGCGTTCCGAATAAAGCCTTTTTTCCAACAAGCCTTCCGCTGTCAGAGTCGCCAATCTGCGGGTCAGGATCGCGGGTCCGATTCCCAGGTTTTTCCGAAACTGGTCAAAGCGGGTGAGGCCGAAATGGGCATCCCGCAGAATCAAAAGACTCCATGCGTCTCCCAGAAAAGCCAAGCAGCGCGCGATTGGACAAGGGTCATCACAAATATTTTTATCGTTCATACAATTTTGGTAGTGACTTGCTTTCAAATTGGTAGTAACATAACTACCGAAATGATAGTAACACTTAGATGATAGACAATCCATCCCGCAAGGAGATTTGAGTTATGAGTATTAAGCAAAATATTAGTGTCGCGCTGGTTACCGGCGCATCCTCGGGCATCGGCGAAGCAACCGCTCTGCGGCTGACCGCGGCTGGCTACAAGGTCTACGGGACCAGCAGACGGGGCGCCCAAACCGGTCAACGTTCTTTTCAGATGCTGCCTCTCGACGTGACTAGCGATGTTTCCGTCGAAGCTGCCGTTAGCGAGGTGATGCAACGGGAAGGACGCATTGACCTGCTGGTGAACAACGCCGGCTTCGGGGTTGCGCCTGCTGGAGCGGAAGAGAGTTCGATTGAACAGTCCCAGTCGGTTTTTGATACGAACTTCTTCGGCATCGTCCGCATGACTCGCGCCGTTACACCCCATATGCGGCGCCAAGGCAGCGGTCGCATCATCAACATCGGCTCGGTACTTGGCGTATTGCCGATGCCGTATATGGCCATTTATGCCGCGAGCAAGCACGCGATCGAAGGCTATTCGGAATCGCTAGACCACGAGTTGCGTACCCGAGGCATCCGGGTCTCGGTCATCGAGCCCGCATACACAAAAACGAAGTTCGACGCGAACCTAATGGCGGCCGATTCGCAGCTTGAGGAATACCACGAAACCCGCGCGGCATTAGATAAGGTGTTGGAGGAAGTTATGGCTATTGCCGATGAGCCGGAAGTCGTGGCCGATGTGGTGCTGAAAGCGGCCAGATCGGCTCGTCCCAAGCTCCGATATACCGCGGGCGGTCTCGCTAAGCGCTTGAGCTTGCTACGCCGATTTGCGCCTGCTCGCGTATTGGACGCAGGGCTTCGTAAAGATCTGCGGCTCGACGCAATAAAAAAACCACAAATGTCATGAAGGCGTTCGTCGTCCAGCGTTATGGAAACCAAGTCGCATTTCAACACCGATTTAGTCTGAACTTAGCAACAAGGAATTTTTTGTGAATAGCACATTAACCATGAAAGCCCTCACCTTCAAACGCTATAGCAAGTCGCCCGAGATCGGTTTTTCCGACATTTCTCGTCCCACACTGAAGGCTGACGAACTGCTGGTAAAAGTCCACGCCGCGGGCCTGAACCCGATCGACAACATGATTCCAACCGGGATGTTCAAACCGGTCCTGCATTTCCAGTTGCCGGCCACGCTGGGCAGCGATCTGGCGGGTGTGGTGACTGAGGTCGGCAGCAACGTAACGCGCTTCAAGCCCGGCGATGCGGTCTTCGCCAGTATCTTCGATCTTGGCACGGGGTCGCTTGCCGAATTCGCGGTGGTGCCGGAGAGCGCCGCCGCGCTGAAGCCGGCCAATCTGGATTTCGTGCAGGCCGCATCCATTCCGATGGTCGGGCTTACCTCCTGGCAAGCGCTGAAGGAACGCGCCAATCTTCGCGCCGGCCAGAAGCTGTTCATCCCGGCAGGCTCAGGCGGCATTGGCACCTTTGCGATCCAACTGGCAAAGCACCTTGGCGCCACGGTGGCAACCACCACCAGCACCGGCAACGTTGAACTGGTGCGCAGCCTGGGAGCCGATGAAGTCGTCGACTACAAGAAGCAAGATTTCGAGAAAGTGCTGGGCGACTACGACGTGGTGCTTGGCACGCTCAAGGGGGCCGAACTCGAGAGAACCGTCGGCATCCTCAAGCCGGGAGGCAAGATCGTCTCGCTGATCGGGCCGTTGGATGCGGCGTTCGCGGATGCCAAGCGCTTGAATTTCTTCCTCAGGTTCGTATTCGGGCTGATGAGCCGCAAGATCATGCGGCTTGCCAGAAAACGGGCAGTCACTTACTCATTTCTGTTCGTGCGTCCCGATGGCGATCAACTCAGTGAAATCGGCAAACTCCTCGAAGCCGAGTGCATCAAGCCCGTGATCGACAAGGTATTTCCGTTCGAGGAAGCCAAAGATGCGCTTGCCTACCTCGCCCAAGGGCGTTCGAAGGGGAAAGTCGTCGTCAAGATGCTGTGAGCAGAAGACACCTGGCCCTCCCTGGCTAACGCCGGGCACTGGGATCGATACGACGCTCACCGGTCCGATCTTTTCGCAGCGACGCAAACCGGCAAGTCTGCGCCACGTCTCCTTTAGCTACTCCATCGTAAATATTTTCAATGTGAATAACTGATGTTACGCAGCTGTGGTTTTTTGTCCCGTTATTCCGCCCCGAGCATCGCAGCTTTTGGCGGGAACAGCCCGTTAGGGGAGCGGCAAGGATGCCGCTCGTTTTCGGAGGGCTAAGGATAGCCCTTCCGAAAACCCTCGCCAAAAGCGAGAAGCGCAGGATCTAGGCGGAATCCGGGCGGCCTTTTCTTTGGATACTTTCTTTTGGCCGAGCAAAAGAAAGTATCTCGCCGGTCGGTGCGAGAACCGACTGCAACACAAACCAGTCGCGATAGCGACACTGATTCTGATGGCATCGGACAAACCATAAGGTTGCGTAACATCAGTGAATAACGTGAACCATTTTTTGATAACTCCACAGGCCGCTATAAATCGCAACTGGAAAGGCACGGGGCTGGTTGGCGTTCTGATGAAGAGCGCCACAGTGGCGTAGTTCGTCGTGATGTGGAAATAAAAAGGCTATTTGCAGAATGAGGTTGGAATGATGGCCGACAATCTTTATCATTGAACTCGATCAAGTGGTTGGAATTTGATTTTCTGATATCTCATGGAGTGGTTGAGTAGGGCTTGATTGTCTTGTTACGACCCTAATCCTTCTGTCAGTTATATTTTTAAATGGCAACAAACCATTAATGAGCAGTCGGGCACAATACCTCGGCCTTTAGCTCTTGAAGTCTCTCTGTAATATTCCTAGTTTGTGAATCAATATATTTATCAACCTTTGATTCTACAGTATTAAGTTCGTCTAAAAACTCGGCTTGTGTTGTGGATTTAGTTGCAAATAATGCATAAACGGCCAAAAATGGTAGCAATGCCGCAAAAACTGGAGCTTGGTACCAAGTTAGATTAAGATCAGTAGACTTTTTATGAAAATGATTTGACGAAGTTGATGGTACGTTAGATTCAAAAGGTGGGTAACCAAGTTTTTCTGAAAAAGTCCCATACATTTTTATTGTAGAATCGATTTCTTTATTAATTTGTGATGCAAGCGTTTTGTATAACTTATCTGTATCCGCGTTAATTTTTTCTCTTACATCACTTTCATTTGAACCAAAGTGTCCTATAGTTTTAATCTTGGCTTTAATATCTGTTAGCCAATCTCTCTTTATTTCATTCATGACGTAGTTGCATCTGAGCGGAACACGGATAATTAATGAATCAAAAAAATCAGAAAAAGCCTTGCGCTCCACATCGCCCTTTCCAAAAGGCTTTGTTTCGCCAGATCGCGTCTTTTTTTCTTCACTACAAACTGAAATTACTGAGATACCTTGAATAGACGCCTGTATTGTTTGCCTCATGGCGTTCTCGTCATCTTCGCCAACTTGATCGCATTTTGTCAGAATTACAGATACGTTGTAATTGTTTTCAATAAATTTTTTAATTATATCTATATCGCAATCTTGTATTCTATTTCCGCCAGCTTGAATACAATAAAAAACAGAATGAAACCATTCGGAGGCGGATTGATTTATGCCTCGTTTATCTAGCTCTTTGCTCAGCTCAGACATCCATTGATCATGCTTTCCAACTTCAAGGCCCCATGAATCAAAAAGGGTAACTGGTAAACCATTTATTTCCATTTCTACTGGATGAAATCCATTTTTAGTGACCGGCCTTCCGATGTCGGCTTTTACTACGCATTCTCCATATAGATAGTTTATGAAGGTGCTTTTCCCCACTCCTGTTTGGCCTACAATGGCAACATTATAACGAGCATTCATTTTACTTATCCTTGATTTTTATTAAAGTTATCTTTAAATCGTTGTTCGAAAAATGGTGCAAGGTTGTCAATAAACTTATTCAGTTCACCAACATCTCCTTCAAGTCCTTTTTCTATGATTGCCTCGCATAACTCTGAAACAGATAAACCTACTGCATAAGTTATTGAAGATGCGACGGATGCATTTATTAATCCACCGGCGACAGTCCCAAGCCCAGGGAAGTATTTGAATAATTGCCCAACAACCCAAATTCCACTGCCAGATATGACGCGGCCAATAATGGGTGTAAATATTGATCCATTCAGTATGCTTGAAAAATTATCAAGATTGTAAGCGTATAATATCCTAGCGATCATGGCAACCTGATTCCCTAAAAGCAACGGCGCATCAGAAACAGGTAAAGGAGTAAAACCAAAAAATGCAGCTCCAGCAACGTGTTGTTTAATAATTTTATTAGCTTCGTCACGCTTAATATTCAAACTTTGTTTTTGAGCGGATGCAAACGCAATCTTCAAGGCTTCTGGTAATTTTTCAATCGACCACTGTAATAAATCTTCAAACTGCCATTTTTGACCATTGTCTTTTGCGCTTGTTTCAAAAACTGGTATATTTGGTAATGATTTTTTTATTACCTCTATAAATTTAATTGACTCATTTTCTGATAGGAATTCAGCTTTGGTAATCACGATTGCGACAGGAATGCCATAGGCAGAAAGCTTGTTAATCGTTTCGATGTCGAAATCTAAAATTCGTCCTCCCGATGCCTGAATACAGTACCAAACCAAATGGATAGAATTGTCAGATTCTGACGAGCTAAAATCCCTCGCCGCGTATTGAAAAACATCCTCAATAAATACTCTCTCTTTTTCAGAGCCCACTTCATAGCCTTTAGTATCAAAAAGGACAATCGGAACTGTTTCACAAGAAAAATAATCAATGAATTGAGTAACCGGCTTTCCCGTGCCTGTCTTGGCCAAGTTTTCGCCAAAACAACAGTTTATTAGCGAACTTTTGCCAACACCAGTTCCACCGATTAACAGGATATTGGGTTTTTTCACTCCTCCTTTGAAGGTTTCAAATTCAGCACCTAGAGATTCTTCGAAATTATTTACACTCATTTGTGTCCCTTGATTTTATTTTTATTGAGAGCTCAATTAACGTTTAAGAAGTCTGCCAAATAACCCACCACAAAGTGTTTGAAGGCGGTTTAGCTCCAACTTTGACAGGGAATTACTACCGCATGTTGGGCAGCAGTCATAATATTCTCCAGGCATTAAAGCGTCGCTTCTCGGGGAAACGGCTTTTCTCCACCCACATGAAGCGCAGACATAGGCGAACGGTTTAGGTTTGATAGGCATGATGATTTTTTGTTTGATGGTTCTTAGTAAAATAGCGATTATCTGTCTCGCTACAGTTTTAAGTTCGTAGACAAGTCTGAAATATAGTTGATGAAGTTCAAATGACTAACCCTAACACGATATATTTGTTGTCTGACTTATACCAAGCTACTTAGCAACAAGTCATTGAATGCCTGCATTCAACGGTTGACCTGACAATTACTGGAAACCTAAGCCGTCCGGCAACGAGCATTGGCAGCCCAACCAACTTTTGTACATAACAAGCCATTGCGCTTATCAACGATCCAACCAGGTTTTGCACAAAACGGCGCGATAAAAAAGCATGAACAGTTCTGATTTCCAACCCTAGAATGCACATAGCCTTAAAAACGAACAGTTTGCGGTTCTCTGATAAAAAGAACGATACTGGTTGCGACAAAAGCGAATAGGCCCGACGCCACAAAAGCCAGGTGGTAATCACCAATCAGACTATGCACGTACCCGGCACTGTAGGCGGCAATGGCCGCTCCGATTTGATGTGCAAAACAGATCCAGCCGAATACCACGCCGACGTTTTGTTTCCCGAATAAATCGGCGGTCAAGGCCGAGGTGGCCGGAATCGTGGACAACCAATTCATACCGTAAATAATCGAGAAAATCATTAATTGCCCGATCATAGCTATGCTGGGCAGTACTATCAACGTTGCGCCTCTGACTACGTAATAAAACGCCAGCGGCCACCGCTTGCCGTAGCGGTCGCATAACCAGCCGGATAATATGGTGCCGAACACATCGGCCGCGCCCATGACACGGCCATGGTCATTTCGGTAAAGCCGTGTTCGATGCCGTATTGCATGGGATAATTGGTTTGCTTTTCCAGGTGTAAGAATATATCTTACTGAGACTTTTAATAATCTGATTAGGAGAACGACATGGCTCAAGCGCGAACCCAAACCGTTAGCCTCGGCGAGCACTGGAATAACCTCATTGACTCTTTGCTCAAGAGTGGACGCTATGCAAGCGTTAGTGAAATTATGCGTGACTCATTACGCTTGCTTGAGGAAAGAGAAGCGAACTCCAAATTGCAATCTTTACGCACATCCCTAATTCAAGGTGAGGAGAGTGGCGATGCCGGCGAATTAAACATGGAAACAATCAGACTGGAAGCCAAAAAAGAAGCCGGTTTAGTCTGAAAATGCGCAAAATCCATACTCAGGCACTCGCAAAACAAGATCTAAAAAATATCTGGCTTTACTCATTTAGCAACTGGGGCGAGGTGCAGGCGGATCGCTATTTTGATGAATTAAATGCGGCTTTCGCTTTAATCGCTGAAAATCCGGAATTGGGTTTTGCCTGTGATTACATTCGTGAAGGGTACAGGCAATTCCACATCAATCGCCATTTAGTTTTTTATCGTGTTACAGCAGCCAAGATTCATATTGTACGGGTGCTACATGACAGTATGAATTACACTGCGCAATTATAAAAATTTCAGGACAGGGTGGGGTGTTGATTTATGGAAGCTTGATCATTCATCATGAGGTTCGAATTTTTTACGAAGGTATTTCCCAGAACGACAGCGGATAGAATCACCATAGGCAAAACGCCGCATTCTACCTATGGAAAACAAAAGACATGAATAATTCAAACGCTGAATTAATCCACGCCCAAAAAGTCCGATTTCCCCAATTCAACCCCATTGTGCCTAAGGATTGCGTAGGTCATCGTGATGTGGAAATAAAAATTAGGTAGGACAAAATCCAGCAAGTATGGCAGACCGACAAAGTTTTTCTCGGTGCCGCCAATCTTGAAATTAATAGCCAGATTCTCAGTGCCATTTATTTGCGCCGGGGTTACATCTTGGATAAAAGCGATGGCTTTGGATATACGAGCCTGCAAATCGGCAAATGTGCTTTCATTATCCTCATAGCATGGGTTCTCTAACCCCGCCAAGCGAGCGGCACAGCCTTTGACCATATCCGTTGCAATTTGAACTTGTTTGCTGAGCGGAAACATATCGGGGGCCAAACGGTAATTGATAAACACAGATTGATCAATATTTTTCGCTTCGGCGTGGATTGCGGCTTTATCAAGTATTTTCGATAAATTGCCCAGCATTTTGATAAAAACTTTTATTGATACTTGATACATATCGATGGACATAATAACCCCCTATTTTTAAAAACATTTAATCAGATTAATGAAACGCAGAAGTATTGACCGCTTATTACGCATACTGCGCAATGCCATTCCCAAACGACCAATTTTCCTTTTTGACTTCAACTAGACTTATTAAGACATCTTCTCTGCGTATATCTAGCTGATTATGTAGACTATCGGCTATGTTTTTATAAAGTGATTTCTTTAAATCGACACCTCTGCCTTCATTCAAGGTTATTTGTATAAAAACGATGCCATCGCTTCGATGTATACCAAGATAATTGGAATCGTAAATTAAAGAATTATTATCATGCTCGGTAATAACCTGAAAACAATCTTTTTCGGGTACATTGATTGTGCGCACCATTTCTTGGTGAACGATTTGGCCAATCTTTCTCCCGAACTCTTTATTTTCTTGCTTCATTAACGATATTCGAACTAAGGGCATGTTATTCCTCCAAAATTAAATTAAAAACGAACAGTTTGTGGTTCTTTTATGAAAAGAACGATACCGGTTGCGATAAAAGCGAATAGACCTGACGCCACAAAAGCCAGGTGGTAATCACCCATCAGGCCATGGACATACCCGGCACTATAGGCGGCTATGGCCGCCCCGATTTGATGCGCAAAGCAGATCCAGCCGAATACCACGCCGACGTTTTGTTTGCCGAATAAATCCGCTGTCAAGGCTGAGGTTGCCGGAATCGTGGATAACCAATTCATGCCGTAAATAATCGAGAACAGCATTAATTGTCCGGTGCTATCTATGCTGGGCAGCACTATCAGCGTTGCACCTCTGACGACGTAATAAAACGCCAATGGCCAGCGCTTGCCGTACCGGTCGCATAACCAACCGGATAAAATGGTGCCGAACACATCGGCCGCGCCCATGACGCCTAAGGACATGGCCATGGTCATTTCGGTGAAGCCGTGTTCGATGCCATGCGGAATCAAATGAGTCTGAAACAGTCCGGAGGTGGTTAAACCGCAAATGCCAAAACTCAAGGCTAACAACCAGAACTGCGGACTGCGCATGGCCGAGCGCATGGGATTTTGATCCGGCTTAAGCATTGTTCGATGAACGCCATGGTCGCCATACGCCGACAGGCCTTTTGATTCGGGATCGTCTCTTAAAAATTTCAGCACCAACGGTAAAGCCACCAAGCCTAAGCCGACGGCGATAAACAATGTCGCCGCACGCCAGCCTTCATGCACATTGATCTGCATGAGGACAGGGGTGAACACTAATTGGCCGGAGGAGAAGGCAGCGCCCAATATGCCTAGCGCCAGTCCGCGGTGTTTATGAAACCAGCGATTGATCAACGCCGACCCCATAATCATGGAAGTGCCGCCCGAACCTGCGCCAATCAGCAATCCCCAAAACAAATACAGCTGCCAGGATTCCTGCATAAAAACGCTGCCACCGGCGCCAGCCACCGACAAAATCAAGGTGATAACGCTGATCCGTTTGGCACCGTAGACATCCATCAATCGGCCTAGAAACGGTCCGGCTAGACCAAATAACAGCAGATTGAGTGAAATGGCGCCGCTAATGGTTTCCCGGTTCCAGGCAAACACCTGTTCCAGAGACAGCATGATGATCCCTGGAACGGAGCGCAGCGCCGATGCCATAAACAAGCATAGAAACGTGACCGCGAGTATGACCCAGGCATAGTGAACCGAATCAATGTGACTCTTTGGCATGGCGACTAATGACTTAAACATTTTCGTGAGAGTTTGTTAGTAACTGACATTACGCAACCTTATGGTTTGTCTGATGCCATCAGAATCAGCGTCGCTATCGCGACTGGTTTATGTTGAAGTCGGTTCTCGCACCGACAGGCGAAATACTTTCTTTTGCACGGCCAAAAGAAAGTATCCAAAGAAAAGGCCGCCCGGATTCCGCCTAAATCCTGCGCTTCTCGCTTTTGGCGAGGGTTTTCGGAAGGGCTATCCCTAGCCCTCCGAAAACGAGCGGCATCCTTGCCGCTCCCCTACCGGGCTGCTCCCGCCAAAAGCTGCGATGCTCGGGGCGGAATAACGGGACCAAAAACCATGACTGCGCAACATCAGTTAGTAAACAGCCCTATTCGGCGTCTTCGATTTTTTCCATTAGCTCGATCAGCCGAGTCACGCCTTGTAACAATATCCCGCCCACACCATGGGCAAACCATACGCCAATCACGAATCCCCAATGGATAGGCGCGGCGAAGAATTCCTCTCTAAACCAGAAGGTATGCCCCCATTCGTTGAATCCGACGCTGACTAAGATCATGAAGGGTCCGAACACCGCCAAGGTCAAAGGCAAGGAGATGCCTTTGGCATACAAGGGCAAGCGGGTTCTAGCATACAACCAGGCGCAGCCGCCCAGGATCACGTACAGCGGGAAGTTGAAGTAAAACTCGATGATGTGATTAGCGGTAAACGGCGTATCGCGGATCGCCACCTGATGCCAGGAATTGTCCTGTTCGGCAAAATAACTGCCCGCCCAGTACACCGCAAAGGTGTAGATGCTGATCCACATCGTCAAGGTGAAATAGCGGCGGATTTCTTCCTTGGGCGCCAACTGATCCAGATTCCGGTCGCGCGTGGTCCATAAGTAACCCCAAAAGCCGCTGACGACGACGGCGAGAACCGCCAGTTCGATATAAAACAGCCGCATCCAGTACTGTTCGAACGCGGGTTCCGTGGAATCCAAACCGTGCGCGATGGCAAAAGCGCCCTGATACAACCGTAAACTGATGTAGATAACCGCTAATAGACCAAAACCCTTTAGGTACTTAGGTAAGTCGATCAAATACCAAGGCAATGATTTTGGGGTTTCGGTGCTTAAGCTAACATGTTCTGTCGTGGTAGCCATGATGTGTGCTCCTGAATTAATTGAATTTGGGAATGACGGCGGCGGAAATGCTGGAGATATAGCGTTTTCCCATCACGTCGTCGTAAAGAAACAGTAAGCCACCCACTCGGCTATCCGCGTCTTTGATTAGTCCATCCAGCTTTTCCGACTCCCAGGCCGCATCGCGCACTTCAATAGTGACGGTACGTTGTTCGCCGGGGGCGATAGGCGTGTTGTCATTCAGGCTCAGGCCTTTATTGCTGACGTCGTCCTTGCCGGGCACGTTGCCTACCTCGGATAGATCATCATTCATGAAATGCACGTTGGAACTGGAAAACTCGCCTATCCTGACCGCCCCTTGGCTGCGATTATCGACACTAACCTGCAACACCATGGCACGTTGCGCCACGTTGTATTCGGCTTTTAGCGTGTCGACATTGACCGTTCCGGCATTGACTTGAGCCGGTAAAGGCAAAATCCTATCCAGTCCTGCTTGTAATGGGATGGTGTCCGGATAACGGCTATTGGTTACGGAATTAATCACCAATACCAATACCGGAATGCCCACTAACACGGCCTTGGCGATGACTTTGTCCCGAGCTGTGATCAACTCATGTTCCAAACCGGCATCCAACATCCGGTAACGGCTGATGAACAAGGGACGGCGCACCCACCACAACAGCCAGGCAGCCGCCAACGCTCCCCAGAACAGGTGCCAAAACACACCATTGGCAAAGCCGAAGCTTTCCATGTCGATCATTTCACCGTTGATGGTTTGAATGGTATTGCTAAAGTCCGCGGGATCGCCGCCAATGTCCAGCCACACCCCAGGGCCCATTACCTGACCGGCGTCTTTTAAATTAAAAAACGGATGGATGTGATAATGGCCAGGCAAACGGCCCTTCATGACCACCTTGAACTCGTAGTCACCGCCCGGCTCCAGGGCTACCGAGTTGGTCCATGGTTTGCCGTTCAGGTAACGTTCGGTGCGGATCAGTACCGGCCCAGGTGTTGAAATATTCAGGAAAGTGGCTTCCGGCTTTGGCACACTGATCGGCCAGTCTTCGGCGACATGAAACTTGCCGCTAACGCTGACTTCATCGTTGACGTTGAATTTTTGCGTGGACCATTGCACGTCGTACCACTGGATGGTGCGCATCCTGATGAACGGCTCCAGGGCTTTTTCGCCATGTGCCTGCGCGGTGGGTACCGTAAATATGGACAATACATTGACGCACAGCAACGCCAACAGCCAAGGTTTAAAGAGTGATTTCATGACCATTCCTCCTTAGATTTTTTTCAAATAACGGGTGGTGGCGAACCATTTACCGATGTACCACCACAGCGGATACATCAACGAGCACAACAACGCTGAACAGAATGCCGCCAAAGGTGTGGCGTACTGACCGTAGGTGCGCAAGGTGCCGCGCTCGATGATGCGCAAGTATTCAGGCATGCCGGTGCGGATATATTGGAAACCAAATAAATCGGCCACAGTCAGCTGGCTGTTGTGGTATTCGACCGCTTGGTGGAACATGCCGAAGATCGGCCAGTTGGTCGGGTAAAACAACAAGGCAAACGCGCCACCGCCAAAAATGGAGGTGATGGTCAGGCTGTTGGTCAGCATCAACAAGGTATCCAGTACCAAGGCTCCCGGCACCATGGTGGCCGGCAACACCATGTTGACGGGAAAGAAATTCCAGTAGTGATAGGCAAAGATTCGGGCAACCCAAGTGCCGATCAACAACGCTGCAACGCAGAGCGTGGCGCCCAAAGGTAGCCGGAACTTATCCCATAACACAGCTTGAACAGCCGCTGGAAAGGTGATGCCGATTAAGGGTGTGACCAAAGGCCACCATTGCCGATCTTTCCAATCGACCCAGAAGTCCCAGTCGCCGACGGTCAGGGCGAAATGCAGATGGAACGAACCGATGAATAAAAATAGGGCCAGTACCAGAATCAGATAATCGTAAGCTCTGGCCAGCCGGGCTTTTTCGCCCCGATAAGGTTTGAAGGTTGAAATTGGAATTTGTGCAGACATGGTAAGAATCCCCCGTAATATGTTTCAGTAAACGGCAATCGCCATTGAGTTTTGGGCGCGCCGCCAACCGAAAAGCTACCCTTGGGGGAGTTAAACCTTGTAGGCTTGGACGACGCGCTCGGGGTATAAGGTAGGGAGAAACGGCTTGGCTGTGAAATGGTGAAATTTCATCCGCTACCATCAAGACTGTTCATACCGGCCAGCAGCGATATTGTTTAGTATGCAGCCGAATTTTTTGAGGAACTCAGGATGGCTAACCTACGCACTTTCGACTTAAACCTATTGCTGGCTTTCGATGTTTTGATGCGGGAGCGCAATGTCACCCGCGCGGCGGAATGCATGTTCGTCACCCAGTCGGCGATGAGCCATACCTTGCACCGCTTACGCCAGCAATTGAACGATCCAGTCTTGGTTAAATCGCCCACCGGCATGCAGCCGACCGCACTGGCGCTGGCCTTGGTGGAGCCGGTACGCAGTCTGTTACAGGAAATGGAACGATTGCTAGAGGCACCCCAGGCCTTCGATCCGGCATCCAGTCAGCGCCGTTTCACCATCGCCGCGACCGATTACATGGAGTTTTTGATCTTGCCAGAGTTGTCGCAATTGATAGAGCAAACGGCGCCGGGCGTGGATATTCATGTCAAACGTACGGAATCTGCTTTTCCCTTGGCGCAGTTGGAAAACGGCAGTCTGGATGTGGTGTTGGGCTTTGCCTCGGTACTGAATCCGCCCGCGCATTTGCACTGCGAACATTTATTCATGGATCGCATGGCTTGCGTGGTCAGGCAGGATCATCCCACCATCCAAGCCGCACCGTCGTTGGAGGACTATTTGGCGGGGACGCACATGCTGATCTCCCGAACCGGCGATAAATTGGGGGTAATAGACGAGAAATTGACCGAGTTGGGCTTGGAGCGGCGTATCAATTTCATCGTGCCGCATTTTCTATCGGCACCCTTGATCGTGGCCCAAACCCACATGATTTTGTCTTTGCCTTATCGCTTGGCCATAGCTTTTCAGAAACTGGTGCCGCTGCAAGTATTACCCGTGCCGGTGAGTTTACCGGACTACGATTTGGCGATGATTTGGCATCCGCTATGGGAAAAAGACCCGGCCCACGGTTGGTTGCGCGAACAAATCAACGCCATAGGCCGGAAAATAAGCGCATCTCAAATCAATCTTTAACGTCCTGGCAGGCCCGCGGCCAAGGCTTTGACCTTCAACAGAAAGTAAGGCGGTTTGGATTGGTTGTCGCCGCCGTTCAGTGTGGCTGAGCGATGCAAGCGATTCACTACCGCATAGAGTTGGCCGTTAGCGCCAAAACTGAAGGAATCGACCCATGACAGCCTTGGACACTGCGCCAATTGCCGGTATTGTCGGTTAGGCGCGATCACGCCAATCGCATTATTCGCCAAGTCCCCCAGATAAATATTGTTGTTTTCATCAATGCTGATGCCGTCCGAAATCGGTTTGTCGCTGTAGTGTTCCACCTGCTTTGCCAGTTCTTCAGGCGTTAACGACTCGTTGACCAAATCCGCCGCTTTAATCCGGTAAAGACTGAGGCCGTGCATCGGCCCGAAATAGACCCATTCGTTGGCCAAATCCTCGGTAATCGGATTGACGCCAATATGCGGTTTGACCAACTCGCCCGCCGGGGTTTTCACCTGAATCGGCACATTGTCGATGACCAAATCGACGTTTTCCGGCACCACACTTTTATGGCCTTCCAGCACCCGCCGCGCCGCACCGGTAGACAGGTTGACCACAATCAAGGCGGCATTCGCGCCACCGGCCGGATCGCTGATGAAGGCATGATTGTGGTTGGCATCCAACGCAAAGTCGTTGACGAACGCATCCTTGGGCGCGATCGGCGCGGGTAAATAAATCAAGCGCTGGAGTTTATTGGTTTTGGTATTCCAGCCGACCAGCTTGGGCGTCACCCCGCTCCGCATGCCATTATCCAGCATCCAGACGATACCGTTGCTATCGGAGCGGATACCCAGCACCGAATCGAGTTTGATCGGTGCAGTCGAATCGGTTGCGGACAGTTCCTTATTCGGAAAAGGCAGCAAGGCCTGGTCTTTGTATTCCACCACCGTGTATTGCGGTTGATAAAACTGATGCTGGCTCATGATGATCCGGCCGTTGGCAGTCGCCGTGACATTGCCGGGGCCGGTATCGAGGTTGGCGAATACATCAAAATGAGAGTTGCCATCCGCCAAAGCCTCAAAGGCTGCAAACACCATGGCGGTGCAAAATAGGATTCCACGGTTCATTATCATCTCCAGTAAGTTGTTGGGTTAGGCAACACCATACTGGATCGTTAGACCCCTGTTAAATGACATCCATTCATCACGAACCATTCAGTACATTGATGATGATTGGCGTATTCAATTTTGGAAGCGCAGCGATAGCGAAGTGAAGGTTTTTATACCCAGATAGCCGCAGCGCCAAGTTGCGGGAGAATCTAAGCTCAACCCCTGGTTAGAGCGGAACAATGTGACACGGGTGCCGTTCGGGCCGAGCCCATCGAAGCCCAGGCTGGCGCCCCCTTCGATAGACTCAAGGCGAATGGTATTTAGGGGGCGAGTTAATAATAACGCCCAGAAAAACGCCGTATTTGAATTTCTCCATTACATTTCAACATCCAATACATTCAAAACATCCGGCCTTTGTTGCACGAACACTTCTGGTCGCTGAAGTATTCGATGCCAATTGCGACGAGTCATTTGTTCAATCCAGTCCAACACATCATCAAACTCGTCATCGCTCCATGATTCGATAATCGCCAGGGTGACGGGAGGCGCATATAAAAATTCGAGCGCACTTTTCATATTTGCGTAACGTAAATTCATGGTATTTCTCCTATGGCTTTATGCTTGGCAGTGAATGACTGTAAGGATCTTTAATATGTCTACGATTTGGCTTTGGTTAAAAAAATACCCATAAGGTTCCGCCTTGATTAGCAATGCCCGCATTTGAGTCTGCGCCACAAGTTGCCGATAGCGGCCAGCCTACACTCTTAAACCCGCGCAGGTGTTGCTTGATTCAAGTTACTGGCCAATGATGCGGAACCAAATAAAAGTGTGGATAGGATAAATTGACCGGAGACGAAGCTGAGCACGCCGGTGACAAAAAACAAGCCAATCATCACGTCTCTATAAATGTTTTTTGAAATATTCATGGGGTCCACCTTGACTATGTTTAGTCGCTTTGTAAGTACGACTTCACTATATACCCACCAAAAATATTTACAATCAGGCATTTTATTCATGATTTGTTTCTTTTATGGAAACAAATCGCCCGGAACTTTTGTACTCTGTAGCGCAAAATAGCTACCGTCATTCAACTTCGCGGAGTTGTGTGAGCGGTCGGACGGGTTAGCGGCTTGTTTGACGTGGAATTTTTGACCTTAGCGTGGCAGGGTTTGCGTTCCCAATTAGCTCAAAACTGCCCTCTTATTAGGTTATCAACGGATAAGAATAATTTTTCTGCGCGACGGTTCCGCGGACGGGATTTGAGATTTCGGGGATGATGTCAATGCAGTTGGTGTTTTAGGTGTCGCTAGCGCGACGGCTAGTTTTTAATGTCGGGTCTCGGCCCGACAGCCGATACTTTCGCTACGAAAACCATCCCTGGTTTTCGCCCTCCGGGCCAGCCTATCGGCTGTTCAAATTCGCTCCATGCGAATTTGTGCGTGGCCAAAAGAAAATATCCAAAGAAAAGGCCACCCGGATGCCGCTTAGATCACTCGGCACATCCTTGTGCCTCGCCCTTCGGGTGCGATTCATGCAAATCGGCTATCCTGCCGATTTGTCCTGCGCTCCTCGCTTTTGAACGGGGTTGCCGAAAGGGGCTTCCTGGCCCTTCGGCAACGCGATGCATCCCTGCATTGCCCCTAACGGGCTGATCCGTTCAAAAGCTCCGGTGCTCGGCGCGGCATACGAGAGAAAACCCGTGCGCGATTTGCAGGGTTTGAGCTTATAAAAATTGTAGCCATTTTGAGGTAGCTCCGAATAGCAAAGCGTATTCGGAGGAATGAAGGGAGCTTACAATCATTGTTTGCCTTATTGGAAGCAGCACATACTCTTAAAGATTTAATTCAACATGCGTCCGATTACGCTGCGCTAATCGGACCTTGCGCTTTATCTCGTTCCCACGCTGAGAACATGTGATTTCGGTACGCAATTTTCAGATTTAACTAGATGTTAGATATCCTCATTTTCAAAGAAATCATTATCTAACGCTTTGACCTCATATGAGTTTTTCACTTGAACCCCTACCCCGAATTTGTACATCAACTCAACCAATCGCAGTCCGTTAACTAGAACGATTGTGTGATGGGCTGCCTTAGCCTTCTTCTTTGCATTTTCGTCAAAATCGGAGGTTGTGACAAAAATTCCCTTGGCTGTGTCACCACTCATGGCCCCGATGAAATTTCGAATATCGGGTTCACGGACCTTGTTGTCAGTATACCGTTTGGCCTGAATGTAGATCTTCTCCAAACCAAGTTGATCTTCATTTATGATTCCGTCAATTCCGCCATCACGGGATTTGGAAGTTTCAATGAATTCGCCATAGCCCATTCGATTCAGCAAGATAAGAATAACTCTTTCGAAAGCGAATGGATCAATCAGCTTCAGTTTCTGTAAAAGCTCAATTTTGACATTGTCTTCAATCTGTTCAATGCCAGAATCAATAAGGTCCTGTGGACTTGAGTTGGCAATTTCTTGCTTTTCAGAAATCGCTCCCTCCGGTTTGTAGAAGCCGATAACGTCAGACGCCAGTTGATCTATTGAAATCGTTTCGACCTTTGCGGACTTACCTTTCTCGGTAATCTGGACATAACCGCGTTGAGGATAGTGGACTAGACCACCTTTCTTGAGATAGGACTTTCCCCAGGCGATTCTGTTTTCCAGAAGTCGATCACCACTCTTTGTTGTCTGATTCAGCAATTCTGGCGGAAGCTTTGAGTAGTATTTCTCTTCGACAAGCCGTAACAACTCCCGTCCTGGAACGACCCTACCATCACGCAGAATGTCAATTATTGGAAGGAATGTGTCATTGAACTTCGGTAATTCCAATTTTTTTCTCCTCTGTCAACCCGATAAGGCGCAATTGGTAGGGCGTCAATAGGCGTAGCCGTATTGCGCCGTATGTTGGTCTTAAATCATTCGGCGCATTACGCTATCGCTAATGCACCCTACAAAGGGTCGTAAACAATAAGCCGCGGATTTGGCGCGGGGTTTTCCCGTATGCCGCGCCGAGCACCGGAGCTTTTGAAGGGATCAGCCCGCAGGGGCGATGCAAGGATGCATCGCGTTGCCGAAGGGGCAGGAAGCCCCTTTCGGCGACCCCGTTCAAAAGCGAGGAGCGCAGGGATTAAGCGGCGTCCGGGTGGCGTTTTCTTTGGATACTTTCTTTTGGCCAAGCAAAAGAAAGTATCTCGGCTGTCGGGCCGAGACCCGACATTAAAAACCAGCCGTCGCGCTAGCGACACCTTATTGGAAAAATCTCCCCTAGCCCCTCTTTTTCAAAGAGGGGAACACGTTGGCTATAACCAAATGGCCGTGCTAAGCCTACTCCAAACCATCCACATCTTTCCGCTCAACCCCAAAACTCTCCAACAACATCAACCCCACGCCAATACAAATCGCCGAATCAGCAATATTGAAAGCCGGCCAATGCCAGTCCTGGTAATAGACATCCAGAAAATCGATCACATAACCATAAGCTACCCGATCGATCAGATTGCCGATAGCACCGCCCAACACCAAAGCCAGGGCGACGGCCATCAAAGTCTCGTGTTTTTGTAAACGATAAAGCCAGACCGCGATGATGCTACTCATCACCACCGCCAGGCCGGCGAATAGCCAGCGCTGCCAGCCGCCGGCCTGGGCCAGGAAGCTGAAGGCCGCGCCGGTATTATGTACGTAGGTCAGATTGAAATACGGAAGCAAGGGGATCGACTCAAATAGCTGCATCGAACCGTCCACCGCCAGCTTACTGGCTTGGTCCAACACCAGTGTGACTGCGGAAATCCACAACCACTTAAGCATAACGACGGGTCTCGCCAGGGCCAGCGACGTTTTCCACACAGCGGCCGCACAGTTCCGGATGCTCCGGGTGCTCGCCGATGTCGTAGCGTTGGTGCCAGCAGCGCACGCATTTGGCATGCTCGGATACCGTGACTTTCAATTTCACGCCATCCAGTTCGGTCGCGACCGCATCGTCCGGGCAGAATTGCATGTCGGCGACGCCGGCGTTGGACGTAATAAAGACAAAATGCAGCTCGCTGGCCAGTTTGTTCAATTCCGCGCCGTAAGCGTCATCACAATACAATTCCACTTCCGCATTCAAAGACGCGCCGATGGCGCCCTTGCCGCGTAGTTGCTCCAGTTCCTTGGAGACCACGGTGCGCACTGCCATCACTTTGTCCCAAGTGTCACGGCTGATAGCTGCGTTGGCGTCCAGTGGGAATAAGCCTTCGTACCAGGTTTCCAGAAACACCGATTCGCCGCGTTGGCCGGGAATGAATTGCCATAATTCGTCGGCGGTGTAGCTGGTGATGGGCGCTAGCCAGCGGGTAAGCGCTTCGATGACATGGTACATCGCGGTTTGCGCGGAACGCCGGGCCAGGCAATCTTCCTTGGCGGTGTATTGGCGGTCTTTGATGATGTCCAGGTAAAAGCCACCCAAGTCGATGCTGCAGAAGGTCAGCACTTTTTGGTAGATGCTTTGGAACTGATACGCGCTGTAAGCGGCTTTGATCTCTTCCTGCAATTGCCAGGCTTTATCGACGGCCCACCGGTCCAGCGCCAGCAAATCGTCTTTGGCGACCAGATGTTGGGCGGGGTCGAAGCCGTCCAGGTTGGAGAGCAGAAAGCGCGCGGTATTACGCAAGCGGCGGTAGCCGTCGGAAGTGCGTTTCAAAATCTCATCGGACACCGACATTTCGCCGCGATAATCGGTGCCGGCCACCCACAAGCGCAACACATCCGCGCCCAGCGATTTCATCACCGTTTGCGGCAGCACCACGTTGCCTTTGGATTTGGACATTTTCTTGCCCTCGGCATCGACAGTAAAGCCGTGGGTCAATACTTGTTTGTAAGGCGCGACATCGTTCATCGCTACCGATGCCAATAAGGAAGATTGGAACCAGCCGCGATGTTGATCGGAACCTTCCAGATACAAATCGGCCGGGAAGCGCAGTTGCTCGCGGCGCTCCAACACGGCGGCATGGGTCACACCGGAATCAAACCAGACATCCAGAGTGTCGGTCATTTTTTGGTAATGCTCGGCATCGGCACCAATCAATTCCGCCGCGTCCAGCTCAAACCAGGCGTCTATGCCTTGTTGTTCGATGCGTTTGGCCACTTGTTCGATCAATTCGCCGGTCCGTGGATGCAATTCGCCGCTTTCTTTATGCACGAAAAAGGCAATCGGCACGCCCCAGGTACGCTGGCGAGAGATACACCAGTCCGGACGGTTATTCAGCATCGCTTCGATACGGGCTTGGCCCCAATCCGGTATCCACTCTACCCTTTTCACTTCGTTCAACGCGGTATCGCGCAGGCTGTTTTTCTCCATGGAGACGAACCATTGCGGGGTGGCTCGGAAGATGATCGGGGTTTTGTGGCGCCAGCAATGTGGGTAGCTATGCAGCAAGGCGTGGTGATGCAGCAATTTGCCGCGCTCGCGCAATACCTCCAGCACTTTTTCATTGGCGGTAAACACGTGTAGGCCGGCGAACAGTTCGGTGCTAGGCAAAAATACGCCGTTGCTGCCGACCGGGTTGTCGACGGGCAAGCCGTATTTCATGCCTACGACATAGTCTTCCTGACCGTGACCGGGAGCGGTGTGTACCGCGCCGGTACCGGCATCGGTGGTGACATGGTCGCCCAAGATGACGGGCACTTGCCGGTCGTAAAAAGGATGTTGCAACAATTGGTGTTCCAGCGCCGCGCCCTTGCAGTAGCCGACGATGTGATGCTCGCCGATACCGTAACGCAATACCGCGTCTTTGAGCAAGGCTTCGGCGATGACCAAGCGCTCGGTTTGACCGTCGATTTCGCATTGCACCACGGCGTATTCCAGATCCGGATTCAAGGCCACGGCTTGGTTAGCCGGCAACGTCCACGGCGTGGTGGTCCAGATCACCACCGACAGCGGGCCTTTGCCTTCGCGGTCACCAGCGTGATGGCACTTGGCCATGAAAGCGTGTTCATCAACGACGGCGAAGCGCACGTCAATGGCCGGCGAATGTTTGTCTTCGTATTCCACTTCCGCCTCGGCGAGCGCCGAGCCGCAATCGGTACACCAATGTACCGGTTTGGCGCCCTTGCTAAGATGGCCGTTGGCGGCGATTTTGCCCAAAGCGCGGACGATGTCGGCTTCGAAGGCAAAATCCATGGTTAAGTAAGGGTTGTCCCAATCGCCCAACACACCCAGGCGGATGAATTCTTCTTTTTGGATATTGACTTGTTTCTTGGCGTAGGCTCGGCACTCTTTACGGAATTCGGCCGGAGTGACTTTGACGCCGGCCTTGCCGACCGATTTTTCCACCATCAACTCAATCGGCAAGCCGTGGCAATCCCAGCCCGGCACATAAGGCGCATCGAAACCGCTGAGGGTTTTGGATTTGACGATGATGTCCTTCAACACTTTGTTGACGGCGTGGCCGATGTGAATCGCGCCGTTGGCGTAGGGAGGGCCGTCGTGCAATACAAATTTAGGCCGGCCGGCGCACACCTCGCGAATTTTTTGATAGAGCTGGTTTTCGTTCCATTTTTTCAGCATCTCCGGCTCGCGTTGCGCCAGATTGGCTTTCATCGCAAACTCGGTCTTGGGGAGGTTCAGGGTTTGTTTGTAATCCATGGTCATGATGTTGTCTGCGTTGCATTCCAGCGGCTGGGTGCGGACTTAGGCCGCCGAAAATAACGGTTGCGCCGATTAGCCGAATGAGTCTAAGGATGATAGTAAACGCGCGATTTTAGCACCAAGTGCCAAGTGGCATAAAGCCTACTCGGCGCTGGACCTTGAACCGTGCTAAAAATAGACGGGACGGCGTCGGCGAGTTACCATCGGTTAGCGTATCCGGTTTGCTGATTTAGGAAATTTACCGGCGGGTTTATGCGTGGCACAGGGTCGGCAAACTGCCGGCTCGGCACGCGCAAAAAGCTACCAAGCACACAGAAGAGGCTCAACCATGCAACATAAACGCGCCACCACCCAGGTTCAGATTCACGACTTGATCGCCAGCCGTTGGAGCCCGCGGGCTTTTGCCGTGGATAAAATGGTCAGCCACCCGGATTTAACCGCGTGCCTGGAAGCGGCGCGCTGGGCGCCGTCTTGTTTTAACGACCAGCCTTGGCGCTTTGTGGTTTGCGACAAATCCAGCAATCTCGCAGCCTGGGAAACCGCGCTATCGGTGATTGTCGAAAAAAATCAGCTGTGGGCCAAAAACGCCCCGGTGTTCATCTTGACGGTGGCGATGCAGAATTTTAATCACAACGGCAAAGCCAACCGCTTTGCCGCTTACGACACCGGCGCCGCCACGCTGAGCTTATGCTTGCAAGCCAACGCTTTAGGCTTGATTACCCATCAAATGGGCGGGTTCGATGCCGATAAAGCCCGGCAAGTGCTGAATTTACCGGACGACTGTACGCCGATGGCGATGTTGGCGTTAGGTTATCAAGCCGAGGCGGATAACTTGGCCGAAGAGTTTCAAGCCGGCGAGCAGGCGGAACGCAGCCGTGCGGCCCTGGAGCTGCGGTTTTATCTCGGACAATGGGGCGAGGCATTTAAATAAGCGTCGCCGATATTCATGAACTGCGATTGCCTTGAGTCGCGCCAATGAAAAATCTTAAAACCTCCTATGCGCGCAGCCTGATCGAGGCCAGTCTCGATCCGCTGGTGACTATCAGCGCGGAAGGTAAGATCATGGACGTGAACAGCGCTACCGAAAAAGTCACCGGCGTACCGCGGCAGCAATTGATCGGCAGCGATTTTTCCACTTACTTTACCGATCCGCAAAAAGCCCGCGACGGTTATCGCCTGGCGTTTTCGCAAGGCAAAGTCACGGATTATCCGCTGGCTATCTGCCATACCTCCGGCCAGATCACCGAGGTGATGTACAACGCCTCGGTTTATCGGGATGACAAAGGTGACGTCGCCGGAATTTTTGCTGCGGCGCGGGACGTTACCGCCTTAAAAAAAGCCCAAACCGAATTGGAAGCGGCGATTTTGCATATGCAATTAATCCGCGAGATGACTGATCTTTTACAGAGCTGCCAAAAAATGGACGAAGCTTATCCGATTATCAAAGCGGCATTGGTACGTTTGTTTGCCGATTCCATCGGCGGTCTGTATATGCTGGACGCCGCCGGTAATTCGCTGGTGCTGGCCGATGCTTGGGGAAGCGGCGAAAGCGAACTGGAAGCCGTGTTTACCCCGGACGAATGCTGGGGCATGCGGCGCGGCTGCATTCATATGGCGCGCGTCGGCCAGAGTATCAATCCGGTTTGCAACCACGTAAAACCGGGAACCAGCCCTTATCTGTGCATTCCGTTGTTAGCGCATTCGCGCGCTTTGGGTTTGATTTACATCGAACACCGGTTTACCAGTGGCCATCCGGAAGATATTCAACGCGAGCTGTCGATAGCCGAAGCTGCCGCGGATAGCGCCCGGCTGGCCTTGGCGAACTTGAGCTTGCGCGAGGAATTGCACGAGTTATCCATACGCGATCCGCTCACCGGTTTGTTCAATCGGCGTTTTCTGGAAGAAGTGCTGGACCGGGAATTATTGCGGATGAGCCGCTGCGGCAAAATGCTGGCCGTGGCGATGGTAGACATCGATCATTTTAAAATTTTTAACGATAACTACGGCCATGACGCCGGTGACGAAGTTTTGAAAAAAACCGCGCAATTGATGAACGGCTTTCGGGAAGGCAGCGATATGGTTTGCCGCTTCGGCGGTGAAGAATTCGTGGTGGTCACGACTGAAATCCAGCCGGACAAAATCTTGCAACGTCTGGACGCTTTGCGTGTGGCTATCGAAAGCTTATCGCTGAAGTTTGGTAATCATCAGTTACCGCAGGTGACGGTATCGATAGGTGTGGCGATTTATCCGGTGCATGGCGGCACCCGGCTCGATCTGTTAACTCGTGCCGACCAAGCGCTTTACGTCGCCAAGGAAGCCGGCCGCAATCGGCTTGTCGTCGCGGATGAAGAGGCAGATGTGGGGTGACTGCTAAAATCCCACCTTCTAGGGGGAAAGGGGTTTTATGGATGCCTACTAAGGCGCCGGCGTTTGGCGCGGTTGATAAGCAAACGGTTTAGCCAGCGGTTCGCCGACAAAAATCCCCTGGCCGGGTTGGGCGACGCTTTTCCAGTAAGCTTCAATCACAGTGCTGCCGCGCAAGTAGAAATACATCAATACGCCCGGATTGGGAAACTTGGCCGGGAAATTACAGGGTTCCACCACCGCGCCATAACTGGCGGTAGCGCCGGCACGCAGCCATTCGGTGATGTTCATCTGGTCGCTGCCCGACATCACGCCGCCCGTGGACGTGAGATGGTCGGCAACAGCGCCCGGTAAATAGCGGTTATCCGCCAGATGCGGCACTTTGGTCAGTCCGGTGAAATAAAACATCACATCCTGTCGTCCCTCAATATACTCTTGCTCCAGATAATGCACAGGCCAAAAACTGGCCAGTGATTCGGCCACTTTCGGAAACATTACCGCTCGAGAACTGCGCGCCTGGTCCGAGGTTTTTAACAAGTATGCCGAGCCTTGCGGATGCGAATAATCCGAGGCGACACCGGTATCGATCAGTTTTTTCGCTTCCGCGAAGGTTTTACCCGCCACGGCCATGGTGGGCCGCCAGCCGTGTGTTTTAAACGGTTTATCGGTTTCGGAGGTGAAATAAGGGCTGTTATGGGTTTGTACGCAGCCTTTGGCACAAAAGGATTCGCTAAAACCCGCTGCGAAGGCCGTGGTGATGGACATGCAATCGACGCGAAACGGTTGTAACCAGGTCAAGGCAAAGGCCTGCACATGTGCCGGCGTTTTTTGATCGACTTCATGCTTCACTTGCTCAAATTGTTGTTTGGACAACACGGCCTGATTCGGTGCAAAACGCGCATGTATCATCTGTTCCGCCGGAATTTGCCGCTGCTTTTGGTAATAAGCGGCGATTTGTACGCTCAAGGGATCGGCGTCGTTGACGATGACCGCCAGATCTTGGCCGGTCAGCGCCGAGGATGGCCGGTACATCGGCGAGACCGGGGCGGCCAATGTGGGCGAGCAAAGCAGCTGGCTGAGGATAAGCCCGAGCAGGGCAAATTTGCATGACTTAACGGGAAACACACCTTACTCCGTGAGGTTGGCGGTCGAATTTATCGGATCGGTCACTTTAACCGGACACGCATTAAATGCAACACTCATTGTAAAATTTTTCGACAGTGGGCAAGGTGCGCGTTTACCTTGTCCGATTAAACCCGGCCTTTGAATGTCGCGGGAATCAGGAATCCGGGGCATTTAAAGCTTGGGTGGATCAATGCGTTATTTTTAATTTTGCGGATAGTCATTACGGATGCCATAGCCAACATACCGACAGTTGCTCATGTGATTCAACAAGCGGTCGCTCCGGTTTTTCTGCTGTCCGGCGTTGCCGGTATTTTGGCGGTATTGACCAACCGCCTGGGACGCACCGTGGACCGGTTTCGTTTGCTCAGTGAGCTTGATGGCGCGCAAGCCGAGCAACATCATCCGGAATTGCAAATCTTGACGCGGCGGGCACGTTGGAACCAATGGTCCATCATCCTGTGCACCAGTTGCGCCTTGCTGGTTTGCCTGTCCATCGTCGTCATGTTTGTTGGCGTGGAATTGGCCATCGATCTCTCGGATGCGGTCTCTCTTTTGTTTGTGGCATCAATGCTGGCGCTGATAGCCGGTCTTTTGTGTTTTCTTAGAGAAATCATCTTGGCCACGGGCATTTTAGCCCTGCTCAAACGGCCTTAAGCTATCCAGCAATTCCGCAGATTATTGCCCAAGCATCAGCTAACCGAATGCGGCATAAGCGGCGTAGCCCAGATTGGCGACGGCTAGGCCTATCAGGGTGAAAATAGTGATTTGCATGCCAAGCACTCGTTGATCCAGATTCGCACGCAGCAAGCCCCGGGCGTGGACTATTCGACCCAGGATGATCGCAAAACCGCCGATATGCAGCAGCGCGGCATGTCCGCCGCTTAATTCCAGCAGCGCCAATAAAATCAACAATATCGGTATGTATTCCGTAGCGTTGCCTTGGGCGCGGATGGCGATTTGCAAATCGGTCTCGCCGCCATCGCCGAAAATCACTTTTTTTGCCCGGCGCAATTTGATAACTCTCTGTGACAACCCGGCTATTAGCAAGGCCGCCAAAGCGGCATATACGGCACTGATCACATTATTCTCCCGCGGTTTTGGTGTTGAAATTTCGGTGATTGAAATCCTGGAAAGTTCCTGCCATCAAGCAGACCCTTAAATTTCATACTCCACTGCACTCGACACTTGCCTGTGCCGAAGTGTCGTTATCAAGTGTCGGGCAATAACTAAAGTTTTTAGCAACAGCGCTATTCATCGGTCGCTACGGGAGTGCGCCGTAAACGCAACGCCAACACCAATGTCCAGATGGAAAGCACGCCGGTTGCCCAGTGTTCGAACAGGCCGGGGGTTTGGATAGGATTGGCCTCCCAAGTCATCAGCAGCAGCAAAGTCGTCGCCAGCAAGCCGCTACCAATCGAGTAAGCGCTAAGCAGGCCCAGCCACGCATGGCGTCGGAACACCACACCGCAAACAAGTGTTGCCAGAATAGCCGCGGAAAACCCGGTCATCGCAAACAGCCGATGTAATTCCTGGCTGGACGACAAGCCATCGCAGCCGGGGTCGCAGGCGAATACGCCGGCCCCAATCCGCCCAATTCCGTCCAGACCAACCAGCGTGGCGAGCAGTGCCGAACGCCAACCTTCGCGCAAAGTGGCCGGGACTGCTAATGCAAAGCACACATACAATAATCCGGCGAATCCGAAGCCGATATAGCGCATCGGTATTTCCGTAATACTGCCGCGTTCGCCCAATTCGCTGATGTACTGATAGCTGTGGTTGAACTCCGGGCGCATGGCGCCGGCCAAACCAATCAGCGACAGCCAGATTACCGGTGCCGCGATGCCGCTGAAGATGCCAAATCGGCCTGGATTCATCCGCAAATCTCGTCACGTAAAAACACTAGTTTATCCCGTCCAGCTTAGCCGTGCGTAGTGCATTGACTAACTGCATCCGCAAGGTAGCCTTCAGACCACGGGGGGCTAGTGGTGCAAAACTCAGTCTGTTACGGCGCATACAAGAAGAAATCATTAGCACCCCCACCGCAAACGACAGATTTTGTTTGGATTGATCGGCTGACAGAGGACAACATGGGTAATGTTTTGATTGTAGGAGCCAGTAGCGGGATTGGGGCGGCACTTGCCGGTTTGGCTCAGCCGCACTGCAAAGTCTACTCCTTAAGCCGTTCTGCTGCGGTGCCGAACGTGTTCAAACATTTTAGTTGCGATGTAGCAAGCGACGTATTGCCGGCCATTGATGAACCCTTGCAAGGCTTGGTGTATTGCCCCGGTAGTATCAACTTAAAGCCTTTCGCCAGGATCAAACCCGAGGAATTTATTGCGGATTTTCAACTTAACTTGATCGGCGCCGTGCGCTGCCTGCAGCACTATCAGCGCAATCTGCAAGCGGCGGAGGGTGCTTCGGTCGTGCTGTTCAGCACGGTGGCCGTGCAAACCGGGTTTCCTTTCCATGCCACGGTCTCGGCATCCAAGGGCGCGATAGAGGGTTTGACCCGCGCCTTGGCGGCGGAATGGGCGCCAAAAATCCGGGTAAACGCCATCGCGCCGTCATTGACCGACACGCCATTAGCGCAAAGTCTCTTGCGCGAAGACAGCAAAAAACAGGCTGCTGCGGCGCGGCACCCGCTTAAGCGTTTGGGCGAAGCCGGCGATATTGCCCAGATGGCCTGGTTTTTACTGTCCGAAAATGCCGCCTGGATTACCGGGCAAGTCATGCATGTCGATGGGGGAATGTCTGCTATCAAGACTTGATAGCCGCTGAAAATTGCTTTGCAGCGCCAGGCTGCGCGGAGACTTGATGAATAAGCTCTATCATACCGTGGTGATTGGTGGTGGCTGCCTCGGCGCGGCATGCGCTTTTTCGGTACAACGCCGGCTGGGCAATAACAGACATAAAGTCGCCATTATCGAGAAAAAAGTTTTGGGTGCCGGTCTGAGCTCCCGGCATAGCGCCATCGTCCGCTCCGCCAATGCTTCGCCGATGGCGGCCAGGATGGCTAAAATGGCCACCCAATATTGGAAAAATCTCAAACCTCTTTGGGGCGTCAACATCCCCTACGAGCAACCGGGCGCTATCTGGATTGCAGAAAATACCCCCGACAGCCGTGCCGAAAGTTGGACGGCGCTGGAGCAAATGCTGCAACAGGAAGGCATAGGCTTTGCGATGCTTGCTCATCGCGACGTGATGGATCTGAGCCGCCAAGCCCTAAAAACCGTGCCGGACGAAATTTATTACTACGAACCGGACGTTCTGCAGTTGGACTCGCCGCAGATATTAAATGCCATGCAAACGGCGGCTAAAAAGAACCGCATTGATGTGCTGGAGCATTGCGAAGTCATAGACTTTGCACATACCAAGCAAGGCATCAGCGCCATCAATACTAGCCAGGGCAAAATTTTTGCCGAACATGTGATCAACGCCGCCGGGGCTTGGAGCGCGGAATTATTTGCCGGTATCGGCTTAAGTATCCCGGTGGCTTTGGAACCGGTGTATGCCGCCAATTTTTTAGTGAGCGCCGATGACATTCCCGAAGGGATGCCCATCATCGCCGACTATGTCAATCAAGCCTATTTTCGGCGCTGGCGCGGCAGCATTTTGCACATGCACCAACCTCGTAGCCGCAACGCCAAGGATATTGCCCGCTCGTTTAGCAGAGCGGTGATGAATCCGGAGGGCGCCAACGTCATTTATGACGCGCTGAGTTTTAATGTTACCCATCAACAGCTCGATAATTATCTGGGTAAGGTGATTAATCGTTTCCCGAAAATCGGCAAGCCGGTCTATGCCGGCGGTTATCATTCGTTTTTCGATATTACCCCCGATTTGAAATTTATCTTAGGTCCGGACACCCAGTTGACTAATCTCTACCACTGCTTGGGCGCCGGCCAAGCTTTGAAATACGCGCCAATTTTCGGCGAGATCATTGCCGACTTAATTATTGAAGGCCATGTGAATTCAAAGTCTATTGATATTGCAGAGTTTTCCATAGATAGGTTTTCGAATAACGATATATCCCAGTTTTGGCAGTCCAATGCACTGAAGAAAAACAGCTTGTAAATTCTAGTTATTATTAATCGAGGAGTTAATCCATGGAAGGGATTTATTTTGCCCATTATTTTTATTGAGTTTTTGTAAATTTGCAGTTGATTTGTAAATATTCGACAAACCTATTTTTTATGGAATAGTGAGTGAGCGTAAGCTGGTAACTAAATGCTCTAATCGTCGAGTAATTTATTAGCGAGCCAAAAATATAGTTTTTAGAGATTAAATTATATTAAACATCAATATTAAATAGTGGGGGATTTACTCATGAAAACATCAAATAATATTTACCGTTTTATCCGCACCTCAATTGCCATAGGCTCAATTGCATTGTTTTTTAATCCTGTGACAGTTCAAGCCTCCGACCATGAATCAGAATGCTTTAATTCAGTGCAAGGCAAAATCCCCTGGAATGACGAGAAAAATATGAATTGGGAGCCCAAAAACGTCAAGCAACTCTGTGCCGGAACGACTAAACCCGCAGAGCCTGGCGCATGCTTTCTAAGCGTACTGGACGGCCGAGTGAACTGGGGCAAGGGTATCAGTTGGGATTGGCAAAATATTATTAATCTCTGTGCCGGCACCAATAATGCCAAAAACACAGTAGAGTGCTTCCAGAATGCCACAGGAAAAGGTTTGGATTGGCGAGACGCAATATTGTTTTGTCAGCGCGCTGATAAGTAGAGCTTTAATTTACGCTATCAGTGTTGTTTAGCTTTATTATGGGTCTTGAGCTTGTCGGATAATAGTGAGCCGCTAACGCCGACAAGCTCAGTTTGAACTTTAAATTGGAGGGATCACAAAATATATGCGGCACGAGAAGTAAGATAAAAGTCTAAGCGCCTGTCTTGGTTGAGACTTCATTCAATATTTTGTATCTGCTCACGCATCTGTTCGATAAGCACTTTTAAATCGATGGAAATCTGCGTCATTTCCCGGTCAGCGGACTTGGAGCCCAGGGTGTTGGCTTCGCGGTTCATTTCCTGCATTAAAAAATCCAGGCGGCGGCCAGTGGGTTCCGGTTGTTTCAGGGTGCGCAGCACTTCGGCGACATGGGTTTCCAATCGATCCAGCTCTTCGGCTACGTCCAGCTTTTGCGCCAGCAACACCAACTCCTGCTCCAAGCGATCAAAATTGGGTTCGGCGACCATTTCCAGCACCCGGCTGGTAAGCTTGCTGCGCAGGTTATGCAGTACATCCGGCATGCGTTTGTGGGCGGCATCGACCAACACATTGATCTTTTGACAGCGGTCTTCCAGAAGTTGCGCCAGTTGCGCACCTTCGCGGGCGCGGGTTTCCAGCATTTTGTCCAGGGTTGAGTCCAGCAACCGGACGATTTTATCGCGTAGCGCTTCCTTGTCGGTTTCGGTTTCTTGTTGCACCCCCGGAAACGCCAACACCTCCAGCGCGGAAAACGGCTGCGGGTTGTTCATCAACGCTTCGATACCGGCAGTAGCGGACAACAGTTTTTCGACTATTTCCCGATTGATATTGAAGCTGTTGTCGCTGGCTTGTTTTTTGTAGCTCAAGGCGCATTCGATTTTGCCGCGCTTGAGTTTGTCACTGATCAGGCGGCGGGCATCGGCTTCGACAAAACGCAGTCGCTCCGGCAACTTGACGCTAACATCGCTGTAACGATGGTTGACCGAACGTAATTCGCAAAGGATGGTCAGATTGTCGGCGCTTATTTCGCCGTCCGCGAAAGCGGTCATGCTTCTTATCATTTTTCACCTATAATCGTTACGCTTAACCCGCGCAGCTTGCACATGGCCGAATACTACGATCCAGAAACTTATCCCAAGGAATGGAATTACCTTCAATCGGGAACCATTATAGATCAGTACATGATCGAGCGGGAATTGGCGCACGGCGGCTTCAGCTCGGTGTATCTGGCCAGACAGCTGGCCGATCAAATTCAGGTGGCGATTAAGGAATATCTACCGCGCAAGCTGGCACACCGCACCTGGAACAATCTAGTCGTACCCAATAATGAAGAGGCCAAGACGCTGTTCATGCGCGGCCGCTCGCTATTCTTTGAAGAAGCCAAAGTGCTGGCGATGCTGAAGCACCATAATATCGTCGATGTGATTAATTTCTTTCAGGCCAACGACACCGTGTATATGGTGATGACTTACGACTATGGCATCACCCTGGACAAAATCCTGCACAAACGCAGCCTACCGATTAACGAAGCCTTCCTGCTGACGGTATTCAAGCTGTTGCTGACCGGCGTGGAAGCGGTGCATCAAAAAGGTCTGGTGCATCTGGACATCAAACCCGCGAATATTCTGATTCGCAGTGAAAACGACCCTTTGCTGCTGGATTTTGGCGCCATCCGTAAAATCACGCTGGACCCGCAACGCAACCGCGCCAAGGTGCTGACCAACGGTTATTCGCCTATCGAGCAATACGATAACAATGGCAATCTCGGACCCTGGTCGGACATTTATGCGGTGGGCGCCAGCATGCGCGCCTGCCTGGATTATAAAATCCCGCAGCCCTCGCCGGATCGCATCAAACAGGACGATTTGGCGCCGGCCGTGAAGGCGCATAAACGGCACTTTCCGGAGTACTTACTAAAAGCCATCGATTGGGCCATGGCGGTTTTTCCGGAGAATCGGCCGCAAAGCGTGGCGGAGTTACAGCAGGCTCTCAGTCCCGGCAATAGTTAAAAATCCGCCCGGTAAAGCCAGTATAATGCCGGCAATTTGTATACCAACGAGATGAATATGAGACCAAGCGGACGCAATCCCGATCAATTACGCGAAATACGCTTTACCTGTAATTACACCAAACACGCCGAAGGCTCGGTGTTAGTAGAGTTCGGAGATACTCGGGTTCTGTGTACCGCCAGCGTCGACAATAGCGTCCCGCGTTTTCTAAAAGGTAAAGGCGAAGGTTGGGTTACCGCTGAATACGGCATGCTGCCGCGCTCCACCCACAGCCGAATGGACCGCGAAGCCGGCCGCGGCAAACAAGGCGGCCGCACCCTGGAAATTCAACGCCTGATCGGCCGCTCCTTACGCGCCGCCATCGACTTGAAAGCTCTCGGCGAAAACACCATCACCATTGATTGCGATGTCATTCAAGCCGACGGCGGCACCCGCACCGCATCCATCACCGGCGGCTTTGTTGCACTATCGATTGCGATTGAGCACCTGTTAAAAACCCACAAAATCAAGAAAAACCCGCTGCACGGCCAAGTGGCCTCGGTATCGGTAGGCATTTACAACGGCGTGCCGGTGTTGGATCTGGATTACGCCGAAGACCATCAAGCCGAAACCGATATGAACGTGGTGATGAACGAAGCCGGCCACTTCATCGAAGTACAAGGTACCGCCGAAGGTCATGCTTTTAGAAAAGACGAATTAAACGCGATGCTGGAGTTGGCAGAGTTGGGTATCAATCAGCTGCTGGAAAAACAGCAAGCCGCATTGCGCGAAGCCAAAAAGCCCGCGCCGCTGCGAGTCGTGCTGTAAAAAAATGAGTTCGATCGTTTTAGCCAGCGGTAATGCCGGCAAGATTCGGGAAATTCAGGCCATCCTGCAAAACGACCAAATCCTGCCGCAATCGCAATTCAACGTGGTCGAGCCGGAAGAAACCGGCGCGACCTTCATCGAAAATGCCATCATCAAGGCCCGCAACGCTGCATTGCACTGCAACTTGCCGGCCATAGCTGACGATTCTGGTCTGGCCGTCGATGCGCTGGGCGGCGCGCCGGGGGTGATTTCGGCGCGCTATGCCGGGGTCGGCGCTTCTGACCAAGCTAATCTGGACAAGTTACTGGAAGAAATGCGCGACGTGCCGGACCCAGAACGGAGCGCGCGCTTTATTTGTGTGATGGTTTATCTGCGCCATGCGTTGGACCCGACGCCCATTATCGCCCAAGGTGTTTGGGAAGGCCGGATTCTGCGGCAGGCGGTGGGTGAAAACGGCTTTGGCTACGATCCGGTGTTCTGGGTCGAACAATACCAATGCTCGTCGGCACAACTGGCCCCGGAATTAAAAAACGCCCTCAGCCATCGCGGCCAAGCTTTGCAGGCGCTTAGTCAACAACTTGCCGGACTGTGAGTCGGCTTCAGCAGATAGCCGAACAATTCACCGGCCTCGGCAGCAACCCGCAGATCAGCCCACTCGGTAACGGCCTGATCAATGACACCTATCTCGTCACCCCAAACAACGGCAGTCGCTTTGTGTTGCAAGGCCTGAACGGCCGAGTATTTCCGCAGCCGGAGCAGGTCATCGCCAATCTGCAACGGCTGAATCGGCATATCGGCTCTCAGCGTGCCGCCGATGTGCAGCTGCAAATCCCGGCCATGCTTTCCACCGTGGCTGGAGCAGCGAGTTATCGGGACGACAGTGGCCAAGTCTGGCGAGCGTTGGAATTGATCGAGCCCGCCGAGAGCCGCGAGTACATCAGCAATCCGGCGGAAGCCAGCCAAGTCGGTTTTGCCTTGGCGCACTTCCACAAGCTATGCGCCAACCTGCCCGCCGCTGAACTGCACGACACCCTGCCGGGCTTTCATATCACGCCAAGCTATTTTGAAATTTATCGCCAACGGCTGACGCAGCCGTTGCAAGTCACCGTCGATGCGGAATTTAGCGAGTGCCGGGATTTTATCGACCGGATGCAGCAACAAATCCACGTCCTGGAACAGGCCAAGCAGCGCGGCGAACTGCGCGAACGGGTGATCCACGGCGACCCGAAACTGAACAATTTTCTATTCGAACCCGGCAGCGACCGCATCGTCAGCCTGGTCGATCTGGACACCGTCAAACCCGGCCTGGTGCATTACGACATCGGCGACTGCCTGCGCTCCTGCTGCCACAACCTCAGCAACAATGAATTCGACTTGGCCCGCTGCCGGACCATTTTGGAAAGCTACCTGCAAGAAGCCGGCGAGTTTTTCACCGCTAAGGATTACGACTATCTTTACCCGGCCATCTGGCTGATTCCGTTCGAACTGGGCCTGCGCTTTTTCAGCGATTACCTGGACGGCAACCAATATTTCAAAGTTAGCGCGCCCCGGCAAAACTTGGAACGGGCGCAGGCGCTATTTGAATTGTGCGGGAGTATCGAGCGGCAGAAGGACTTGTTGGAGCGATTGATTGCCGGGTGTAAACACGGATAGTCTGGCTTTTTTGAATTTCGGAAATACCGAACGCCGATTGTCCCATCAGAACATTTGTAGTTGTAGGGTACGCACCGCGTATCCTGGCTGATTTCCAATTTAGCCAAAATCTAGAACAAGCCGATAGGCATTTATGGGGATTTAAAGTTTGCCGAAAACCCTCTTGCTTATCATGGCCTACATGGCTCAGGGACCATCCGGCGCATCCACTTGTTGGATGGTCTCCAAGCCCTTCTTCTTAAGCGCGAGTATAAGGGCCTCTCGATTACCAGTCGCTCGGGCGTCGTAGTAGATGCGCCCTGGAAATCGCGAGGGTGTGATAATGACGAAATCCACATCGAGCTCTCCTGGCCTTACTATTCTGCTCTCGTCGTGTAATTTGACGTAGGCCGCTGTCTCCCAGAAGCGGCGCTCCGAATTGTAGAATGGAACAAGCACAATCAACCACACGATAGTGAGGCGAAAAAACACTGGTATTTTGCCCAGTAGCCGGCAGACTGCCCACCGAGAATCGTTCCGGCGCTTGGGGATAATAATGCCCACCGCGATAACCCAAGACCAAAGGGCACGAGTTTGTATCTGCTTCGCCTGTAGGTCCCAACCAAGAAGTTGCATGCAGATCGATGCGGAAACAACTCGGTCCAGCAACAAGATCGCCAGTAACAAAGCGAGTGCCCCAACAAGCCAGTGGTAGTAGCGGTGCGATCTCATTCCTCTGCAATCCTCGTCTTTCTGTTCGACCAACAATGAGCTAGATAAACTGCCCATGGACCTTGAAACGAACTGTGACATATTAACTTATCGACTAGCATCGAATTTTTTCATCTGCATGTCTCTGGTAAGAGCTAGGTATGACCAGTGCTACTCAAGTTAAAGTGATTGAATCAAATTGAGCCTGCTCCGATAGCGGAGGATATGCCGGCCTCAAAATGTGCGATTACGCAAGCGAATCGCGCCGACAAGCTTGTTGGCCCTTTTCTGTCATTTCAAATAAATTTTAACTGGCAACTCCGGTTCGTCACTACCTCTTCACCAAGCTGTAAAGCACGGATCGCACACCTTTTTAAGCTTTCGATGGTACGCGATGCGTGGCTACCGTCACCTCGGCACAAACTGCAAAACATCCTCACCCACAGCCGTCCGCATCGGCAAAGCCACCCCATCCCGCCAAAAATTCTGCTGGTCGCGGTAGTGCGCCGATAACGGGTGTCCAGACTGGCCGCCCGGCATGTGGAACAGGGCGTTTTCCGGGTGCGACGGCGACAAGACCAGCCGTTCGCTGGCGCCATGGGCGTTGTCCATGACCTTGACGCAAACGCTGGCGCAGCCGTCGCTGTCGAAGGCGGGCATGTCCAGCACGCCGCTCAAAGCAGCCGCTACTTTGCTGAACGGGTGGCGTAAATTAACCGGGTGGGTCATGCCCCAAGTCAATTGATCGAGCTCGACATTGGGATATTTCTCGCGCAACGCTTGCACGGTTTGCCGCAAGGTTGCCACGATCATGGCCTGCCAATCGTCTTGATAACGCGGGTGCAGCACGCCTTTGGGCCGTTGCGTCAGCAATTGCCGCAGCGGCGTTTCCATTTCCCGCCAGGCGTAACGAAATTGCGGATCCAGTGTTTGGCCTGCCGCCACCACTTTCTCAAACACTGCGCCGGCCAGGCGGGTTCTAAATTCACTCAAGATTGGCGCGCCGATGCTGCCGGTTTTCATGTAGCCGTCCCAGGCGGCGATGGCGTTGCGGGATTTTTGCAAGCTGCCGTCCGCCGCGCTCGGATTGCTCAGAGCATCCAGCGCCAATTGCTGGTAAAATCCCAGAATTTCACTGCGGGTATCCAATTGAATTGCCAGCAAATCCGGCTCCGTCAGGCCGTTGCGAGTTTTCAGCAATTCCTCGATGCGGTGCGCCCGATAGCTCAAGGACCAGTTATGGCCGATCACATAGGGATAATCCCGGCCCAGGGTGCGATTGTTGGCGGTGACGATAAAACCGTCGGCCGGGCCGAACAGGCGCGGCAAATCATCGGGAGGGATAGAGCCGTCCCAAGCAAAGTTGCCGTCGGCCCACGACTGGCTGATCAGGCCGTCGAATCCGCGGCGTTTGGGAAAGCGGCCCATGTAAGTCCAGGCGATATGGCCGTCACGATCAGCAATCACTACGTTCTGCGGCGGACCGCCGAAGCGATTCATCACCGCCACGGCTTGCTGGGTATTGCCGGCTTGGTCCATATCCATCAGGCCCAGGTCCACAAAGTGCGGCTCAAGCGCAGTCCATTTGATCGCCACGGGTTGACCCAGTAAATCTTGATCCGATACCGGCCCCCATTCGCTGTCGCGCAAGGTCAGCGTCACGTCGGGCTCGCCTTTGACGCGAATGGTTTCCTGGTGTTCGGTAAACGCTTGCCAGCCCTGCGGTGTGCGATATTGGCCGGGATGGGCGGGATCAGTTTCCAGGCGGATCAAATCCAGAAAGTCGCCGGTGACATTGGTAAAGCCCCAGGCCACATCATCGTTGCCACCAAGGATTACGGCAGGAGCACCAGGTAAGGTCACGCCGTAAATATGGCGATTGCCATAACTCAGATCGGCGCGGTACCAGATGTTGGGCACATTTAGCGCCAAGTGCATATCGCTGGCGATCATCGCCCGGCCATCGCGGGTTTTGCTGCCGGCAACCACCCAGTTGTTGGACCCGGACACCACATTTTCGGCATCCACTGCTTGGTTAAGCGCCAGCGTTGAATCGGTGCCGGGTAGGCTGGCCAGTGCCTCAAGCGGAATTGACGGATTAAAGCGGCGCGGTAGGTTGCCGCCGACCAATTCCTTGGCGTAGGGATCGGTATCCGGCGTCAAGAAAGTCACCAACTCCTGAGGCAGCGCGCGAGCCATGACGCTGACCATGCGCTCGTCCTGTTCCTGGCCGTTCAGGGTTTGAAACATCGCCAACTCGACGAGGATGCTGTCTTCAGGGCGCCAAGGCTCGGGACGGTGGCGCAGCGCCAGAAATTCCGGCGGTAGAACACGGGCAGTGCCGATGAATTGATTCACGCCGTCGACATAAGCTTGCAGCGTCAAACGCTGAGCCGGGGGCAAATCGGCAACGATGCGTTGCGCGGCGCGATCCATTTGATAAATCCGCTGTTTACGGTCCGCGTCCAGCGCCTTGGCACCAAACAATTCGGCCAGGCGTCCGGCGCTTTTGCGGCGCATCAATTCCATCTGAAACAATCGGTCGCGGGCGTGCAAGTAGCCTAGCACGCGATAAGCGTCTTCCCGCTGGGTTGCTTCGATTTCCGGCACGCCGAACGCATCGCTTTTGACGCGGGCTTGACTGGACAGGCCGGGCAAAACTACTTCGCCATTTTCGGCGGGTAGCGATGCCAGCAACAGCCCTGTTACCAAAGCAATTCCACCGACAATAACACCGGCAATCGACAGGGAGGCAACGCGCATTTTGGACATGGTTGATATAGCCTCGGGGAGATTGGAAAAATTGGCGCGGAGAAAGTCGCCAACTGCCCCGGCTATTATAGGGCTAAGATTTCAAAAGGTGATTGAGCGGATTTTTAGCAAAGCGGAGTTTAGTAATTAGACTCCGCTAGCAAAAATATTCGAAATTCATGCGTCAAAAAATCGGTTTCGGCACGGCGTTTTCCGAAACCGATTAACAACTTTCGATTGGTAGTGGCTTAAAGAAATTGACTTTGCATCAGTGAGCCGACGAAGACACGTCGCAAGAGACGCTAAAGCCCTGGATTTCCACATTAATACCGCGGTCCGGCGCGGCCAGCAGAAAATCCGCGATGGTTTCAATGATGTCTTGATCGATGAACAACGCTTTGGAGCCGTCAATCAGCAATTCGCAGTCATCGGTTACGGCAGATAGATGCTTACGTAGCAAGGCTTTATTCAAGAAGGAGACATCTTTATGTAAGCGCAACAAATAATGATCGCCGTGCTGAGTCAAGGTAATCGCCGCGTGGAAGTTGGCTTTCAAGACGAAGTAGAATCCAGCCGCCATACCAATCGCGATACCCAACAACAGGTCAGTGAATAAAATCGCCACCACGGTAATCGCAAAAGGCGCGAACTGATTCCAGCCCTTGCGATAAAACTCCACGAACAGTGCCGGCTTGGCCAGTTTGTAGCCGGTTTGCAGCAGAATTGCCGCCAAACAGGCTAACGGAATCATATTCAAATATTTCGCAAAAAACAGCACACTGACCAATAACAAAACGCCGTGTAAGAATGACGCGATTCTGGTCTGGCCCCCGGCATTGATATTGGCCGAACTACGTACGATCACGGCGGTAATCGGCAGGCCGCCCATCAAGCCGCTGACCATGTTGCCCAGGCCCTGCGCTTTCAGCTCCCGATTGGTCGGCGCAACCCGTTTGTGCGGGTCCAATTTATCGACCGCCTCTATGCTCAGCAAGGTTTCCAGGCTGGCGATAATCGCAATGGTCACCGCCACGCTGTAAATTTTCGGGTTACTGAAATAACTGAAATCCGGTAGACGCAATTGGTTGATAAAGTTGGCGGCACTGCCCAACTCGGGAAGCGACACCAAGTGCTTTTCGCCAATCATCATTTCCGGGGCAAAACGCACTGCCAGAGCGTTGAAACCGACACCCCAAATAACCGCCAGCAACGGACCGGGAATTAACTTTAAAAGCTTGAACTGCTTGATAAACCCGGAATCCCAGATCACCAAAATCAATAGTGCCACGGCACTGACGATGGTAACGCCGGGGGTAATCGCTTCCAACGCTTCGGACAATTCGAAGAAGCTGGATTCAGCGCTCTCCTGCATATAACTTTCATCGCCTTCGAAGCTGGTATCGTAACCGGTGGCATGCGGCGTTTGCTTGATAATCAAAATCAAGCCAATCGCCGCCAGCATGCCTTTAATCACCGAAGCCGGAAAAAATGCGCCAATTACCCCGGCTTTTAAATAGCCCAGAATTATTTGCAAGCCGCCGGCCAGCACCACGCTCAGTAAAAAACCACCAAAGCCGCCCAAGGTTTCGATGGCTTCGAAGACGATAACCGTCAATCCGGCTGCCGGTCCGGAAACGCTTAATTGCGAGCCGCTGGCCCAGGAAACCAGAATGCCGCCCACCAAGCCGGCGATAATGCCGGAGAACAACGGCGCACCAGAGGCTAGCGCAACCCCCAGGCATAACGGTAAAGCCACCAGAAAGACCACGATACCGGCCGGTAAGTCCTGGTGCAGATGTTTCATATAAGAATTCAATTGCGATGTCATTGGTTTACCCAGTCGTTGCGAAAATCCGGATGCTAGTCGGCATAGCGGTAAATCGGATTGATTTGCGTGTTATGGTCGAGTTTGATCAATTCATTGATCAAGCCGTCGTTCAGGCCGTATACCCAACCATGTAAAGTGGGCTTGTGCCCGTGTTTCCAGGCCGACTGAATAATCGAGGTATGCGCCAGGCGATAAACTTGCTCGATGATATTCAGCTCGATCAAGCGATCGGTTTTTTTCTCCGGCGCAATAGACTCAAGCTCTTCCTGATGCAAACGGTAGACATCTTTAATATGCAGCAGCCATTTATTGGTGATAACCAGATCGGATTTTTGCGGCTGCAAGGCCGCTTTCACGCCGCCGCAGCCGTAATGGCCGCAAACGATAACGTGCTTAACTTTTAAGACGGAAATGGCGTATTGCAAGACGCTCAGGCAATTGAAATCGGTGACGATGACCTGATTGGCAATATTGCGATGCACAAAAATCTCGCCGGGCTTGGCATTGACGACGGTCTCCGCAGGCACCCGGCTATCCGAGCAGCCTATCCATAAAAAGTCGGGCCTTTGCTCTTTGGCCAACTGGACAAAAAAATCAGGATCTTTCCTACTGACTTCTTCCGACCAGGCTTTGTTTTCCAGCAGTAATTTCGTGGGTGTAATCATAATGGGTGTCCTTATTTTCTATCACTATGCGTTCTGGAGCGGATCCGGAACGGGTTGTTCAAAAGAATGTGTCTTTACTGGCAATACTATATCGAATCGAAACTACATGGCAATTGCTTTACGCTTTAAATCTGGGTTAAAGCAAAATTTATATTGAACCATCGCTCAGCGCGCCTGAAATTGTGGTTCTCTGCGTGAGTATGGATGTTGGTGCCGCCTGCGGAGCCACCACGCTTAAGCGCTGCCACCAGGACTGTACACTGGTTTCTTGCCAGGACAACAGCCATTGCGGATACAGGCCTATCACCAATACCAGCAGCGCCGGTACGACCAGCAATGCCAACTCGCGTGGGCGCAGGTCCTGGGTTCTGGCTACACTGTCGTGTAAAAGCGGGCCAAAGAATGCCCGTCTGACAAAACCCAACAGATACGCCGCGCCCAATACCGCGCCAAACAAAGCCACCATCGCCAGTGCCGGATAAGCCTGCAATGCACCGAGTATCATCAGCAATTCCGCCGGGAAGCCATTGGTGCCGGGCACGCCGATACTGGATAGCGCAAACACGAAAAATAGCGTCGTTAAGCGCGGCATGGGTTTGGCCAAGCCGCCGAGATGAACCAAATCGGTACTACCCAAGCGTTGCTGAATCATGCCGGCGATCAACATCAGGCTGCCGGCAACGATGCCGAAATTCAGCAACTGCATGACCGCACCCTGCAAACCTTGCAGATTGAAAGAAGCAATACCGACGATTACCAGACCGACATGGCTGACGCTGGAATAAGCCAGCAAACGGCGCAAATTGGTTTGCTGTAACGCAATCAAGGCGCCGTAAATCAGCGTCACCGCACCGAGTATCGCCAACAGCCAGCGATGCTCCAAGGCCGCTTGCGGCGCCAGCGGTATCGCAAAACGGATGATGCCGTAAACGCCCAGTTTCAAACCAACCAGCAAGGCGCTCAGGAAAGTCGGCGCCTCGATGGCCGTGGTCGGCAGCCAGGTGTGAAACGGCAGAAGTGGGGCTTTCACCGCAAACCCCAAAAACAGCAGCAGAAAGATCAGACCCTGCGCCGACTCGGGTATCGGCGTGTTGAGTAAAACCGGCAAACTGAAAGCCAAATCCTGCGGAATGGTCCCGCCGTTAGCCTGCGCGTGATTAATCGCCAGCAAAATAATCCCGAACAACAAGGGCACGCCGCCGAATAACATATACAAGGTATATTTCATCGCCGCGTACCGTCGCTCTGCGCCTACGCCCCATAAACCGATCAAGAAAAAAATCGGTGGTAAGGTCAGCTCCCAAAACAGGAAGAACAAGGCCAGGTCCAATGCGGTAAATACACCGATAGTTACGCTCTCCAGCGCCAGCATCAACGCCAACTGAAAGCGATTTAACTGCCGCACGCTGTTCCAGCCGGCCAACAAACCCATCAGGGTCAGCAAGGCCGTCATCGGCAAAAACAGGATTGAGATGCCGTCCACACCGAGTTGATAGTGAATATTCAGGCCCGGTATCCAGGCATAGTCTTCCAGCAACTGAAAATCACCACGCGCGGTATCGAAAACCCCGGCCGCCGCGACGGTAAACAGTAATTCCACAACGGCTACCAACAAAGCGCCGCGCTTGGCTAACCGGGTATCCTGGATGAACGCCAGCGATAAGGCCCCCAACAAAGGCCAGACCAGACAGAGGGACAGCAAAGGAAAACTATCAATCATGGTGCGGGCCGTTCATGTGGTGGCTGTGATGTTCCGGATAATGTTCGCCTATTTCCTTGGCTTCCTGATCAATGTATTTCAGCCAGGGTGTGGTGTAAAAACCGGTGCCGATCAGCAGGCCGCAGATGGTCACAGCGATAATCCGCTCCTTAACCACCGGATGGTGAACGCTGCCGTAAGGCTGAATAATGCGCTTGGCATGAGCAATAAACAGACGCTGAAACGCCCACAACAGAAAGGCTGCCCCCAGCACGTTACCCAGTAAAATCGCGATGGCGATGTACCAGCCGTGTTCCTCAATGGTGCCTTCTATCAGTAGATGCGCCGCATCGAAACCCGGCGTGCCGGGCATGACCATGGTGCTGAGCGCGGAAATCAAAAACAGCAAGGCTATCGTCGAATTAGTCTCGAACAACCCGCCCAGGCGCGGCAGGAACGAGGTACGGGTGCGCTCGTAAATCAAGCCGATGCTGAACAGCATGCCGGCTGTCGCCAACCCATAAGCTATCGACAGCAGAATGCTGCCTTCCAAGGCAAAATCGTTGAAGGAGAATACGCCTATCGCCAACATGCCGGTATGACTGATCACCGCAAACGCCAACAGTCGGCGCATATTGATCTGCATCAACGCCAGCAAGGCGCCATAAAAAATGCCGATCAAGCCCAGATCGACGACAAAATGTACCCATTGCTCAGCCGCGCCCGGCACCAGCGGCAGAATGAACCGAATCAAGGCGTAAATGCCCAGCTTCAAACCGGTCAGAAAAATCGCCGCGCTGGCTGCGGTGCCGTGCTCGGCCAACAAGGGCAGCCAGGCGTGGAACGGAAACAGCGGCATGCGGATCGCAAAGCCGAAAAACAGCAGGATAAAGATCAGGGTTTCGTTAGGAATCGCCAGATTGTGATGCTTTAGAGTCAACCAATCGAAGCTCAAATCCAAACCATTTTGCGCCAAACCATAGCTCAGCAACACAAAGCCGGCCAGACTCATGGCCAAACCGGACAGCCAATATTGCAAGACCGATTTAACCACCTGGTTGCGCTGCTTACCGGTACCGGCAAATACCGTTAATAACACCACCGGCACCAGTTCCAACAAGCACCAGAACCAGAATTGCAGCGTATTCAGCGCCGCAAACGCGCCGATTAAAATACCTTGATAGGCCAGCAGGCAGGCGATGAACAAGCGGTCGTTGCGATGCCGCGTGATCAAGGTATAGACCAGCGCCAGCAAGCCTAAAATTGCCGTCAGTGGAATAAACAGAATATTGGTGCCGTCCACGCCAACCCGATAGTTCATACCCAACAATTGAAAATGTTCGGCCAGATGCAGCCCGGGCGTTTCCGAATCGAATATCAGCAATAGATAAATGCTCAGCAATACGTTCAGCAATGCGCCGGCAAAGGCCAGCCGTACGCTGTAAATCGGCTTGGCGAACACCACCGCCAGCATGGTCAGCAAAGGCACCAACGTCAACACCGTTAACAGCGGCACCGCCGCCACTGCCTGCCAGAAAACAATAGGGGTATTCATCGGTATCCCAGCGCTACCATCAAGGTGATCAACACAAACAACGCCAGATAGCGCGGCTGTAACAATAATTGTTCGAAACGGTTGGCAGCCTGACCCAGGCGCCGGCCGAGCCGAATCGAATCGCGGCCGATGCCGCGCAGAATAAAGCGATATTCGAACCAGTTCAGCAAGGCTGCGGTCCATTGCGCCAATTTGCCGGCCAGACCGCTGCCTTGCGCGAAACTATCTTCCTGGCTATCCAGGTTGGCGCCCATTTTTTGTTCTTCCCATTGCGCGAACGACGACACCGCTTTGATAGCCGGTGCCGGCGCGCCCAAGGCCTTATCGACGATATGTTCGTCGATGTAACGCGCATCCTTGGCCAAGCGTAAAACCGGCTTGACCATCAGCCAATCCATGGCCGGCTCCAGCCAGCCGCGCTGCAAGGACACGATAAACGCCCAGCGGCAATTTGCCAGAACCGGTGACACTGTTTGGATCGGTTGTCCGTGGGTGTTGTGCAAAATCGAAGGCGCGGTTAGCAACAAGTAGCAACGTACCACGGCATGGGCGCAAAGATGCCACGCCGCTAATGTCCAAAACCCCAGCCCACATTCGACGAACATTAAGCCCAGTTGCGCGGAGGTGGCGAAGATTTGCGAGCTTTTAATGTCGGTCTGGCTCAAGCCTACCCAGTAACTGTAAATTGCGGTGAGCGCGCCAACCACCGTCAACAACAGCATGGCCAGCGGCGCCTGCATAAACAAAGGCTGCAATTGGATAATCAAGAACACGCCGGCATGGATCATGGCCCCACCATAGAAAATCGCGCTGGATGGCGTTGGCCCTTCCATTGCTCTGGCCAGCCAGGGCGTGAATGGAATTTGCGCAGATTTGGCGAATGCCGCCATGGCAAAACTCAGGGCCAGCAAGTTGGCGTCGCCCGCTTCCAGATCCGCCGCGCTGAGGTTGATGGTTTGCCAATCGGCATTCTCCAGCCAGGCCAGGGCCAGGCCAATAGCCAAAATAAAGCCGCCGTCGCCGATGCGATTGGTGACAAATACGCGGGTGGCGTTATGCGCGGCGATGGGGCGGTCGTAGGCGTAAACAATCAGCCAGTACGAGCAAACCCCGGCCATCTCCCAGGCAATAAAGGTAAACACCCCGTTGCCGGACAACACCAGCAGCAGCATTGCCGCCGCAAATAGATTCAGGATGAAAAAAAAACGATGGAAACCGGCCTCGCGGTGCAGGTAATTCACTGAAAAGCGCATCACGACCAGCAGTAACAGCGAGAACAAACCGGCCACCGCCAGATTAAAACCGCCGGTGCTGAGTGTGTAGTCTATGCTCAGCGAGCCGCTACGCAGCCAGGTGCCGTACGACACCGAGTCGGGCAACTGACCGGACAAATTGCCGGCCAATAAAGCCAGGGCCGTCAGTACCGATAGGCCGATAGCCGTCACGCCCAGCCGGGCCGTGGTTTTCTCGCCGGCCTCGCCGTCGATAATCCGGCAAAAATGCAGGCTGCCGATCAGCAGCGCGGCCAGCAACGGAAACAAGGGAATCAGGGTTGCGTAGGCCGCCATACTCATACAACCGCCATTAATTCGGGCTGTTTGATCAGCATCGGCGCCACCGGCTGGGTTTCGTCTCGGTAACAATCCGGCGAGTTATCCCGTAGCGGCAGTTCAATGTTGTCCGGTTGCCAGCGCACGAAGCCGACACCGCGCTGAAACACAAATATCTCACCGCTGTCCGGATCTTTGGCACTGAGATGCACCCAACCGCCGCCGATCAATTCCCGCAGGCTTTCTTGCCTTCCGTAAATCTGCTCCAACACCGCGGTTTTCGCCTCGACAATAATTTGCAAACGCATGGCCTCGTGAATCTCGATCATTTGCCGGGGTAAGCCGGTGCGCAAGTCGCTGCTGGCGCCTTCCATCACTGCACAGAAGCCGGTCAGATTGTGCGGCACTTTTGAACCGCAACCCAACCGTTCGTTATTCACGGTGGAGAAATAATATTCCAGGTTGATGCCGGCCCCGACCGGACCGACCGCCAGCAAGATGCCTTCCAGCACTGTACCTTCAGGGTCCTGGCTCGGATCGTAGGAAATCAAAAACAGGCGACGGTCAAAAAATGCACCTTGCGTTAAAGAGCGCCTACCGACCAGTGCCGCGGCGTTGGTGGCATGGCCCAGCTCCGGCCGAGCCTGGGAAAAATCGGCAGCGCGGTTTAGAAAATGCCGTAACGCTTGCTTGGGCTCCGGCCGGCGCGGCGCGGACGCCAAACGCCGGCAGCGCTCGTGAGCCGACATGCGCTGCGCGTGTTGCATCTGCTGCATAAATTTGTTGAAGGCCGGTTGGCACTCCCGCGGCACGGCGCTGCTGTCATACCAGATGATGTCTTCGTCGCAGGTATTGTGTTCGGCGCCGATGAACCAGGTGTCGGCTGGAATGAAGATACCGCGCTCGGCCAGTAATTGCCTGACTTCTGGCCGATTCGCCATTGCCGCGAACAACCGGGCATTTGGTCCGCCGTGCCGGCCGCTGCAGGCACCGCAATCGTATGCGGACAAATGCGGATTGTTTTGGCTCATCGAACCATGGCCCATCAATACCACCAATTCGGCAAAGCCGTAAGTCAGACCGGTATTACGCAAAAACCCGGCGATGCGCTCGGCTTGCTCCTGGTCGGTAAAGCCTAATCTGGGCTGTTGGGGGGAGGCAGGCGTCTCGGGGTTGCCAGCGGTAAAATGCAATTGCGATGGCACGTCGGGCGCGATGCCTTTCGCCACCGCAGCCAGCAACTGCTGCTGCGTTTTGGGAATGAAACTTTTCGCCAGCAACCCGAGCAAAGTAAAAGGTGCCATGGCATTGATCACCGGATATGCCAGCAGCGTATCACGGCGCAAACCGTGCTGAAGCAAATCGGCAAGCCGTTGCTTTAGATTGCGGCCTTGCCGGCGCCGGGCCAAGGCTTTTTCCTGGCCGGGTTGACTGCATTCCTGAACGTTATGTGCCGGTACGACCACCACCGGACAAAGGGCCGTCAATTTGCTATCGTCCAAGCCTTGGTAATTCATCGGCACCCCGAAAAATCCGGCGGCTCCCAGCGTTTCGATAGCCGGATTGAGTTCTTCCAAGTGACGGCGGATGCCTTCCTCGCGATCATCCATGCAAAACACGATTTGTGCTGCGGGGCGGTTGTCTCGTTGCGCCCAGCGCCCGCGATTATGATTGGCGTGCAGGGCTTGCAGCAGGGCTTGTTGATAGTGGCGTTCGTAGGCGTTCAGCCAAATATTGCTGCGATCCGCCTCGCTGAAAGTGTCGATGACGGCCAAGCAATCCAACAGCGGGGCCGGCTCTGATCGCTGCACGTCACTGGCGGTTAATCCAAGCAATTGGCAAAGGCGAAACAAGCGCCAACCCTGGTTATAAATACTGAGGGCTGAGGGAGCCAACGGACTAAGTTGCCAGGTCCAAATCCGTTCGGCCACGGTCTGCCAGACCTGTTTGTCCCGCGCCGAATCTTTCAGTAAAGCCTGTGACGCAAGCGCCAAATACTCCGGCAATTGGCCTTTAAACAAAGTATGCCTGACCGAAAACTCGGCCAGGTTTTTCGAAAAATAACCGCGGAGTTTGTCCAGTTGCGCCTCGCAACCCCATTGCTGCCTGCATAGCTGTTCTGCGTACAGCCGATCCAGAATCAAGCGTATCGCCAGATAATCGGCCAATAGGGGCTGGGTGGCGTCATCCGCTTGATAATCGGGATGAGTTTGCCGCCAGTTGATCAAACCCGACCAACCCGGCAGTTCGAGGGTTAGCCTTTGCAGATAGCCAACCCAGCGGGATTCTGGGATTTTCAGTGCTACCAGCTCTTGCGCAATCGCATCTATGGGTTCGGCAGGTAGTGCTCCCATAACCGCTTGCCAATTATGTAGTTCCTGAAAAACCGGCTGGGCATCGTAGATCAAACTCTCGCGCCAAGCTTCGTACAAACCCAGTTCTTGGCGCTTAGGCAATCGCCAGGCCGCCAGGCCTTCGTCCAGCAAAGATGCACATAAACGAATTAATTGAGGCCGCACCGTGTCCAGAATATCCTCGCCGGTCAACGCCAACAGCAAGCCGCGCAATGTCAAACTGCCGCCGACCCGTGCAAAAAGGCTTTCCAGGCTCTCCATGCAAGATTGGCGCATCTGCTGTTCCGCACCGGCATTCGCCGCATCCGGCAGCCATTGCCGGATTTGCTCGGCGGACAAATCCAGCAAATCTTCCGGATGCAAATTCTGCATTTGCAATCCAAGCTTGGCGACCAAACCATCCCATAACTCGGAAGCCTTTTCGCCGTTGCTTAACATATTCTCCAACACCCGGAGTTCGCGCACTTGCCAATCGAATTGCGCAGGCTTCAGGGCCGCCAAATCGTGCAGCAAGGCCAGTCGGTAAAGCATGTGTTGGGTGATGGTTTTGCCATTGACCTTGAAAATCTCGGTGTCCAGCGCATCAGCAAACTGCCGCGCCAACGCAGCATCAATATCGTCATCGGCTATCCGGCCCCGCGCATAAAACTCGCGAAACTGTTCGGCCGGCAGGTAGCAACTGATACCCGTCAATTCGGTAAAGTCCGCCAGCGCTTGTTCGAACGGCAGGTGTTGAAAACCATGCAAGGTATTGTGATGCACAAAATCGTGAATCGGTGCTTGTCCCGGTAATACGTGATCCAGGTGATGGATCGCGTCAAGGATGATTTGTCGGGGCGACAAGGTGCTTGTAGACGATGCCATCATTGCCTTAACACCCTGATCTTCGAAAATGGTGTCGCTACCGCGACGGATATTTTAATGTCGGTTCTCGGACCGACAGCCGAGATACTTTCTTTTGCATCGCCAAAAGAAAGTATCCAAAGAAAAAGCGACCCGAATACCGCTTTGATCCTGCGCGCCAAAGCTTTTTCCGAGGGTTTTCGGAAGGGGCTTCCCAGCCCCTCCGAAAACAAGCGGCATCCCTGCCGCTCCCCTAGCGGGCTGATCTCGGAAAAAGCTTCGGTGCTCGGCGCGGCATACGGGAGCTGGACCCTTCCTTCGATATGGACTATGTTCACGGCAACCTCTCCCCCATTACCGCCAACATTTTCCCCACCGTTGCCATAGACAAATCAATCAACGGCGCCGGTAGCAAACCAAACAATACAATACCGCCGACCAACACGCCGGAAGCCATCAGTTCCAAAGATTTCAGGTCGGCAATCTCACGCATCTGCGGTTTCACCGGCCCGGTAAACAGCAAGCCGATGGTGCGCATCGCATAGGCGGCGCTGATCAGAATACTGAGGCTAAAAAACACCATCAACCCTCCCCATTCTTGAAAGCCGCCGATTAGGGTATGCAGTTCCGCGATAAAACCAACGGAGCCGGGCAAGCCCATGGCCGCCAGCAAGGTCAAGGTAGTCAAGGTGGCAAAGCGCGGCATGACCTGCACCAGCGAACTGTAATCTTGAATGTTACGGGTATGCGTGCGTTCGTAAAGCAGACCAACCAATAAAAACAACGCGCCGGCGATCAGGCCGTGCGCGGTCATTTGTAATATCGCACCGGTGAAGCCTGTTTGATTCAGCGCGGCAATGCCCAACAGGACCACGCCCATATGACTCAAAGAGGAGTAAGCCACCATGGCTTTCAGATCGCGTTGCCGCCAGGCCAGCAAGCCACCGTAAAGCATGCCGAACAAAGCCAGAAATACCAGCAGCGGCTGAATCAATTTTGCGGCAACCGGCAACATCACCACACAGCGCAGCAAGCCGTAGGCACCCATTTTCAGCAGAATGCCGGATAACAGAATACTGATTGGACTGGGTGCTTCGACGTGAGCCAACGGCAACCAGCCGTGCAAGGGAAAGATCGGCATTTTCACGCCAAAGCCGATCAGGAAGCCCAGCAGAACCAAAACCTGTTCGATCTCCGGCATATTTTGCGCGGCTTGGCCCATCGAGGCCATCAAGGAGCCCTGGTTTTCCAGATCGTATTGACTGATCGCCAATAAACTCAGCAACATGAACACCGAGCCGCCCATGGTGTACAGCACGAAATTTAAACTGGCGGCATGCCGGCGTTTGCCGCCCCAGCGGTCGATCAGGAAAAACAGCGGGATCAACGTCACTTCCCAGAAGATGTAAAACAGCGCCCAGTCTTGCGCCATAAACACGCCGAGCATGCCGAATTCCAACAACAGCACGGAAATATGATAGCCCTTGATGCTGTCGGTTAAAGAAAAGGATGCCAACAGGGAAATGCAAGTTAACAGAGCAGCCAGCACCAGCATCGGCATGGACAGGCCGTCCACACCCAAAGCGTAAGCACTGCCCAGCTTAGGGTTAAGCGGATAGAACTCGCTAAATTGCAGCGCGGTGTCGTTGGCGTCGAACTGGGCCAATAGCAAACCAGCCAGCAACAAAGCCGCCAAGCTGACTACATTAGCTACAATTCTGATCAATCGGCTATTCCGGCTGGAGACCAGTACCAGTAATATTGCCCCCAGCGCCGGGGTCCATAACAGCGCGCTTAGCATCACCATTGTTATCGTCTAAGTCCAATACAACAAACATTCTAACGACATTTGGTTGAAAAAAGCCAATCCGACCAAGAATTGGTTTAAATAAACCAGATGGCCGTTTAGGGCTTGCACTATCGGACGGTAGAGCCGATTTCGCAAAGCCCGGCGCTTCGTGTAACCTAAGCGCAGCAAAAAATATCGGGATTTGGGGATCCTGCGCATGCCAAACATGGTCACGCTAGCGATTAGCGCCAATAGCTCGGCGACGTTTGTAAACGCTGTGCGTATGAATGCCACCCGAGTTCTTCACCCCGTTTTCCCGCGAATTGATAGCCTGTAACAACTATGCAAATCCACATGATAGCCGTCGGCAACAAAATGCCGGACTGGGTACAGCAAGGTTATAATGAATATGCCAAGCGGCTGCCGCGCGAATGCGAGTTGCTGCTAAAGGAAATCGCCCCGGACAAACGCCGTAGCGGCGACATTGCCCGCATTACCAAGGACGAAGGAGAACGCATGATAGCGGCATTGCCCAGCCGGGCGCACGTGGTGACGCTGGACATACCCGGCAAGCCCTGGACCACGCCTAATCTGGCGCAAGCCTTGCACCGCTGGCTGGGTAACGGCCAGCCGGTCGCATTAATGATAGGCGGACCGGAAGGTCTATCCCAGCAAGTACGCGACCTGGCGCAGGAATCCTGGAGCCTGTCGCCGCTGACCTTCCCGCATCCCTTGGTTCGAGTGATTGTCGCTGAACAAATCTACCGGGCCTGGAGTCTGTTGAATAATCACCCTTACCATCGTTAAGCGCATGCACCCACAACTGATCCTGGCCTCCGCCTCGCCGCGCCGCAGCGAATTGCTCAAGCAAATCGGCATCCGTCACAGTATCATGGCGGTAGACATCGACGAAACGCCGCGGCCGGGCGAAACACCGACTGCTTACGTCGAACGGGTAGCCGCAGAAAAATCGGCGCTCTGTCTGGCAACGGTCGGCACTGATTTACCGGTATTGGCCGCGGATACCAGCGTGATTTGCGACGGCCGCATCCTCGGCAAACCGGACGATTTGCAGCACGCCATTGAAATGCTCAGTCATTTATCCGGCCGCAGCCATCAAGTCTATAGCGCGGTATCCTTACGTGGTGAGCAACACTGGCAAGCGCTTAGCGTCAGCGAAGTGCGCTTTAGGCCCTTGAGCCACCAGGAAATCGTCGCTTACTGGCAAACCGGGGAACCTCACGACAAGGCTGGCGCCTATGCGATTCAAGGCTTGGCCAGCGTATTTATCGAATCGATCACCGGCAGTTTTTCCGGAGTAATGGGCTTACCGCTCTTCGAAACCGCGCAATTATTAAGCCTAGCAGGCATAGACATCATCCAATGAGCGAAGAAATATTAATCAACGTCACGCCGCCGGAAACCCGAGTCGCGGTGATCGAAAACGGCGTCCTGCAAGAGCTGATTATCGAACGGGTCCGGCAAAAAGGTTTGGTCGGTAACATTTACAAAGGCGAAGTGTGCCGGGTGTTGCCGGGCATGCAGGCGGCTTTTGTGGATATTGGTTTGGAAAAGGCGGCGTTTTTGCATCTCTCCGATTTCAGCAGCAAGGAACTGGCCGAAAGAGCCTCGGAAAATATCGAACACTATTTAAAGGAAGGCCAAAAATTGGTGGTGCAAGTCACCAAAGATCCGCTCGGCAACAAAGGGGCGCGGTTGACCACCGATATTTCCATCCCCTCCCGCTACCAAGTTTACATGCCCTATGCCGGTAACTCCGGCGTCTCGCAACGTATCGAATGCGAATCCGAACGCACCCGCTTGCGGGCTTGCATCGAAGCCTATCAGCTGAAACACCAGGTGCCGGGCGGCTTCATCGCTCGCACCGCCGCCGAATGTGTGGAAGACGTGATTTTGTATTCCGACATGACTTTTTTGCACAAACTCTGGGAATCCATCCTGGAAAAAAGCAGCAAGGCCAAAGTCAAAACCCTGATCCATGAAGACCTGCCGCTCAGCATCCGCACCTTGCGGGATTTGTACAAGGACGGCATCGAAAAAATCCGCGTCGATTCCAAGGAAACCTTTCTACGCTTGGTCGAATTCGCCGAAACCTTCGTGCCGGAAATCGTTTCTGTGATCGAGCATTATTCGGGCGAGCGGCCGGTGTTCGATATTTACAACGTGGAAGACGAAATCAGCAAGGCCTTGGACCGCAAGGTTAAACTCAAATCCGGCGGCCATCTGGTATTCGATCAGACCGAGTCGATGACCACCGTTGACGTCAATACCGGCGGCTACGTCGGCGGTCGCAATCTGGAAGAAACCATCTTCAAGACCAATCTGGAAGCGGCCCAGACCATTTCCCGGCAATTGCGGCTACGGAATTTGGGCGGCATCATCATCATCGATTTCATCGATATGCAGAGTGAGGACCACAAGAAGCAGGTGTTGCAGGCCTTGCAGCGCAACCTGGACAAGGATCACGCCAAGACCAAAATCACCGAAGTCTCCGCGTTGGGTCTGGTGGAAATGACCCGCAAACGTACCCGCGAGAGTTTGGAACATATCCTCTGCGAGCCTTGCTCGACCTGCGGCGGTCGCGGCGTCTTGAAAACCGCCGAATCGATCTGCCTGGAAATTTTTCGGGAAATCATTCGCGTGGTCAGGCAATACAATGTCCAGCAAATCCTGGTACTGGCTTCCGAACAGGTCGTGGAAATGCTGCTCGACGAAGAAGCCGATATGCTGGCAGAGCTGGAAATGTTCTTGAAAGTCGGTATTAAAATCCGCGCCGAAGCCGAATATAACCAGGAGCACTACGACGTGGTGTTGTTATAGGCGGCTATTTTGGTTATTCACCACGTTACCCGGGCTACCCGACACCTGTTGTTCTGGTCGCTGATCACGATTGCCCTCCTCTTGAGCGCGGTACGGGTTTTTTTGATCGACATTGCCGATTACCGCATCACGCTGGAACAAAAAGTCCGCGAGACCACCGGCATTCCGCTGCATATCGGCAAACTGGGCGCGAATATGCGCGGCTTCAGCCCGGAATTATTGTTGCGGGAAATCGCTATCGAAGGCGCCGAAGCCCGGGCGAAGCCGGCTATCCGTTTGCAAGAAGTGCGGATCGGCATCGATTTACTGGAATGGCTATTGACCCAGGACCCTATGGCCGCCGGTTGGGTGACGCTGGTGGGCGCCAAACTGGATATTCTGCGTAATGAGGACGGCAGCCTCAGCATCAAAGGCCTGCAAAGCAGCGACGGACAACCGCTGTGGCTGTTACAAGGCGGCAAATACGAGATCCTGCAAAGCCAGGTGACGTGGCAGGATCTGAAGCGGCATCGGCCGCCGGTGACTGTCGAACACTTCGATTTGCTGATCAAAAACCACTATCTGGATCAAAGCCACGAGATCCATCTAGTTAGCAGTTTACCGGAGCAATACGGCGATAACTTGCGCATTTCCGCCCGGCTTGACGGCAATATCTTTCAGGCCAATGGCATCAACGGCCAAATTTATGTGGAAGGCAGCAATCTGCAAGGGCCGGCTTGGCTGATCGAGGATTTACCGCTGGGTTTGCATTTGGAATCCGGCTCGGGCGATATGCGGATCTGGAGCCAATGGCGCGACTCGATGCCTTACCAAGTTAGCGGTTATCTGCAAGGCCAACAGATTAAACTCGGCAGACAGCAAGGCAAACCGCTGCAACTCGATACCTTTGAAGGCAATCTGGCCTGGACCGAGCAAAACGGCCGGCAACGTTGGAGTGCCTACGACGTCAACGTTTTCGCCAATCATCAGCGCTGGCGGGATGCCGAGCTCTATCTACAGCAAGATGCGCAAGGCAACCTCAGCGGCGTGATCAAACAGTTGAATTTGCAAGCCTTGATGCATTTGATTCCGCCGTTTCTACCGGCAGAGCAAACCGATTGGGCTAAATGGCTGTCACTCAATCCACGCGGCACTTTGCGCGATCTGTCGTTTTACGCTGAGAGCAATCAGCAACGCTATGCGCTCAACGGCCATTTCAGCCAACTGGGCAACGATGCGCAAGGCGACGTGCCGCAATTACAAGAGCTAAGCGGCTCGATCATTGCCGGTGACCAGGGCGGGCAACTGATATTCGACAGTACAAACGCCAAATTCAATGCGCCGCAAATGTTTAGGAGTAGCCTGGACGTCCCGCGTTTACAAGGCCAAATCAACTGGCGGCAAACCGACAGCGACTGGCAAATCGCCAGCGAAAATCTGCAACTGGACAGCGCAGCCTTCCACACGCAGACCCATCTGCAACTCAGCATCCCCAAGAATGACGACAGCGCTGTCATTGATATGCGCACTCGTTTTGACAATTTCAAAGACATCAGTAACGTACCGCAATACCTGCCGGCCAAAATCATGGGCAAGGATGCGGTAGCCTGGCTGGACGATGCTTTTATCGGCGGGCATATCGACAAGGGCGAAATGCGCTTGAACGGAAGATTAGCGGACTTCCCGTTCACTAACGGTCCCGGCCTATTTGAAGTAGTGTTTGAGATAGACGACGGCGAAATTCAGTTCAACGCCCTGTGGCCGCATTTGCGTGCGGTGCATGCCGATGTGCAATTCCTCGGTGCGGATCTGAACGTGGCGATTAACGGCGGCCATAGCGAAAATGTCGACATCAATCAAGCCGTGGTTTCAATTCCTGACCTGGCCAATAGCGATTATGTTTACGTGTTAGGCCAGGTGCAGAGCAAGCTGCCGCAAAGCTTGCAGTATCTGCAAAAAACCCCGTTACGCGCCAAAATCGATCCGCTGGCTAAAGTGTTGGCCCCGGATGGCCATACTCAGGTCGATCTGGATCTGAAAATTGCTTACTACGAAACGCTGCCGACCACCGTCAAAGTCGATGCGCATCTGGATAAGGCCCGCTTGCTGGTCAAACCCGTCGATCTGGCCGTCAACGACATCAGCGGCGTGCTGCGTTTTACCGAAGACCGGGTCAGCAGCAACCGCCTGGAAGGCAATACCCTGGGTTATCCGATACATGCCATCCTGCAAAGCGATGCCAGCGCCACGCAAATCCTGATAGACGGTACCACCGACATCCAGCGCCTGGAAAAGCAATTCAGTTTCCTGAAAAACCAGGTTGCCGACGGCAGCTTGAATTATCAAACCGTATTGACGCTGCCTTACGATGCGGCTAAGCCGTCCACCCTGAGCATTAACAGCAACTTACAGGGCGTAACGATCAACACCCAGGATGCTCTAGCCAAATCGGCCGATCAAGAGCAAGCATTGAATCTAAGCTTTATTTTTAACAACAGCCCATACTTGCCACTAAAAATTACTTACGGCAAGGAGTTGAACGCTGCGCTGTTGATCGACGGCAAACAAAATCAACTCCATTCCGGGCATATAGTGTTCGGCCGGAACTCGGCGGACTTTTACGAACCGGCAGGGTTGAAGCTGGAAATCAAGCAGCCGCAATTCAAATTGTCCGACGCGCTTGCCGCATTCTCCGACAACGAAACCCAGCAACGTTTGCCGGCGTTAAAAGAAGTTATTCTGGATACCGAGCAACTGATCTGGCAAGGCCAGAACATCGGCGCGCTAAAATGCCGGTTGCAGCATATCAATCAAGCTTGGCAAGCCACGTTGGACAGCGCGATGGCACGCGGCAAATTGACGATCCCCGACCAGCGCGGCGGCACCAACATCATCAAGCTGCAAATGGATTATCTGAATTTGTCGGCGATGGATAGCCTGAATTTCGACGCGGCAGAAGACGTCGTTACCGACTTGCCCTTGATCGAGATCGACAGCAAACAACTGCTATGGCGCGGCGTGGATTTGGGTAGCTTGAAGCTGAATACCGAGCGGCTGATCAACGGCATTCATTTCAAACACGTGCAACTGGCCAGCGTGGCCGGTACGATAGATTTCAGTGCGGACTGGATCAAACTGGTCGGTGGCAGTTCGACGCAATTAACCGGCAAACTGAACATGAACGGTTTCGGCTTGTTTCTGTCGCAGCTAGGTTTTACCGACGACTTGAGAGGCACACACGCCGAAATCAATTTCAACGGCGGCTGGCGCGGCGCCCCGCAGCAATTTTCAGCGGCCAACCTGACCGGGCAAATGCAGCTGAAGTTCAGTGACGGCCGCATTTCCAGCATCGAGCCGGGCTTTGGCCGCTTGCTGGGCTTGATCGCGATGGAACAATGGGCCAAGCGCTTGAGCCTGGATTTTACCGACGTCTACCGCCAGGGCTTGGCCTTTGATCAGATTACCGGCGACTTCAAAATCAGCAACGGCTTAGCCTATACCGACAATTTATTAATCGACGCGGTATCGGCGAAACTCAGCATAGCCGGGACCGCCGACCTAGTAAAAAAGACCATGGACCACCGCGTTGCCGTCGTGCCCAAGAGTTCCGGGGCGGTGCCGATTGCTGGTACAATCGTGGGCGGTATCGCTGCCGTCATTACCCAAGTGGTGACTGACGATTACAAAGAAGGTTATTTTTTCGGCTCGCAATACAAACTCGCCGGGCCCTGGGGCAATGTCGAGGTCACGCCGTTACACGATCAAGACGGCTTGGTGCAAAAGGCTTGGCGCGGCTTAACCGGCGGCTGGCTGGAGTCGCTGAGCAAATGAACGGCTCTGCCGAATAAACGGCTCCCCAACAGTTAAAACTATAGAAAACAATTAAAATCAGGGACACCTCATGACCATATGTGCCGCCATCCAGATGGCCTCCGGACCGCAAGTCAGCGCCAATTTGCTTGAAGCCGAGAAACAGATCGCCGAAGCCGTGAAAGCCGGTGCGAAACTGGTAGCCTTGCCGGAAAACTTTGCCATCATGGGTATGAACGAATACGACAAGGTTAAAGTCAGCGAGCAGGATGGAAACGGCCCGATTCAGGATTTTCTGGCCGCCATAGCCAAAAAATACGGCATATGGGTGATAGGCGGCACGATGCCGATGCAGGCCACCGCCGCCAATAAAGTCCGCGCGGCTTGTTTGATCTACAACGAGCAGGGCGAGCGAGTCGCCCGCTACGACAAAGTGCATTTATTCGACGTCAGCGTGCCGGATACCGCCGAGGAATACCGCGAATCCGACTCCGTCGAAGCCGGCGACGCCTCCTGCGTGATCGATACGCCGTTCGGCCGGCTGGGTGTGGCGGTTTGCTACGACTTACGCTTTCCGGAATTTTTCCGGCCGATGACCCGGCAAGGCCTGGATATATTGGTGATCCCTTCCGCGTTTACCGCCAAAACCGGCGCCGCGCACTGGGAAGTATTGTTGCGGGCCCGCGCCATCGAAAACCTCTGCTACGTCATCGCGCCAAACCAAGGCGGCTTTCATATGAATGGCCGGCAAACCTACGGCCACAGCATGGTGATCGATCCTTGGGGCGTGGTACTGGATTGTTACAAAACCGGCCCTGGCTTTGTCAGCGCCGAAGTCGATAAAAGCCGCCTGGAAAAAACCCGCCTGTCTTTCCCGGTGCTGGAACATAGACGCTTTTTTTGCGAGTGAGCCTTATGTTGTTAAGAACGCTGACTTACAGCCTGCCTTGCCTGTTGCTGACGGCTTGCGCGGATGCGCCGGACAAATACCGTGATACCCACCACCTGGAACTGCCGCCGGTTTTACCGATAGAACATACCAATCCGCAGCCGGCAGTGGCTGCCGACGATTTAAAGCCTAAGTCGGCTTTGGCCGATTTGATGGCGTTTACCGACGAAGGGGGCAAGCCTGTGCTTACCTTGAAAACCCGCCCCGACCGGGCTTGGGAAATGGTCGCCACGGCATTGAAAATCAGCAATATCGAAGTGCTGGATAAAAGCCAGGAAGATCAACGCTTTCAGGTGCGTTATGACCCCGACACCAGCGGCAAAGATGTCGGCTTGTTGCGCGCTTTATTGAATAATGATTACGACGAAGCCGAATACACCATCAAGTTGAAAGAAGAGCGGCGTGGCTTAACCGTCAACGCCAGCCTGACAAAACCGGAAGACTTGGAGTTTGGCGAAGATGGCTCGGCGGAGCTGATTCGTTTGCTACACAAAGCCATAGACGAAAAAATCATCAACCGCCCGCCTGACAAGAAGGCCGACGAGTAAGCGGCAAGGCTTGATTTAAGCGTCGTCCCGGCGCCAGTGCCCGGATTTGCCGCCGCTTTTTTCCAGCAAACGCACCCCTTGAATCGTCATGCCGCGGTCCACGGCTTTGCACATATCGTAAATGGTCAGCAAGGCAATCTGGGTCGCGGTGAGGGCTTCCATTTCCACGCCGGTTTGGCCGGTAGTCTTCACTGTGGTTTGACAATAGACCCGACTCAAGTCGGTTTGGGCTTGCAGGCTAAGCTCGACATGACTGATCGGCAACGGGTGGCAGAGCGGAATCAGATCGGCGGTTTTTTTACTGGCCATGATGCCGGCAATGCGGGCGATGCCCAGTACGTCGCCCTTCTTGTGGGTGCCGGACACAATCAACGCCAAGGTTTCCGGCTGCATCTCTATGTACCCCTCGCAAACCGCCTGACGTTGGGTGATGGCCTTATCCCCGACATCCACCATATGGGCTTCTCCGGCGGCATTAAAATGAGTGAGCGGCGAATGGGACATGGCATACTAGGCAAGTGGAATCAGCCAAGCATTGTATTACCGGGTGAATAAAGATGTCGATTAAAGTGCTTTACTTTGCAAGCTTGAAGGATCGCATCGGCCGCAGCTACGACGAGCTGACAATCGATGCGCCGTTGACAGTGCTAGAGGTCTGGCATCGCGCTAATCCGCACATGGACATGCCGGGCACGGTATTGGCGTCGATCAATATGGAGTATGTCGGTCTGGATGCCGAAGTTAGCGACGGCGACGACGTGGCGTTTTTTCCACCGGTGACCGGAGGTTGAAATGAGTACCATCAAACTTAGCGCCGAGATTTTCGACCCCTGGCAAGAACTGGCCGATTTTCAAGCTCAGGCGGTCGACATGGCCGGCAAATACGGCGCCACCGGCGTTTTCGTTGGCAGCATGCGCGACTTCAATGAAGGCGACGAGGTACGCGGTATGTACCTGGAGCATTATCCAGGGATGACCGAAAAGCAATTACAGCGTATTGTCGAACAAGCCCAAAGTCAGTGGCAGTTATTAGACGTGCTGCTGATCCATCGCATCGGCCAGGTATGGCCCAACGATACGCTGGTGCTGGTGGCAGTGTGGTCCGCGCATCGCGGCGACGCTTTTGACGCCAGCCGCTTCATTATGGAAAACTTGAAAAGCCAGGCACCGTTCTGGAAACGGGAAACCTTGGAATCCGGACAAACACGCTGGGTCGAAAAGAACAGTGACGGCTATCTAAAGCAACCTTAGGGCTGTTAAGACTGACGCAAATTACCCGTGGACTTTGTCTCGGCAGCATAATTTACCGTTGGCATTTCGGCCAATGACTGGGCTTGCAGCTGCTGTTGCAGTTCGGCAATTTGCTGGTTGGACTGAGTAAGCTGCTGTTTCAGTTCATTGATGGTTTCATGCAGATATTCGAAGTGAACTTGAAAATAGCGCGCAGACGGGAAGCAGGCATCCAAGGCTTCCGGCGACATTTTGTCCAATTTGGTTCGAGATCGTCTTGTTTTCATATTACACCTAATCATCATTATCGGCTAAAGCATACCCATGCGGCATGATTGCTATGATGCTGTTAATAGTAAGACGTTCCAGAACGCAAATCCCCCACTTAAAATACCAAATATTTTAGCAATAGCCCCAAGCGTCAAGCATACTTACCCGGTAACCAGCCACGCTCGACGCATTCCCGAAAATTCCATTGCGGCATATTCTCGGTTTTATAACTCCAGAAAAACCAGCCCAGATACTTTTCGAACACGGCCAGTTGGGCGGCCGCGTAGCCGCGACAAGCGATATCGAACTGCATGTCGTCCATTTCCGTATGGACATGATCGAAAAGCCCCTCGGCCCAAAGCGCCGCCAGTTTTGCATCCAACCCCAAACTCCATTCGCCGACGTAGGTCGGCAAACTCAGGCCGCTGATAATCTCGTCAGCTTCTGCTTTCCAATCGCAAACCACTTTTTGCAAATGCTGATAAATATCCCTGTCGATATCGTCCTGCACAAAACATTGATAACGGTGTATGTCAAAGATCACATTGCCATGCTCGGGCGACTGTAAAAAACCGGCGTATTCGCGAAACGACCGGAAACCATCATGAAATATCACCGCCACCTGTTCAGCCGGACAATGGCGGCGAATGCGCCAATAAGCGGCTTCGGTGTAACGTTTCAACAGTTCAGTATCCACATCCCAGCGCGGCTCGTTTAAGATCTCAATTCCGTGCAATGCCGCGCGTTTGCCGTAACGCTGGGCCAATCGCTCCAGGGTCTCCAGGGAATAGTCGATATAGCTGTTTTGAGTATGCCACTCGCAAACGTCCTGGATGCCGCCATTATCGAAACCGTTCTGACAGCCGGGCGCGGCATGGAGATCGACAACGACCTTTAAGCCAAATTCTTCAGCCCAATCGAAAGCCCGGTCAAGTACCTCCATGCCGCCGCCGACAAAAGGAAATCGCACGGCGCCGAAACTATGATGATAGGGATAATCGGCTGCAAACAGCCAATAGCCAACCGGGATGCGTACCGCATTGATCCCGACTTGCGCCAACCAGGCAAAGTCGGCGCGGGTGATGAAGGTTTGCCAATGTTGCTGCAAACGGGTTTCGGCTTCGCGGCCCAATTCGACGCACCAACTGGTCTCGTCCCTGGCATTCAACCCGGCAAACAAACTGGGCGTCATCCATTTTTCTAAAACCAACCATCCGCCCAGATTGACCCCGCGCAGTTTTTTGGCAGACATTCGGATAGCCCCTGTAACAAAGCGCCTTAGAGCACGTTTCCCGTTAGCAGAGCGTAATCCGCCGCTTGTACAAAGCCTGTATATTGGGCACCTTGGTGATGGTCAGGACAGCGGAATCCGTGAGCCTTTTATGGATTAGATTGACCATGTCCACTTCGCTTTCAGGGTCGAGCGAATCAAAGGCTTCCTGCATCAATATCCATTTGGGTTTGTGCAACAACAGCCGCACCAAGCCCAAGCGTTGTTGTTGTTCGCGCTCAAGATTCTTCTCCCAATCGGCAACCTGGTCGAGCTGTTCCTCCAACTCTTTCACTCCGGCCAGTTGAAGGGCATTTTCAAGTATCTGCTGATCGAAAGTGGAGGGGTTGGATGGGTAGCAAATCGACGCGCGCAAGGTACCGGTAGGCAGATAAGGACGCGGCGGCATAAAGAACATGGTTTCATCATCCGGCAATTCAATTATGCCTTCGCCCCATGGCCACAGACCTGCTATAGCTTTGAACAGCTTGTTACCGGAAAACGCATTGCCAGCAATCAACACCCGCTCTCCGGCCTTGATTTCTTCATTGAGAGTGGACACGCAGACGATTCTGTCCAAACGCGAAATGCATAAATCGCGAAACGCCAATACGGATTTGTCGCTTTTCACCAAGCGAATCCGATAGGGGTCAGGCTTGGCTATTTCGCGTTCCAATTGCTCCAGGGCCTTGCTCAATCCCAAAACTCGCTCGACAGAGGCCCGCCATTCCGCAACCTTACCCATATTGTCAACCGGCCAGGACAAAGCCGCGACCATTTGCTGGAAAGCCTGCGCGGATTGCATCAACGCTCCCAGGCTGATCGTACCCAGAATAAAGCGCGGCGCCGACACCAAGATAGGAAATGCCATGGACAATATCGAATAACCGGAACTGAACATGGTGATCCGCTGCCAGGCATGGGTTTGCTGATTCCAGGCATCGACAATGTTTCCGAATAAATGATGAAAATGCGGATTCTCATGGCGCTCACCGTGGATCAAGGCAATGGCTTGCGCATTCTCCCGGGCTTTGACCAGCGCGAAGCGGAAATTGGCTTCCACGGTCTGTCTATTGTCGGTAGCCATAGTGAGCGGCTTACCTATCCACCAACCCAGCGTGGATGCGCTAGCGGCGTAAATCAACGCCAACCAGACCAAATGGCCTTGAACCGGGATTTCGACCAAACCTAGATTTACCGTAACGGTCCCCGACAAGGTCCACAGGATCTCGGTAAAACTGGTCAACAACAGTACGCAGTAAAAGAAAGTGTGTAACAGATCGATTGCGTATTCAGTGGAAATGCGGACATCTTCGGCGATGCGTCCGTCAGGATTATCGTGCTGACCCGGTAAGTGGGTAACCAGATAATGCCGGCCGTCGCGCATCCATTGCCCGATCAATTTATCGGTTAACCAGCCCCGCCAGCTCAGTTGCAAGCGGCGTTTGACGACCAAATGGGTCGCCGTGATTGCCATATTCGCGATAAAAATCAAGACGATCAACCCAACTTGGGTAAACAGCCTCGACATAGAGCGCTGCTCCAAGGCATCGAATAAATCCGCGCTCCATTCGGTAATAATGACCGAGACCGCAATTTGCGCCACTGTTAACGCGACCAAAAACGCCGATAAGGTCCGAATGGTCGTCTTATTTTCCGAGCACCAGAAAGGGCCGGCTAATCGGACGAATTGCATAAAAAATTTGCTGGTTGTTCGCAAGGCCATACTCCTCGTTTAAGGTCGTCGCGCAATATAACAAAATTAATCGCATCGATAACCATCAAATGTGCTGGCGCGCTGCTGGCTGCACATCAGAATGAGTCTAGGCTTCTGTGTTTTATGACAAAAAAGAGAAAAACAGCGGTGGGGATGTTTGACGAGTTTGTGACGAGCGCTGTAGCGCTCGTCGGTACAGAGGTTTTGCGCTCAGCGCTTCATCGAATCGAAAAATGCAGCGTTGGTTTTAAAGTCCTTGAGTTTGCCCAGCAAAAACTCGGATGCCGCCAACTCGTCCATTGGCTGCAGGATTTTGCGCAAAATCCAGGTTTTTTGCAGTTCGTCCGGATCGACCAGATATTCTTCGCGGCGCGTGCCGGAGCGGTTGATGTTAATCGCCGGATAGATACGTTTTTCAGCGATTTTCCGCTCCAGATGCAGTTCCATGTTACCGGTGCCTTTAAACTCTTCGAAGATCACCTCGTCCATCCTCGAGCCGGTTTCCACCAGCGCGGTAGCGATAATCGTCAAACTGCCGCCTTCTTCGATATTCCGCGCCGCACCGAAAAAACGTTTGGGTTTTTCCAGCGCATTAGCGTCGACACCACCGGACAACAGTTTGCCGGAAGACGGTACCACCATGTTGTAAGCACGGGCCAGACGGGTAATCGAGTCTAACAGGATAACCACGTCGTGCTTGTGTTCAACCATGCGCCGGGCTTTTTCGATGACCATATCCGCCACTTGCACGTGACGGGTAGCGGGTTCGTCGAAGGTACTGGAAACCACTTCGCCACGCACGCAACGCTCCATCTCAGTCACCTCTTCCGGGCGCTCGTCGATCAAGAGCACGATCAGATAACACTCGGGATTGTTCTCGGCAATCGCATGGGCGATGCTTTGCATAATCATGGTTTTACCGGCTTTCGGCGGCGAAACGATCAAGCCACGCTGGCCTTTACCGATAGGGGCGATCAAGTCGATGATACGGGCGGTTAAATCTTCACTGGTGCCGTTGCCTTGCTCCAAACGGAAACGTTTATTGGCAAACAGCGGTGTCAGGTTGGAAAAGGAGATTTTGTTTTTGGATTGTTCTGGCGATTCGAAGTTGATGCTTTCGACCTTCAACATCGCGAAGTAGCGTTCGCCTTCCTTCGGCGGGCGGATTTTGCCGCTAACGGTGTCACCGGTGCGTAAACCGAAACGTCTGATCTGGCTGGGCGATACATAAATGTCGTCGGGGCCCGCCAAATAGGAGCAACCCGGTGTTCTTAAAAAACCGAATCCATCCGCCAATATCTCCAAAACCCCATCGCCAAAAATATCTTCCCCACTCTTCGCCTGTTTCTTCAAAATCGCAAAAATCAATTCCTGCTTTCGGGCTCTGTCGATGTTTTCGAGACCCAAGGATTCAGCGATTGCAATAATTTCAGTGGCTTGTTTAAGTTTTAACTCGGTAAGATTCATGTTGATTAAGGGAAATGAAAGAAATGCAAAACAGCAGAGTGCTGTTTACAGCGGCAGGTAGTTGTTGGATTTGTTAAGGACGTTCAGAATGCGAAGAAGCAAGCGGGGAAAATTCTAGCGCAATAACCGGACTTATCAAAAACATTTTTAATAAATCCGGTTATTCGGCTTGATTTATATGTTGCTATCGATAAACGCAGCCAATTGGGATTTGGTTAAGGCGCCAACTTTAGTCGCTTCCACTTCACCGCCTTTAAAAAGCATCAAGGTCGGGATGCCGCGCACACCGTAGTGCTGCGGGGTTTTGGGGTTTTCGTCGATATTCAGCTTGGCAACAGTGAGTTTGCCTTGATATTCGGATGCAATTTCATCCAAAACCGGGGCAATCATTTTGCATGGACCACACCATTCTGCCCAATAATCGACCAACACCGGCGCACCGGCTTTCAACACAGTTTCATTAAAATCAGCGTCTGATACATGAAGGACTAGGTCGCTCACGCCATTCTCCATTAGTTTACAAAGTCAAGACTATAGTTTCGCGGCGCTTTAATTGTCAATCGATTTCAACCGCGCGGCTTTTTAGTTTATTCTATCGGGCTATGAAGAAAACACATTTGACGGAAACACGTTTTAGCAATTTGGAGCTGTCCGACTCCATCATTAAAGGTCTGAAAGAAGCAGGATTCATCAACTGCACACCCATTCAGGATAAATCCTTGCCCTTGTCTTTACGCGGCAAGGACATTGCCGGCCAAGCCCAAACCGGCACCGGCAAAACTGCCACATTTTTGCTGGCGACTTTTCAGCACCTGATCAACGACGAAAGCGAAAAAATCAAGAACCCGCGCGCGCTGATTCTCGCTCCAACCCGCGAGCTGGCGATCCAGATTCACAAAGACGCGGTGGCTCTCAGCAAGTATCTGAATCTGAAATTTGCATTGATCTACGGCGGTACCGACTATCAAAAGCAGTTGGATAAAATCAAAGGCAATGTCGACATTATTATCGGCACACCGGGCCGCATTATCGATTTTTACCGGCAAGGCGCCTTCACTTTGGATAACATCCAGGTCACCGTGATGGACGAAGCCGACCGCATGTTCGATTTGGGCTTTATTAAAGACATCCGCTTCCTGCTGCGCCGCATGCCGCCGGCGGAAAAACGTTTGAACATGCTGTTTTCGGCCACACTGTCTTATAAAGTCACCGAACTGGCTTACGAGCACATGAACAATCCGGTGCTGATTCGTATCGAATCCGAGGAAGTGACCTCCAAGGCCATCAATCAGGTGGCTTATTGTCCGGCCAATGAGCAAAAAATCCCGCTCTTACTGGGCTTGCTGAAACATCACCAACCGCAGCGCAGCATCGTTTTCGTCAACACCAAACGCTGCGCCGAGCAGCTCGACGATTACCTGGCTGCCAACGGCCATAAAGTGGCTATGCTCAGCGGCGACGTGCCCCAGGAAAAGCGCCAGCGCCTGCTTAACGACTTCCAGGAAAACCGGGTCACGCTGCTGATCGCTACCGACGTGGCGGCGCGCGGCCTGCATATTCCGGACGTATCTCACGTGTTCAACTACGACTTGCCGCAAGACGTCGAAGATTATGTACATCGGATTGGCCGTACTGCCCGTTTCGGCGCCAGCGGCGAGGCGATCAGTTTTATTTGCGAAGAATATGCGTACTCGATGCCGGACATCGAGGATTACATCGGTGAGAAAGTGCCGGTGCAAAGCATCACGCCGGAATTGATGGTGGAAGAAGTGATCAAGCCCCAACGCCGCGAGCCGCGCGAACGGGTCATGCCGCGCGACAAACGCCCGCCGCGCTCGGAGCACAAACCCAGAGAGCATAGGCCGGCGCGTCCAGCACCTGCTACAAACCAGGCATCAACGCCCGAAAATCCTCCACCGCCGCAAACTCAGCAACCTGCTTAACCGGCCGTCGGCTATCCGGCTTGCTGATCGACACCAGATGAGCAATGCCGAACGTCCGGGCGGACGCCAGTACCGCAACGCTATCGTCTACCAGTAGCGTTCTATCCTTTGCAAACAGATGCTGGTCTTGCAGGATCTGCCAAAAACCTTGCTGCTCCTTGGCAAAACCAAAATCGTGCGACGACACGATTTCGTCGAAAAACCCATGCAGACAGGTTTTTTCCATTTTCAGATTCAAGCTGTCGCGGTGCGCGTTCGTCACCAGCAATAGCCGCTTGCCGCTGGCTCGCGCCGCATCGAGAAACTCGGTGACATGTGGATGCACCGCAATCAAACCGGCCAACTCCTGCTTCAATTCGGCGATATTCAAAGCCAATTCCTGGGTCCAATAATCCAGGCAATACCATTCCAACTTGCCTTCCATGGCCTTGAAACGCGGCGCCAACTGCTGTTTGGCGTCCTCAAGCGTTAGACTATGCAGTTCGGCAAAGCGCAAGGGTACAAACTCCTGCCAAAAATGATTATCGAAATTCAAATCCAGCAAAGTGCCGTCCATGTCCAGCAGTACGGTATCGATTTGTTTCCAGTCGAGCATTTTAGTTTATCCCTTTCATTCAATAGCGCTTGTCATTCCCAAACACGGCCTAAATTAGTTTTTTATTCTAACCGGAAAATCCCTAAGTTCAGCTAGGCTTGATGTCTATTAGAAAAAGGATTAAAAGCTTTTATATCTGTTCTGTCACGGCATCAACCGTCGAAAGGAGTTAAATTCATGAGCACCATGAAAGTGAGAACCCGTTTAGGCTTGGGTTTTAGCGGAGTCTTGCTGCTGCTGACCATGATTGCCGGCATCAGCATCAACAGCATGAACGACCTATTGTCCAACATCGACAACATGGTCAACGATAAATTTCCGAAAACGGTCTGGGCCAACGACGTCATCGGCAACATCAACGTAATTGCCCGCTCGATGCGCAATACCCTGATTATCAAAGACCGCGCCACCATCGATAAGGAACTGGCCCGCATTCAAGACGCACGGCGAGCTATCAAGGAAAACCTGGATAAACTCGACGAGACTATTAGCAGCGCGGAAGGTAAAGCCGCACTCAAAAAAGTGTTGGACGCCCGGACACCTTACGTAAATGCCCAGGATCAGTTCATCAAACTGGCCGGCGATGGCAAGCAAGCGGAAGCGGCGGATTTTCTACTGTCCCAAGTCAGGAAGTTGCAAACCGAGTATATAGATTCGGTAGACGCGCTAATTGATTTCCAAACCAAGCTAATGAAACAATCCGGATTAGAAGCCAAGGAAACGGTCAATCAAAGCGTGAATTTGATTACCACGCTGGCGCTAGTTTCCGTACTGATTGGCGGCGTTGCCGGCTATCTGATCACCAAAAGCTTAATGACCCAGCTTGGCGGAGAACCCGGCTATGCTGCCGAAGCGGTGAATACCATGGCCGCCGGCGACCTTTCCGTGGCGATAGAGCTGCGGGAAGGCGACACCGGCAGTTTGTTGTACGATTTAAAAGGCATGCGCGATCAGCTTAGTAACGTTGTCCAGCAAGTTCTGGGTAATGCCGACGTGTTAAGTTCGGCCTCCAAGGAAGTCAGCGCAACCGCGCAATCGATCAGCCAAGCCACCACCGAGCAGGCGGCCAGTGTCGAAGAAACCACCAGTTCCATCGAACAACTCAGCGCCTCGGTGCAACAAAATACCGAAAATGCTCATGTCACCGAACAGATGGCCGGCAAATCCGCCAGCGAGGCCAAGCAAGGCGGCGAAGCGGTAATCGAAACCGTCAATGCCATGAAACATATCGCCAAAAAAATTGGGCTGATCGAAGACATTGCCTACAAAACCAATTTATTGTCCTTAAACGCGGCAATCGAGGCCGCCTCGGCCGGCGAACACGGTAAAGGTTTTGCGGTGGTGGCGGCGGAAGTCCGTAAATTGGCGGAAAGCAGCCGCACAACGGCGGCGGAAATCAACGAGTTGGCGTCCAACAGCGTCTCGATTGCGGAAAAAGCCGGGGTGCTCATCGGCCATGTGCTGCCGGACATCGTGAAAACAGCAGATCTGGTCCAAGAGATCAATGCCGCGTCAGCAGAACAAGCCAGCGGTATCAAACAAATCAGCGAGGCCATGCGGCAGTTGGATAGAGTGACGCAACAAAACGCGGCCGCCTCGGAAGAAATGGCCGCAACCGCCGAGGAATTGAACGGCCAAGCCGAACAACTGCAAAGCGTGGTTGGTTTTTTTAAGTTAGCGAATAGTTGAAAGTACTTTCACGCCGATCTTGGCATTGAAAGCAAACCCGCGTCAGCAACCCAACCAACAACCAAGCTGTAGACCCTGAGCCGATGCCCAACAGACCAAAAATCCTCAAACAAACCGTCATCGCCCAAACCCGACAATTCTGCATCGAAGCGCTGGACCTGGAGTTTAGTAACGGCGAGCGCCGCCAATACGAACGACTGGCCCGTAGCGCCTCGCACGGCGCGGTGCTGGTGGTGCCGATGCTGGATGCAGATACTGTGCTGCTGGTTCGGGAATACGCCGCCGGCATCCATCGTTACGAGCTGGGGTTACCGAAAGGCAAGCTGGATGCCGGCGAGGATATGCTGGACGCCGCTAATCGCGAGTTGAAAGAAGAAATCGGTTACGGCGCGGCCAAATTACACCATTTGCATCGTGTATCGCTGGCGCCGGCCTATCTGGAACACACGATAGATATTATTCTCGCTGAAGACCTGTATCCGGAAAAACTAGTCGGCGACGAACCCGAAGAGCTGCAAGTGGTGCCTTGGCCCTTGAATAGTATCGATACCTTGCTAGCCAGCGGCGAATGCAGTGAAGCCCGCTCGATTGCTGCCTTGTACATGGCGTTGGCGCATCTGAGCGGGCGCGGCTGAGGAATCGAACCTTAAATCTTGAACAAGGGCTCCAAACCGTCGTCGCTTTTGCCTTTGCCGCTGACCGCTGCCGGTTTAGTGGAAAACACCTGCCAAAGATTCCGGCCTTGCCAGTCCTGACTTTGGCCGGAATATAACAAGCGATTCAGCGCCAAAATCTCTTCACGCAGCGCCTCGTGACAATGCGCCGCAATTGCACCCAAACTTTCCGCGCCGAACTCGGCCTTACCCCATTGCAACAAGGCCTGTTTGGCGGCCTGCGGGTTATTTTCCCAACAAGCGCGTTTCAGCGTCTTTTCCATGGCAGTTTCCGGCACTCGTTCAACAGGCTTATTCGTTGGCACTTTGCCGGAAGGACGGCGATAAAGTACAACAATAGTCAGTAGCCAGCCCAGCGCCAACGTCGCCGATACAGCTTGCCAAAAGCGGGTGTCGCTGCTGTTGGTCACGGTAATCGGCGACGTGGTCATCGGGCTAGTTACCGGCTCTTGCGGCGTGCTTGATGTAGCGGGCTGTGCGGAATTTTGGGCATCCGTGTTGCCGGCTAGGGCCGTGAGCTTGACGCTAGGCAGGTGCGCGGTTTCCATTTTTTGGGTTTTGGTGTTGAACCAAACGATGTCCAGCGCCGGCAAGGTATATTCGCCGGGCTTGGAAGGGATGAAGGCGATTTTTTCCTCGCGCAGCGCGGTTAAGCCGTCGCTGTCTTTATCTTCCTTCAGCAGCGGTTGGTCGGGATAGGTTTTGATGCCGTCGATAGCGGTTTTATCGAGCAGCTCCGGCAACTGGCCGACCGTGGTGCCTTTCGCGCTCAGCGTCAGCGTGCGGGTCAAGGGTTCGCCCACTTTGGTTTGCAAGCCGGCGTCGGACCAAGCTTCGCTGAGTGTTAATGACTCGGCGCTCAACCAGTTCGGGCCTTTAAAGCTGGCCGGCACCGCTTGCACGTTTAAAGTGATGGCTTTTGAAGCCACCCGCCGAGTTTCGGTATCCGGCCGATTGAAGAAGCCGTTGAAACGCGGTTGGCGTTGATTGCTCAGGTATTCGGCATTCAGAATCAGCGGCGCAATGGTAAATACCCCGCTCTGTTGCGGAAAAATGGCATATTTGCGCTCGGTCACCCAGTAATCCACGCCCTTGACTTGGGTGGCGTAGGTGCTGTCCTCGCCCAGCTTTTCGACCAGCGCATCCTTAATTTCCGGCTCGCTAAGGCTGGCCTGGGTAATCTGTACTTTGCGGAACAACTTCAGCGTGTACAGCACCTGCGACTGCACGTAAGGTTGCTCGGGCGTGGCGGTCACGTCCAGAAATATGTCGTCGTTGCCTTGCGGAGCGGCGGTATTTTCGTTGACGACCAGTTTTAACGGCTTGCTGCTATCGGCACCGAAGGCAATCGGCGGGATAAACAACTCGCCGGCTTGTTTGGCCATCGCCCGGACTATCCATTGTTCAGTCCGGCTACTTTTGCCGTTGACCCAAGAGGAGCTGGTGCTGCGCTGCTGACTGAGAATTTCAAAATTCTCCTGCAAGGGCGCAAACTCCGGATTGCCGTCCGGCTCTTCGCTGGCGGTAAAGGTAATTTGAAACGATTCGTTAATGCCAACCGGGTTGCGGTCAACCGCTACTTGAATCTCCGCCGCCTGTATCGCGGCGCTGAGCAGCATTAACAGGCCATACAGCAGCCACGAGTAACTATGTCTATGCATACAATGGATCATTTACTTCATTGAAAAAGGTTTATGAACATCAGGACGGTCATCAAACCAGCCGTATAACACCGGCAATACCACCAAGGTCAGCAGCGTCGAACTAATCAAGCCGCCGATCACCACGATAGCCAGGGGTTTTTGCACTTCCGAACCTGGGCCGATGGCGAATAAAAACGGCACCAGACCCAGCAAGGCCACCGTGGCGGTCATCATCACCGGCCGAAAACGTTGTTCGCAACCGCGGCGTATCGCATACTCCAGACTCAGGCCGCTTTCGCGCTGGGAGCGAATATACGAGACCAACACCACGCCGTTCAGCACCGCGATGCCCCATAAGGCGATGAATCCCACCGACGCCGGTACCGAAAGGTATTCGCCGCTGAGAAACAGCGTGATGATGCCGCCAATCGACGCAAACGGCAGCACTAGAATAATCAACGCGGCAAAGCGCAGCGATTTAAACAACATAAACAGCAAAAAGAAAATCGCCGCGATAGTGACCGGAATAATCATCTGCAAATGCCCCAAAGCCCGTTCCATATTCTGAAATTGGCCGCCCCATTGCAGATAATAGCCTTCCGGCAATTGCACTTTGTCCGCCACGGCTTTTTGCAGCTCGGCGACGAAGCCGCCCAAATCCCGGTCGCGCACGTTAATCCCCACGACAATCCGGCGCTTACCCATTTCCCGGCTGATCAAGGCCGGACCATCGTTTAAGGTGATATTGCTGACATCGCCCAGCGGCACGCGGGCACCGTTCGCAGACGTCAGCATCAACGCATCGATGGCACCGATATTGTTACGAAATCGCTCCGGCAAACGCACCGCCGCCGAAAAGCGCCGTTCGCCTTGATAAATCTCGGTAGCCACCTTGCCGGCTATCGCGGTTTCTATGACATCGTGAATGTCCGAGGCATTCAAACCGTGGCGCGCAATGGCCTGCCTATCGACGGTAATATTCAAATATTGCTGGCCGGTCAAACGCTCGACCCGAATATCGCGGGCACCGTTCACGTCGTTCGCCACCCCGGCAATGGCGTCTGCCAGGCGTTTCAGTTCAGCCAGATCGTCACCGAAGACTTTCACCGCCACGTCGGAACGCACGCCGGTGACCATTTCATCCACCCGGTCGGAAATCGGCTGGGCCATCACCACCTGCATGCCAGGCAAGTTTTCGGTGAGTTTCGCGCTCATCGCATCGGCAATGTCGTCCTGAGTCCAGCCTTTCGGCCATTCTTCCCGCGGTTTTAATGTAACGATAGGCGTGGACTCGTTTTGCGCTTGCGGATCGGCGGGACTTTCGCCGCGCCCCACACCGCTAACCACAGTTTTTACGCCGGGGATTGCCATCACCATTTTCATCGCCTGCATCTCCACATTGATGCTTTCCTCAAGCGAAATGTTCGGCATCCGGTTAATGCCCGGCACGATGGAGCCTTCCTTCATTTCCGGAATGAACGATGTGCCCAGCAAGGGCAGTAAGGCTAAAGTCGCGGCAAACACACCGACCGCACCGCCCACCACCTTCAGCCGATTGGCCATCGCCCAATCCAGCATCCGTAAATAAATCCGCTTGATGAAAGCGATCAGCCGGGTGTCATGTTCGCCGTCGTGACCTTCCAGTAAAAAGGCACAGAGTACCGGCGATAAGGTCAACGACACGATCAACGAAATCAGCAAGGCAATCGCAATGGTATAAGCCAGCGGCGCGAACATCTTGCCTTCCATGCCTTGCAGCGTCATCAGCGGCAAAAATACCAGCACGATGATGCCGACACCGAACAATACCGGCGTGGCCACTTCCTGTGCCGCGGTCTGCACCACGCGCACCCGGCTGGTAGCGCGGCCCTTGCGTTCGCCGAGCAAACGAAAAGCGTTTTCCACCACGACCACCGAACCGTCGACCATTAAACCAATGGCAATCGCCAAGCCGCCCAGCGACATCAAATTGGCGGACAGACCCAGCTGATTCATCGCGATAAACGTCACCAAGGGCGTGACGATCAAGGTGCTGACCACGATCAGACTGGAGCGGACATCGCCCAGAAACAGGAACAACACGATCACCACCAACACAATGCCTTCCAGCAGAACTTTGGTCACGGTATGCAAAGCCGCATCCACCAAATCGCTACGGTCGTAATAGGAAACAATTTTCAGGTCATGCGGCAGCATGCCTTTCGCGTTGATTTCCGCCACTCGCGCCTTAATACGACTGACCACTTCCTTGGCGTTGCCGCCGCGCAGCATCATGACAATGCCGCCCACGGATTCGGTGTAGCCGTCCTTGAGCACTGCACCCGCCCGGACTTCGTGGCCGATTTTGACTTCGGCGACATCATGCATATGCACCGGTACGGAGTCTTCTTCCTTCAAGACGATATTGCCGATGTCCTTGACGTCGTTGATCAAGCCGACGCCGCGAATCAGATATTGCTCGGCATAATGCGGCAGTACGCCGCCGCCGCTGTTGGCGTTATTTCTGGCCAGCGCCTCGAATACTTCAGTCAATGAAATCCGGTAATGATGCAAGCGGTTGGGGTCAACCAACACCTGGTATTGCTTGACATAGCCGCCCTGGGAGTTGATTTCCGCCACGCCGGGAATCCCGCGCAGCAACGGCCGTACCACCCAGTCCTGGGCTTCGCGGCGCTGTTGCAATTCCTCCTGGGTCAAGGCCCGCTGACCGTCGTCGTCGCGTTCCAAGGTGTATTGATACACCTCGCCCAAGCCGGTGGACACCGGCCCCAGCACCGGATTGATGCCTTGCGGCATCTGCTGCTTCACCTCTATCAGCCGCTCCATCACCAACTGCCGGGCAAAGTAAACCTCGGTCTTATCGGTAAAAATTAACGTGATCAAAGACAAGCCGTTCTTATTCATCGAACGCATTTCTTCCAGACCCGGCAGGCCGGCCATCGCTATTTCCAAGGGCACGGTGACCAGGCGTTCCACTTCGTCCGGCGATTTGCCGGTCGCTTCGGTGGCAATTTGAACCTGGATATTGGTGACATCCGGAAATGCATCCACCGACAACTGCTGCACGGCGCGCACGCCGAACAGCGTGACCGCCACTGCCAGCACCGCCACCAGAACACGTTGATGCAGAGCGGCTGCTATTAGGCTGTTAATCATGCTCTACTCCAATGTGCTGCGCAGGCGTTCGTTATTTAAATGAAACGCGCCGCCCACGACAATTTTTTCACCCGCTTTCAAGCCTTCCAATAAGGGCCGTTTCTGCGCTTCTTCGCGGCCCAAACGTACCGGGCGCAACTCAAAACGTGCGGCAGCGGTTTCCACAAACACAAAATCCTTATCATTTTCCCTGACCACGGCCTGGCTGGGCACGATCAAAGATTGCGAACCGGGCTTGCTGATTTTCAGTGTTGCCAGCATCTGCGGCTTAAACAGACGCTGCGGATTGGCCAGGGCCATCCGCACCGTCACCGTGCGGGTATCCGAATCGACCATATCGGCGACGTAAATCAGTTTGCCGCTCACTTCCTGCCCAGGCAGTGCAGGCACTTCGGCGAAAGCTTGATCGCCTTGCCGCGCCCAATGCGCTTGTTGCTCGGGAATTTCCGCCACCAGCCACAGCTGCGACAAGTCCGCAACGGTATACAAAGCGTCTGCCGGCTGTACCACCTGGCCGATGGCGACGTTTCGTTCGATGACGACGCCGTCTATGCTGGCGGTAACCGGCGAAAAGGAGTGAATGCTGCGTTGTTTGTCTATGCGCTGCAAATCGGCATCCCTCATGCCCATGACCCGCAACTGGTCGGCGGCGGCGCGTAAATCCACATCCGCTTCAGTCAACACGCTCTGCCGCTCCTGAAACTCGGCTTCCGAGATCACGCCGCTTTCCAGTAGACGCTCGGCACGTTTCACGGTAATCCGCCGCAAATTGACTTGTGACGCGGCTTTTAGATAGTCGGACTGAGCTTTACCCAGCTCGGTGCTGTTCAGTAGCGCCAGACGTTCGCCTTTTTTTACCGCTTGGCCGAGCATGGCATCGATTTCGGTAATCCGTCCGGTTACCGAGGCGCCGATGCGTGCGACCCTATGTTGATCCAACTCCACCCGAGCCGAAAGATTCAACGACTCGCCGACTTCGCCGGGTTTGACTTCGGCGATGCTTAGCAGCTTTAACAGGGCGGGCGAGGCTTCCAATAAGGGTTTATGATCCGCGCCAAGGGCGGGCAAGGCAAAACTCAGCAAAAACAGCGCGGCCATAAGCGGCGAGGAGCGGAATGACGTATGGAGCTTAGCTTTCATGGTATGTCCTTTAAGCAAAAAATCTTTTCAAACAACTAACAAATCACGGGCTACTTCTACGTTACCAGGTGATTTTCTAGGTCGTCAGGTAATCTAACGATGTAAAGCGAATGCCGATGCAAGCAATGTTGGCGTATAACTCAGGTGTCGCCTATTGCGCTTTAGGCCGACAAACCCAATGTGGCAAAGCGTTAAATTGCGGCCTCGGGCGGCTTGGCGCTGACCAACACCTTGTCAATACGAGTACCGTCGATGTCGACGATCTCGAAACGCCACTGCCGATATTCGAAGTTGTCCGTTACTTGGGGAATTTTTTCCAGGTAAAACAAAATAAAGCCGCCGACGGTGTGATAGGCGTTGTCGGCTTCGCCGGGCAAATTGCCGTCTATACCGATCACCGTCTTCAAACGCTGAATCGATAAGCCGCCATCCACCAACCATGAGCCGTCGCTACGTTGCACCACATCGACGTCCAGATTGGTGCGGCTGGGCAGATGGCCGACGATGGCTTTCAGCACATCGCTCAGCGTGACCAAGCCTTCAATATCCCCATATTCGTCGACGACCAGCGCCAGATCGGCTCGCTTTTCCTGGAAAAACTCCAGTAATTGCCTTAGCGTCATGGCTTCCGGCACGTATAGCGGCGTATGCAGGATCGGCGCTATATCCAAGGTCTCGCCGGCCATCGCCAGTTTCAGCAGATCGCTTCTCTGCAAGATTCCGACCACATTTTCCAGACCGTCCCGGCAAATTACTGCCCGGGCGTAAGGACAGTCGGCAATTTCGGCACGCACTGTCGCTTCCGGATCGCTTAAATCGATAGCGTATATCTGTTGCCGGGGCGTCATGGCCGCACCCAGCATTTGTTCATCCAGTTGCAAGACGTTACCGACCAAATGGCTTTCGCTGGCATGAAATACCCCGGACTCCGCACCGATTTCCATCAGCAGTTTAATTTCTTCGTTGGTGACACTGGTCTGCGGCGGCCGATGCGCGCCAAATAGCCGCAGTATCAGCGTACTGGACGACGACAGCAGCCAGACGATAGGGCTGGCAACCAGTGACAGGGTGTGCATGGGCCGGGCGATAAATACGGCAATCCGCTCCGGATGCAGCAAGGCCAGTCGCTTAGGCACCAGTTCACCTATGACTACCGAACAATAAGTAATCAGAAATACCGTGGCGATTAATGCAATGCTTTGGGCATAGGGAGCCAGCAGGGGAATGTTCTGCAGTTGCCGATACAGGGGCTCGGTCAAGGCATCCTCGCCCAGCGCGCCGCTGAGAATACCGACCGAGGTAATGCCGACCTGCACGGTAGACAAAAATCGGGACGGATCCTGGTGCAATTTCAGTGCGGTGCGCGCACCCGCGCGTTTTTCACCGGCCAGTTTCTGCAAGCGCGCCAGTCCGGAAGAGACCAGCGACATTTCCGACATTGCAAACACACCGTTGATCAGGATTAAAATCAGTATCAGGCCAATATCCATCGTTTCATCGCGTCCAAAATTAAAATGTGTCGGTCTTACGCCAATTCGTTCCGGATTCCCGATCCGTCAATTTACCAGGCCGGACCGGCCGGGTTAGCTCGATTACGCTGACCGTATTGATATTTGAATTTTCGCTTTAGTAAGCCGGTCGGCTCGTCGGGTATGCGCTTCAACAATTGCTCGTTGGCGCGCTCAGTTTCGTTTTTTTCCGTGGCTTGCGCGGCTTTTTCCTGGTCTGTCGGCTCTTGCTCGGGCGGCTGCGGCTCAGCTTGCTGTTTGGCCTCGGCTTCGGATTGTTGGTCTTCTTTAGCCTTATTTTGTTCCGCGTCCTGCTTGGCGTCGGCTTTTTGCTGGTCTTGCGGTTTTTGCTCCTGCTGCGCATCTTTGTCGGCTTGATCGGGCTTGCCGTCCTGCTGTTGCTGCTGCTTTTGCTCAGACGAATCCTGTTTGTCCTGCTTTTGCTGGTCTTGCTGTTGATTCTCCTGCTGCTGTTCCTGTTCTTTCAGCTTCTTCTCGACCAGCTCCTTATTGTATTTCGCATCCTGATGCTTAGGATCAAGTTGCAGCGCCTGCTGATAGGCTTGCACGGCTTCTTGCAACTGGCCGGCCTGAGCCAAGGCATTGCCGCGGTTGTAATGGCCTTCCGCGCTTTGGGTGTTTTTCAAGGTCTCGGCGGCTTCTTGGAATTTACCGGCCTTGTATAGGGCGGCGGCACGCCAATCCGGATTGTCGAACTGCTCGGCGGCTTGTTGATATTGCTCTTGCTCGAAAGCCTGCTTGGCGCGTTGATCCGGCGTTTGCCACAGGCTCTGCCAGTCCAGCGCGTAGCTGTTCTTCGGCAACGGCAACAGGCACAGCAAGGCCAATAACAAACCTTTTCTAAATTGCAAAGCCGCCCACGGTAACACCAGCAATAACAGCCAGGGCCCCTTTTCATCCCATTGTTGCAGCAACTGATTACTATCCAAATTTTCGTTACCGGTTTCGGCGCTATTGAATAAACGCCCCAAATTCTCGACATCCGCATCGTTTGCCGTCACCGGCTGATAAATGCCGCGACCGTGTTGCGCCAGCGTGCTCAGGGCCGCTTCGTCCAACTTGGCGACCACGATAGAGCCATTGCTATCTTTTAAAAACCCGGCGCCTTGTAGCTGGATAGGCGCCCCTTCCGGCGTGCCCATCGCCAGTACCGAGAGCCGGTAATCGCCCAGCCAGTGTTCGGCCTGCTCGGCGACATCGCTATCAACGCCGTCGGTGACCAGCAGGATATGGCCCTTGACCAAGCCGGCCTGGCGCAGCAATGCCACCGCCGCATTCAATGCCGCACTGGTGTTGCTGCCAGGGCTGGGCATGATGTCGGTGGTCAGGGCGCTTAGCTGGCTATCAATGGTCGCGGTATCGTTGGTCAATGGTGTGACGGTAAAAGCGTCGCCGCCGTAAACCAGCAGTGCGGTTTGACCATCCTTGCGTTGCTTCAGTAAATCGGCGATTTTGTAACGGGCCTTGCCGATACGGCTGGGTTTGATGTCGGCGGCATCCATGGATTTGGATAAATCCAGCGCAATTACCAGCGCAGCATCGTTTCTAAAGGCCGGGCCGGGCAAGCGCTGCCAAGTGGGACCGGCCAAGGCGATGATGGTTAGCAACGCGGCAAAGCCGGCACCGAACAAAGGGCCACGCGATGCTTGCAACGGTTTGTCTTGCAAAATAAAGGGCAGCAACTCGGCATCGCACACGTCGCTCCAGTTGCCGCGTCCTTGTCGATGCCGCACCAGCAAAATCAAAAACAGCGCGGCCGGCAATAATGCCAGCAACCACCAGGGCCGCAGGAAATGAAACTCGGCAAAATTCATGACCACCTCAAGCGGGCCAAGGTTAAGCATCCCGTCAATAACAAGGCCAAGCCCAACGGCCAATAAAACAGCTCGCTGCGGGGGCGGAAGTATTGTTTGTCTTTTTCAACCGGTTCCAACTGATCCAGCATCCGGTAGATCTTTTCCAGTTCTTCGGTATTGCGGGCGCGGAAATAATGGCCGCCGGTCGTATCGGCAATCGCAGTCAGGGTTTTTTCGTCCAGATCGGCGGAAGGATTGACGCGGCGGGTGCCGAACAGGCTGCGCACCAACACTTCGTCGGCGCCTATGCCTATTGTGTAAATTTTTAGGTGATGCTCCGCCGCCAGTTCGGCGGCTTTTAGCGGCGTTAATTCGCCGGCGGTATTGGCGCCGTCGGTCAATAAAATCAACACGCGGCTGGCATCTTGCTGTTGTTGCAGCCGTTTGATCGCCAAGCCGATGGCATCGCCTATCGAGGTTTTCGGGTCGTCCTCGGTGATGCCGATAAACGCCTCGTGCAACAAGGTTTGCACGGTCTTGCGATCAAAGGTTAACGGCACGTGCAAGTAAGCTTGCGTGCCGAACAGGATTAAGCCCAGGCGGTCGCCGACCCGGCGCTGAATAAACTCGCCGGCCACTTGTTTAATCGCGGTTAAGCGGTCCACGCGCTGTTTGCCGAGGATAAAGTCGTCTTCCTGCATACTGCCGGACACATCCACCGCCAGCATCAAGTCGCGGCCGCTGACCGCTTGCTCGATGGGTTCGCCCAGCCATTGCGGACGCGCGGCGGCCAACAGTAAACAGGCCCAGGCAAAAGCTGCCAGCCATAAAGGCCAACGCCGTTCGCTGCTGACCACCCGCGTTTCGCTGGGACCAAGATCATCCAGAAACGGTACTTTCAATGCCGCCGTTTGGGCGACGGCGCGCGCGGGCAACAGCCATCGCAATAACAGCGGTAGCGGCAATAGAGATAACAACCAGGGCCAGTACAATTCAATCATCGTTTTTTCGCCTGTTGTTTCAACCAACGTTCGCACAATTCAAACAAGGCCTCCAGTTCGGTATCGGCGGGCGGCGTTTGCCGGTAATGGCCGTCGGCCAGACAACGGCCGGGGCCTAGGGTAAACGGCGCATCCGGCAATGACTGATCCAAATAGCTAAGCCAGGCCTCGCCGCGCAAGCTCGCGACATCGCTGCGCGGCGCAATACTGATGGCTACGCGCCGCAATAAAGCAGATAAAGCTACCAAGGTCTGTCTGGCGTCGGCAGCGCCATCCCGGCGAAGCGCGGATAACAATTTGCTGGCGGTTTTCACCGCTGTCTGCCGGCGGATGCGTTTATAAAAATACCGGCACAAAAAAATCAACAACGGCAGCAATACCGCTAACAACCACCAGCCCGGCGCCGGCGGCCAAAAAGCCACGGAACCGGGCAAATGAATATCTTTTAAGGGCAATGGTTCCATATTGAATATCTACATCGCGTCCAAATTGGGGAGTGGGGTATACAAAATCAACATGTCGTCGATTTGCTGCTGAATAGCCCGCAGGTCGTTAAAACCCGCCTGCGCGGCATCGCGCTGGCCGGCCTCGCAGCGTTTCAACAAACTTTCGGCCAGGACATGCAATTGCCGCTGTAATTGTTCGATATGTTCCAGCCAATCCTGGGCATACTGTCGGTCGTGTTGTACTTGCTTCAGCCAGCGGCCCAGATGGGTACGACGCTGGTCCATGATGGGCCAGCTTTTGACGGCAGCTTGCGGCTCTGCGAACAGGCAGGCCTGGACCCGCTGCAACCACTGCCGGGTGTCGAAGCGGCGAATCGCTATGTCAACCTGTTCCGCCGACAGCTCGGCATCCGCATAAATTTGCCAGTCGTCGAAAGGCCGGTAAGCAATCACCCAGTCGGCAATCGCCGAGGCAGGCATGGGCCGGGCAATGGCGTAGCCTTGCAGCAGATGGCAGCCCAGCAGCAACAGCACGATACCTTGTTCCTGACTTTCCACGCCTTCCGCCACGACTTCCCGGCTAAAAGCCTGACTGAGATTGATCACGCTGTCGATGATGGCGTAGTCGTCCGGATCGTCGAGCATGTCACGGACAAAGGTCTGATCGATTTTTACGGTATCCACCGACAGATGCCGCAAATGCGTCAACGAGGAGTAGCCGGTGCCGAAGTCGTCCAGGGCCACGCTGATCCCCAGTTGCTCGCGGCAGCTGGTGATAATCCGGTTCACTGCCGACAAATCATCCAATGCGGTACTTTCCAGAATTTCCAATTGCAGGTAGCGGGCGTCCAGTTCCGGATGAAGGCGTAAAGTGTCTTCGATATAAGCACCAATCCCGGACCACAACAAATGATAGGAGGAGATGTTGACGCTGACCTCCAACGGCAAGCCGCGCGCATGCCAGCCCGCCAGCTGCTCGCAAGCTTGCGCGATGACCCAATTGCCGATGCGGATTTCCAGATCGGTGGAGGCAATCACCGGTAGAAACTCCAACGGCGGCACCATGCCGCGCTGCGGATGCAGCCAGCGGATCAAGGCCTCCACGCCTTTAACCTGGCCGGATTTAATATCCACCTTGGGCTGGTAATACATGCACAACTCGTTGTTTAAAAACGCCGCTTCGATGTCGCGCAGTTGTTGGTGGCGATGCATGATTTGTTGGTCGTGGCTGGCATCAAACAGCTGACAACGGTTTTTGCCGGCCAATTTAGCCTGGTACATGGCGTAGTCGGCATGCCGCAATAAGGCGTCGGCGTCGGCATCATCCAGCGGATATACGGTAAAACCGCTGCTGGCGCCGACCGAAATCGGCTGATCGTCGATGACATACGGCTGGGCAATCGCCCGGTGAATGCGCATGATGGTTTGCTCGCATTGTTCAATCGAGTCTATATCGCCCAGTAGTAGCGCGAATTCGTCGCCGCCATGCCGCGACACGCTGTCTTCCTCGCGAATCGCGCTTTTGATTCTTTCCGCCACTTCCACCAACACCCGGTCGCCGATGTCGTGGCCGAACTGGTCGTTGACCGGCTTGAAGCCGTCCAGGTCCAGGAAGCAAATCGCCAGCAAAGTGTTCTCCCGCTTGCTATGGGCGATGGCTTGATTCAAGCGATCAGCGAATAAAATCCGGTTCGGCAGGCGGGTGAGCGGATCGTAATGGGCAAACAATTCCAGCATCTGTTGCTGCTGCTTGGCCTGGGTGACATCGGAAAATAGCCCGATATAGTGAGTGACCTTGCCGTCGGCATCACACAAAGCAGAAACCGTTAGCCACTCAGCATACAACTCGCCGTTTTTTTTACGGTTCCACAATTCGCCTTGCCAATGCTGCGCTTCATGCAAGGCTTGCCACATATCCCGGTAAAAATCCGCACCGTATTTACCGGATTGCAAGAGGCTCGGGTTTCGGCCTATCACTTCAGCGCGGCTATAGCCGGTAATCTCGGAAAAAGTCGGATTCACATCGACGATGATCCCGCCAGGATCGGTAATTAAAATACCTTCGTGCGCCTCGCTGAATACTCGCGCAGCCAGTTTCAGATGTTCCTCGGCCTGCTTGCGTTCGGTTATGTCGCGGGTCAAACCCAGCAAGGCTACGATATTGCCTTCCGCATCGCGCATTGGCACAGCGTGGGTATCGAACCAGCGTTGCCGGCCTTTCAGGCCGACTATTTCAAATTCCAGTGTGCCTGATGCGCCGGCAAACACCCGCCGAGTCAATTTTTTAAAGGCTGCCCGGTACTTAGGCAATACCAGATCCTCCATGCGTCCTTGTTGGGCTTGCTCCAGCGTCTCGGCTTCTATCATGTCCAGACCGGCGCGGTTCATTTGCAATAAACTGCCGTCCCGCGCCAGCAGTTTCACACACTCCGGTTCGGAATCGACGATAGTGCGCAGCTTTAACTCCGATTCCTTGGCGATATTGGCGGCGGTTTCCAATTCCGCAACCGCGTCGGCCAATGCCTGGGTGCGTTCTTCCACCAAAGCTTGCACGGAGGCGGTTCTGCCGCTGATGATCAACAATAAAATACTCAGCAAGCTGGTAAAACAGAGCCCGCCGATCAAAGTAATCAAAGGTAGCGATGAACCTTGTTCGTTGACGAAATCGCTATCCGGCGTGACGGTAATTTGCCAATTACGATCCACAAACGCAAAATTATGCTGCCATTTTTTTAAGTCGTAGTTTAACGACACCGGTTTGCGTACCGGTTTTACATACAAAGCCGTTTGTCCGGCGGGCGCGCTGAGGTCATCAATGCTGATACCCAGCGTATCGGTGTTGAGCCCCCTGGTGACTGTTTCCACCATTTTGGCCGGCAGTAAGATTGCCGAGACATAACCGGTAATATCCAAGACGTCGCCGCCGGAGCTATGCCGGCGAACCGGAATGGACACCAAAATACCGGGATCGGTATCGTCACGCTGCATTAGCGTCAGTTTTTGCGAGGCGGTGGGTTTACCGCTGGCGCGGGCCAGGATTTTTGCTTGCCGGCTAAGAGGATTTGTCATGGAATCGAAGCCAAAGGCTTTTTCGTTGCCGGCCATCGGCTCCACAAACATGATCGGAAAATACTCCTGCCGGGCACTTGCATGCACCAATTGACCGGCACTATCCCGTTCGATGACGCGAAAATCAGGAAATCCTTCGGCGCGTACCGCTTGTTCGAAGGCCGGTAAATCGGCTTGAGTGATCAGCGGTAGCCATTCCAGGGCTTGGATTTCCGGATGACGTTGCAGGATACCCTGGGAAAACACGCTAAATTCGGCTCTGCTTACCTGCCCGGATGCCAGAAATACATCTCTTAGCGCCAGCGTACTATCGATTACATCAATGGCATATTCCGCCAGCAGCCGGTCTAACTCGGCAGCCCGACTGTCGAAAGCTTGTTGAATGCGTGCGCGTTCCGCTTGAAAGGCTTGCAAAAATACCAGCACCAAACCCAGCAGCGTGCCCAGTAAGGGTAGCGCGACACTCAAGCGCCGCGCCTGCCAAAGCGCACGGGGGCGTCCGAAATAACAAAACAATAGCGGCGTCACTATCATCACGCCCAAACTGTCGCCAACCCACCAGTTTCGCCAGGACGACCAGAGTTGCGCCTGGCTCATCAAGTCCAATGAATAAAGTACGGCTGCGCCTACGCTGGGCGCGATCAGACAGGCTACCGGCCCGGCCAGGACAAAAAACTTGAGTATGGCGGCCGGACTATCCAATTTGGGCAAACCCGGTTCTACGTAGGCTTTGGATAAAGCCAGAGCCGCCAACGCCTGCAAGGCGCTACCGCCGCCAATGGCAAAGGAGGACATCGCAGTTTGCGCGGTCAATTGACCGGAAAAATCAATAGTCACCAGAAAATTGCTGAACGCCGCACCCAGCCAGATTCCGGGCCAAAGCCTGCGGCCACCCATAAATAGCGCAGCCAGTGCGATGCCGGCTGGCGGCCATAGCGGACTGGCATAGCCGGGCGGAATGATCATTTTGCCGCCCAGCCAGCCGCCGGCAAACATCAGCAAACTCAGTACGCCGATTTGTATCAGTAAAACCAACGGGCTGACGAGCGCGATACTTTGTGTCTCGTTATCCGGCACCGGAAAATCTATTGAATGAGACAAATTGGGGATGCGCATGGCCAGATTGAGAAGGTCTTACGCCGCCGGACGCGCGCGGGTGCCGTTCAATGCGTCCAAAGGCATTTGCTGGGTCGTGCAGGGTATCAAGGTCAGACGCAGTTTATTGGTCAGCTTTTGCAGATACGCCTGCCGGTCTTGGAAGCGCTGCCGATAGGCTTGCAGGCGCTGTTTGTCACCACTATCGAACAGCACTTCGCGCCAGCCGTCTGTAAAGCGGTAGCGGCCTTGGGTCGGTAAACTGCTTTCCAGCGGGTCGGAGATGTGTACCAACACCACCTCGCAATGCCGGGCCAGATTGGCCAGATGATTTTCGGCCGCGCTATTCATCCCGCGAAAATCGCTGAGAATATACACCCGGCTGCCGGGCCGGGCATGATGCAGCAATCTGGCCAGAGGCTGCGCCAGGTTGACAACAGCTGCACCGTTGTAATCCGGATTGACCAGGGCATTTAAAAACCGTAACAGCGCCGGTTTGCCGGTTTGCGGTTTTACTTCCTGGCAACCGTCATCGCTGAAAATCTGCCCACCAATCCGGTCGCCTTGCTTCAGTGCCGCCCAAGCCAGTAAACCTGCCAAACGGGCAGCCTGCACGGATTTGAACACGCCGCGCGTGGCAAAAGCCATGGTGGCGCGGTAATCCACGGCAATGAACATGGGCCTTTCCCGTTCTTCCTTGAAAATCTTGCTGTGGGGCTTATCGGTGCGGGCCGTCACGCGCCAATCGATACGCCGCACGTCATCGCCGGGTTGGTAGAGCCGGGTTTCATCGAAAGCCATGCCGCGCCCTTTTAGATGCGACAGATAATTACCGCTTTGCGCGGCGCGGATATTGGCGTGCCCCAGGCTAAGCATGCCGGCCGGTTTGGCCAGATCCACCAAGGCTTTTAGAGTGACCGTCACCCGGGGGTTGTCGGTCGCTGGCGATTTATTCATTTAGGGTACGGCAATTCTGGCTATCAATTCTTTGATCACATAATCGCTGCTAATGCCCTCGGCTTCAGCCTCGTAGGACAGAATCAGGCGGTGGCGCAGCACATCGTAAGCCATCTCTTGAATGTCGCCGGGATCGACGAAATCGCGCTGTTGCAGCCAGGCCTTGGCGCGCGCGCAGCGGTCCAGGGCAATGCTGGCGCGCGGGCTGGCGCCGTATTGAATCCAGCCGGCCAAATCCTGACCATAAGCGCCGGGATTGCGGGTCGCCAGCACGATTTGCAGCAGATATTGCTCCAAGCTGTCGGCGAGATACAAATCCAACACTTCGCCGCGCGCGGCGAATAAGGCTTGCTGGCTCACTTTAGGCGGTGCGCTGTCCTGGTTTTGCAAAGCGCCCTTGGCCTCGGCACGGGCCAGATGCAGGATGGTTTGCTCGTGCTCGGCATTGGGATAATCGATTTTCACATGCAGTAAAAATCTATCCAGTTGCGCTTCCGGTAAGGGGTAAGTGCCTTCCTGCTCAATAGGATTTTGCGTGGCCATAACCATAAATAAGGGCGGTAGCGGATACGTGGCTTTACCGACCGTGATCTGCCGTTCAGCCATGGCTTCCAGCAAGGCGGCCTGGACTTTAGCCGGTGCGCGGTTGATTTCGTCGGCCAGGATTAAGTTATGAAACAACGGACCTTTCTGAAACTCGAAACTACCTTGCTGCGGCCGGTAAATCTCGGTGCCGGTCAAATCAGCCGGTAACAAGTCCGGGGTAAATTGCACGCGATGAAAGTCGGCTTCTATGCCTTGGCTGAGTACGTTGATGGCGCGGGTTTTCGCCAAGCCCGGCGCACCTTCCACCAACAAATGACCATCGGCCAGCAGGGCAATCAACATCCTTTCAACCAGAACTTCCTGGCCGATGATCTGCGTATTGATGTGAGTTTTGAGATTTTGTAAGGCGGCTTGGCTGGGGCTAAGACTTGTCGCAGTCATGTGTGTAAAAAATCCTTATGTTTAACGAGGTTGTGACCGAGTTGAGTCCTGAAAGTTGCGCGGCGCTTAATTTTTGCGCTGCAAATCTTTCCACTCGCGATGCGCAACCATGATGTCGACCACTTTCTGCGGATCGTCGGTGACGGTGATCAGCGCCAAATCTTCCTCGGAAATGGTGCCGTATTCCATCATTTTGGCTTTCATCCAATCCATCAGGCCGCTCCAGAAATCGCTGCCGAACAGTACCAATGGAATCGGATAGATCTTGTGGGTTTGCATCAAGGTCAAGGCTTCGAAAAACTCATCCAGCGTGCCGAAACCGCCCGGCATACACACGTAACCGATCGAGTAGCGCACGAACATCACTTTGCGCACGAAAAAATAACGGAAATTCAGCGAAATGTTTTGGTAAGGATTGGGGGTTTGTTCCATCGGCAATTCGATGTTCAAGCCGATAGACGGTTGATCGTGCAGGATGGCGCCTTTGTTGGCGGCTTCCATCACGCCGGGCCCGCCGCCGCTGATCACGGCAAAGCCTTCCTTGCTGAGCATTTCCGCCAGTTCCACAGTTTTTTGATAATAAAAATGCTCGGGCGGCAAGCGGGCGGAACCGAAAATCGAAATCGCGTCGCACAAACCGGAAAGTTCGTCGAAGCCTTCGGTAAACTCGCTGATGATGCGAAAAATCCGCCAGGATTGATCGCCTTTCAGGTCGTCGATGATACTGGAGGACGTCGAGCCGTCAGTGCGGCGATTTTTGATGCAACTCATGATTTATTCCTTAAATGAGCACGCTGTGCTAATGGCAATGGGACGAAATAACCTGCTCACGACGGCTCAACCAAGCGATACGCCAGCTTACCGGCCAGCAAAGTATGGGTCACGCGCCCGGTCAAGGTCTGCTGCCAATACGGCGTATTGCAACCAGCGCTAAGCCAGTTGTCGCGATTAACCTGCCAATTGGCTTGTGGATCGAAAATACACACATCAGCCGCAGAACCCGGCGTTAATGCGCCGCTAGCCAGGCCTAAAATGTGTGCAGGTTTGCAGGTTAGATTGGCGATGGCTTGCGACAAACCGATGCGATGTTGTTGGGTCAGTGCCAGCGTCAATGGCAACAGGGTTTCCAGTGCAGCCACGCCCGCTTCGGTTTCCGGAAATGCGCCGAGTTTGGCATCCAGGTCGTGCGGTTGGTGATCCGAGCATATCGCGTCTATGGTGCCGTTAACCAGGCCCTCGCGCAGATATTGGCGGTCGATGGCGCTACGTAGCGGCGGCAATACATGGTAGTTGCTGTCGAATGGGGTGATATTGTCTTCGGTCAGATGCAGTTGGTGAATCGCCACGTCGGCCGTGACGTTTAGGCCGTATTTCTTGGCCTGCTGCAATTTGATCACCGATTGTTTACAGCTGATTTGACTAATATGCACCCGACAGCCGGTCAACTCCGCCAACTCCAGACATTGCGCCAAGGCAATCGATTCGGCGGCTTCCGGGATACCCGGCAAACCGTAGCGGCTGGCTACCGGGCCTTCGTGGGCGCAGCCCTTGCCGGACAGGGCGGGTTCATTGGCGCGATACATCAATAATAAATTGTGGGTGGCGGCATATTCCATCGCCCGCCGTAATATCAACAGATTGCCGAGCGGCTCACTGGCATTGCTGACGGCAATGCAGCCGGCCTGCTTCAACGCGAACATCGCGCTCAATTCGCTGCCGGCCAAACGCTGCGTCAACGCCCCTATGCTATGAATTTGCGGGTAATCGGCTTTTTCGGCCTTGTCCTTGATGAACTCGACTACCGCCGGGCTATCGATGCAGGGCTTGGTATCTGGCGGCAGGCAAAGAGAGGTTACGCCAGCGCTTAGCGCCGCTCGGGTTTCGCTGAGGATATTACCTTTTTGGGTATGGCCGGGTTCGCGCAAGCGCACACTTAGATCGACGAAGCCGGGGCAGACGATTTGACTGCTGGCATCAATAATCTGTTCGGGAGTGAAATCGGCGGCGTGCTCCAACACCGAGACAATCTTGCCGTCGGCGATACAAACCGGGCCGATAGCATCGATGTTGTTGGCCGGATCGATGATGCGGCCGTTATTAATCAAAATCTTGGTCATGCCGCTCCTCCTTGACTGTGCATCGCCATCGACATAATCGCCATCCGCACAGCCACGCCATTGCTGACTTGCTGCAAGATCACCGATTGCGGGCCGTCGGCGACGCTGGAGGCAATTTCCACACCCCGATTGATCGGTCCGGGATGCATCACAATGGCATCGGCTTTGGCGCGTTTAAGCTTGGCTTCGGTCAAACCAAAACAGCGGAAAAACTCGCTTTCGCTAGGCAAAAACGCCGAATTCATGCGTTCTTTTTGCAAACGCAGCATGATGACCACATCCACATCATCCAGGCCCTCGTCCATGTCATGCATGGGTATCACGCCCATAGTTTTGACTTGCGCCGGTAACAGCGTTTTGGGAGCTATTACCCGCACTTCGGCAACGCCCAATGTGTTCAAAGCCAAGATTTGCGAACGCGCCACCCGCGAATGCAAGATGTCGCCAACGATGGCGACTTTCAGGCCTTCGAATTGTTTTTTATGTTGGCGGATGGTGAACATATCCAGCATCGCCTGGGTAGGATGGGCGTGCTGGCCGTCACCGGCGTTGATCACGCTGATATGCGGGGCGGTGTGTTGAGCGATAAAATGCGCCGCCCCGCTCAGGGCATGGCGAACCACGAACATGTCCACGTGCATCGCTTCCAGGTTGTGAATGGTATCCAGCAGACTCTCACCCTTGGAAGTGGCGGACGTGGCGATGTTCATGCTCAGCACGTCCGCCGACAGCCGGGTGGCCGCCAGCTCGAAAGTGGTGCGGGTGCGGGTGCTGTTTTCGAAAAACAGGTTGACGATGGTTTTGCCGCGCAGCAACGGCACTTTTTTGACTTGATGTTCCGACATGCCGGCAAATGATTCGGCGGTATCCAGAATTTCAGTCAGCAGCTCCTTATCCAGGCCTTCGATCGTCAGAAAATGCTTGAGCTTGCCTTGTTCGGTAAGCTGGATGTGTCGGGTCATGCCGCCACCACTTGCGGGGATTGGATCTCGATGCCCAGTGGATCAGGACCGGTCAGTTTGATACGTTGATCGCCGGCCAGATCGATGCGGATACCGTAACAGTCCGGTTGCAAGGGAATCTGCCGGCCGTTGCGCTCTATCAATACCGCCAGTACTACTTGATTGGGGCGGCCGTAATCGAAAATCTCGTTCAACGCGGCACGGATGGTGCGGCCGGTGTAAAACACATCATCGATCAGAATGATATCGCGGCCTTCCAGATGCGGCGGCAATTGGCTGGTTTTGACCTTGGGATGCATGCCGATTTGCGAAAAATCGTCGCGATAAAAGGTGATGTCCAGCATGCCCAAGGGTTCGCTCAAACCCAAACGCTGATGCATATGCCGTGCGATCCAGGCGCCACCGCTGTGTATGCCGATTAGCAAAGGATTATGCAAGTTACGCTCGCTAATCTGCCGGCGAATCGCGGCTTCCAGAGTGTCGAGCAGGTTATCGATATTCAGCGTGGTGATGGGCATGACGGTTACAGGGGGAATCTTGTTATTGTTATGAAATTCGGGAAAAAGCTGAAAGCGACGGGATAATAAGGCTGCATGGGCGTAAAACCGTTTTCGTCTTTTTACTGATCAAACCAGCTTTGCAGAATGATCTGTGCGGCCAGTTGATCTTGCACGGCCCATAATTTAGTAGCGCTAACCTTCAAGTCGTCGTACAGCATTTGTTTAGCGGCGAACGTGGTCAGTGTTTCGTCGATTTGGTGCACCGGTAGATTGTAACGACCATTCAGCTGCCGACAGAATTTTTGCATGCGCGGGGTAATCACATTATCCGAACCATCGTTCTGTCGAGAAATGCCGACCACCAAACCTATGGGCCGCCATTCGGCGATCAGCTGACCGATTTTATGCCAGTCCGGCACTTGATTAAGCGATTGGATGGTTTGCAGCGGACTGGCAATGCCGGTATCGGCATGTCCCACCGCGACCCCAATTTTTTTGTTGCCGAAATCAAACCCTAAATACGCATCGCTGCTGAATTTTGCCGCCAGCGGATCGAGCTTAACCATGACCTGCCGGCGTGGTCAGGCGATTAATGTCGATACCTAATTGTCCCGCCGCCGCATTCCAGCGCTGGCTAATCGGCGTTTCGTAGAGTATCTCTTCACCGCATGGCGTGTTCAGCCAGGCGTTTTCGACCATTTCTTTTTCTAGTTGGCCGCTACCCCAGCCGGCGTAACCTAAGGCGATCAAATAGTGGTTGGGGCCTTTACCTTCGGCAATGGCCTCGAGAATGTCGCGAGAGCTGGTCAGCGTAATATTCTCGGCGGTACTGATACTGGAATCCCAGCGTTGTTCACAGGCATCGTGAATGACAAAGCCGCGTTCCTGCTGTACCGGGCCGCCGGCAAACACCGGGGTTTCCAATACATTTTCCAGCTTGGTTTTAATCCCCATTTGCTCGAAAATGTCGCGTAATTTCATGCCGGTCGGTCGGTTGATGACAATGCCGAGCGCACCTTCTTCGTTGTGCTGGCACAGGTATGTCACCGTGTGAAAAAAATGCGGGTCGGCTAAGCCGGGCATCGCAATCAAAAACTGGTTATTTAAATAAGTAACGTCTGTCATTGGAGTGCTGTATGGGCTAGCGGGCAGTCATGCCGGTTTCGTCTGAGAATTTCCAGACCCTGGTAATCACCAAAACGTTCACTTCTCTCAACAAATCATCGGGTAAAGCGGCAAAGGGCGCACTCATCTTCACAATCCGTTTCGCGGCGTCATCCAGCGCGGAATTGCCGGATGACCGGACAATCCGCATGCTGTAAATGCTGCCGTCGGCGTTAATCCCCACGTCCATGGTCAAGGATTGCGAAACGCCTTTTTTGCGCGCCGCCTCAGGATAATTCAGATTGCCGGTGCGCTCAACCTTGTCCTCCCAATCCTTGACATATTGCGCCGCGAGATACTTGTGCGTGCTAACCGAGTTGACGAATTTAATCTTAGTATCTTGCGCGCTTTGTTGGGTATTTCTGATGCGCTCGCCGAGTTGGGCGATTTGTTGCTGAAGCGCTTCCGGGGATAATTTGGGGGCAGATTCCGGAACTTCAACAGCTTCCGGTAATTCTACCGGTTGCTCGGGTTCCGTCACCACCTTAACCGGCGCTTTGGCTTGGGTAAGCAGTCTCTCGGCGACCGGTTTGACTTGTGGAACCACCGGATGCGGCAAGACTTTCTTTGCCGGCGGACTGATCGATTGTTCCTGAGTGGCTATTTTTTGCTGCGGCGGCTCCGGTTTGCGGGTTTCCTCGCCGGCACCTATTTGATGCTCCGTTGCCAGATGTTTCGCATCCTTGGGCGCCTTTTTCACCGGAGCATGGGCCACGGTTATTTCAATCGAGCGGTTGATCTTAGGTGGCTGCGGTGCGGTGAAATTAACGCCCAACAACACGATCACATGCAGTACCGCCGCCACAAACAACGCCGTCAGCAGCGAATCACCTTGCGACAACGGCGTGGGAGTCAAGTCCGGCGCGTACATATCAGGCCTGGCATTGAGCGGCGATGTGGTCCATTAATTGAGCGCTGATATTAATGCCGAACTGTTTATCCAGCTCCTGCACGCAGGTTGGACTGGTGACGTTGACTTCGGTCAGATAGTCGCCGATGACATCCAGGCCGACAAATATCAAGCCTTTTTCGCGTAAGGTTGGCCCGACCTGTTCGGCAATCCAGCGATCACGGTCACTCAATGGCCGGCCTTCGCCGCGTCCGCCGGCTGCCAGATTGCCCCGGCTTTCGCCGCTGGCCGGAATCCGTGCCAGACAATAAGGCACCGGTTCGCCATTGACCACCAAGATCCGTTTGTCGCCGTCTTTCACGGCAGGCAGGTATTTTTGCGCCATGATGTAACTGCTGCCGTGTTGAGTCATGGTTTCCAGAATCACGCTAAGATTGGGGTCATGCTCTTTGACGTAAAAGATCGACGCTCCACCCATGCCGTCTAAGGGCTTCAAGATGATTTCCCGGTGCTCTTTTAAGAAGTCGCGGATTTTTTGCGGGTCTCGGGCTACCAAAGTATCGGTGCAACATTGCGGAAACCAGGCGGTGAACATTTTTTCGTTGGCGTCGCGCAGCGATTGCGGCTTGTTGACCACATAAACACCCTGGCGCTCAGCCTGTTCCAGCATATAAGTGGCGTAGATATATTCCTGATTAAAGGGCGGGTCCTTACGCATGATGATCGCGTCCAATTCGGACAAGGCTATTTGCTGTTCACCGAGAAACCTATGCCACTGCTTGTCGTCGCGTTCGACTTCCAGCACGCGGGAACGGGCATAAGCGTCGCCGTTGCGCATATAAAGGTCGGACAGTTCCATGTAATGCAGCTCCCAACCGCGAGACTGGGCTTCCAGCAACATCGCGAAACTGGTGTCCTTTTTAATATTGATCTGGCCGATGGGGTCCATGACCATGCCGAGTTTAATAGCCATTAAAGTCCTGTAAATTCCGAAGCGAGGGGAAATAAAACCGATTTTATCAAATTTATTTTGCAGGCTGTTGTTTACCAACAAAAGTTTTTTTGTTATAAAGCGCGGCTATTTTGAATTAAAAGCTCGCATTGAGGTAGTCATGTCCAGAGTATGCCAAGTAACAGGTAAACGCCCAGTAACAGGGCACAACGTTTCACACGCGATGAACAGAACCAAAAGACGTTTTACGCCTAATCTGCATCACCACAGATTTTGGGTTGAAAGCGAAAACCGTTGGGTTCGTTTGAGAGTATCTTCCAAAGGTATGCGTATCATCGACAAAAACGGCATTGATGCTGTTTTGGCCGATATGCGTAAACGCGGCGAACAATATTAAGGAGACTGACAATGCGCGACAAAATCAAATTGGTATCTAGCGAAGGCACCGGCCATTTCTACACCACCACCAAAAACAAAAAAACCATGCCTGAAAAAATGGAGATCAAAAAATTTGATCCCGTGGTTCGTAAGCATGTGATGTACAAAGAAGCCAAGATCAAATAAACAGCGTTTTATTGATCCGCTTTCAGGCGTTGGCGGGCTAGTAGCAGGGTTTTTTCCGACTAGCCACCGCCACCGGCTTTCTTCATCGCTTCCAGCTCGGCTTTCAGCGATTCCGTAAATTTGGCAAGTGCCAAATATTTCATCTCCAAAGCTTTCTTCTCGGCTTCCAAAATATTATATTTGGTTTTAAGTTGCTGCAGAAAACGCCGCAAACGCTCCATATCATCTTGTATTGAGGATTGCTCGGTGAACGAGTGACTCGTCTCGCTCTCGCCGCTGCTCCCTCTAAAATTACCGGTCTCAATGCCGTCGTCGATCGGAAACGATGAAGGTGCTTTCAGTTCGTCCGGGTTAATGCTGTCGATACCGCCGCTTAAAATCAGCGCATTGAATTTGTGCCGCATCAGGATAAAAGCCGCCGTTTCGCTAATCTTGCCGTTCTGGCAAACCACGACGATGGGATGCTGCCGATTCAAGGTTTTTAGCTGCATGCGCAAGGAAAAAAACGGCAGATTAATGCTGAACGGCAAATGCTTTGGCTTGTATTCATCGGGCTCGCGCACATCGATCAAATCCGCACCCTTGGTCACCAAGTCTTGAGCGTCTTTATAGCTGATATATTTAAGCGTCGGCTGTTTGATCAAGTTCAGAAACTGCTCCTTACCCAATCGCAACAGGCAAACATCCGTCAACGCACTGACCGTAACGTTGCGAGGCTCGCCTGAAATCAATGCATCCTCACCAAAAGTATCCTGATCGCTGAGTTGCGCCAGCTTAATCTCCTTGGCATTGGGTGCGGGTTTCCTGCTCACCAAGCATTGCCCTCGTTTGATGATGTAGTAAAAGTCGCCCTGCTCACCTTGATTGACAATGACAGTGCCTGCATTCACGCGCACTTCCTCCATGCCCATCAAAATTTTTTGCAAATTAGCCGGAGGCAACGCTCGAAATACCGGCGACTTCAACAATGTCGTCATCCAGTCGTCATTATCCTCCACCTCTTCAGCTACCATAAAACTCTCTGCTTCTTCATACGGAACGTCTTGAACCGATTTCATCATATCAGCATTCAAACGCAAAAAACGAATTCGGCTATTGGCAACGGCATGCACTTTCCTGGGGATTTGATGCGCCAGCGCAAAGCGCGCCGAGGGGCTATCGGACTTGATCGTTTCGATCTTTAACAGATCGGTCTGTAAGGTCACGCTGCCATCGATCAAATACACCAGATCGTTAGGTTCATCCCCGCATTTGAACAAAAATTGGCCTTCTTCCGCATCCTCGACCTTGATTTGTGCGCACAGCGCCTCAAATTTACTGAAGGGCAAGGTGGATAGCGGAATTAATTGCCGAATCACACGGCCTTCAGCGGAATGGATGTCGACAGCCACGTATTCGTCGCGAATAAAAAGTGAAGGGAAACCAACAAGAAAACTTAATCTATGATAGTCGATTATTAAGTAAACTCTCAGTGAAACATTTTCCCGCCCAGCGAGTCCATGCTGGCAACTTAACTGCCTGGAATGCAAAAACCATGACGAACATGAACAAACTATTCCTGATTATCTTGTTTGGCCTGAGCAGCTGGCGAGCCAGCGCAGAATTGCCCGGACAAGTCGACGGCGCACCTTTGCCGTCCCTGGCGCCGATGCTGGAGCAAAGTATGCCAGCCGTCGTTAACATTTCCACCTCGACCAATGTGCGGGTGCAGGAAAATCCGTTAATGAACGATCCGATGTTTCGGCGTTTTTTCAACATCCCCAAAAACCAGCGGCAACAGCAGAAAAACAGCTTGGGCTCCGGCGTGATTATCGATAAAGATCAAGGCTATGTGCTGACCAATAATCATGTGATAGACAAAGCGGACAAAATCACCGTTACCCTTAGCGACGGCCGGCAGCTCAACGCCAAACTGCTGGGCACCGATCCGGAAGCCGACGTGGCGGTGATCCAAATCCCCGCCGACAACCTGAGTGCCTTGAAAATTGCCGACTCCAACCAACTGAAAGTCGGTGACTTCGTGGTTGCCATCGGCAACCCGTTCGGCTTGGGCCAGACCGTCACCTCCGGCATCGTCAGCGCGCTGGGCCGCTCCGGCTTGGGCATTGAAGGTTACGAAGATTTTATTCAGACCGACGCCTCAATCAACCCCGGCAACTCGGGCGGTGCCTTAGTGAATTTACGCGGCGAATTTGTCGGCATGAATACCGCAATCCTCGCGCCTACCGGCGGCAATGTCGGCATCGGTTTTGCGATTCCGTCGAATATGGCGGTTCGCTTGATGGAATCCTTGGTGCAACACGGAGAAGTGCGCCGCGGTTTGCTGGGTGTGACCACGCAAGATTTAACGCCGGAACTGGTTAAAGCCTTTGCCTTGAAAAGCCAGCACGGTGCGGTCGTTAGCCGCGTGGAAGCCGGATCGCCCGCCGAAAAGGCCGGATTGGAGCCTGGCGATATTATTATGGCCATTAACGGCCAGGACGTAAAAGGCGGTAGCGCGCAAATTCGCAATGCGGTGGGCTTGCTGCAAATCGGCGACACTGCCAACCTGGAGATCATGCGCGGCGAGGAACGCAAGTCGCTGCAAGCCACCATCGGCAAGCCGAAACGGCCGGAGCTGGACGGCAGTAAACTGCATCCGACTTTAAGCGGCGCGGTGCTAGGCGTAACGCCCAAGGATCAAGTGGAAGGCGTGATGATAGAAAAAGTCGAACAAAACTCCAAAGCCTGGAAAACCGGCTTGCGGCCGGGCGACATCATCGTCACCGCCAACCGCTACCGGGTCAGAAATCTGGATGAGATCAAGCAGGTGGTCAATCCCAATGCACCGCTGTTAGTCAATCTGCAACGCGGCGGCGAAGGCTTTTTCGTGGTATTGCAATAAACTCAATTCAGCATCGTTTTCAGCGCGGCCAGGCTGGCCTTGCCGCGCTGTTTAATTTCTTCCGGCGGCAACTGTTTTTTGTTGGCCCATTCCAAATCCTCTTCCGGCAATTCGTTTAAAAATCGGCTGGGTTCGCACTCGGTCAAGTCACCAAAACGCTTGCGGTGCGTGCAATAGCTAAAGGTCAAGGTCTGCTGCGCGCGGGTAATGCCCACGTACGCCAAGCGCCGCTCTTCTTCGATATTATCGGTTTCGATGCTGTTTTGATGCGGCAACAGGTTTTCTTCCATGCCGATCAAAAACACATGCGGAAATTCCAAGCCCTTGGCGGCATGTAAGGTCATCAAGCTGACCTGGTCGCCGGCTTCGTCTTCTTGATTGCGGTCCAGAATATCCAGCAGCATCACCTTGGCAATCACATCGGCCAGCGACTGTTCACTGCCTTGCTCCTTGGTGGCGATACGCTGCAGCCATTCGATTAACTCATACACATTTTTCAGTTTACGCTCGGCGGAGGCCGGGGTTTTGCTGTTTTCCTGTAACCAAGCCGAATAGTTGATCTCGTCTATCATCCGGTTGATCACGACAAAGGTATCCTCGCGCTCGATCTTAATCGCCGTTTCTTTCAACCAATCGCAAAACTTGCTCAAGCGTTGTACCGACTTTTCCGGCAACCGTTGTTGCAGGCCCAACTCATTGCAGGCCGCGAACAGACTGATATGCCGCTCGTTGGCATAGGCGCCGAGCTTTTCCAGTGTGGTCGGCCCAATCTCCCGGCGCGGGGTGTTGATCACTCGCAAAAACGCCGCGTCGTCGTCGCGATTAACCAGCAAACGTAGGTAGGCCAACACATCCTTGATTTCCGCATACGAAAAAAACGAGGCGCTGCCGCTGATGAAATAGGGCACGTTGTTCTCGCGTAATTCCTTCTCGAACAAGCGTGACTGGTGATTGCCGCGATACAGAATGGCGTAATCGCCATAACTGCCACCGGTCTTGAAACGGTGATGGACAATCTCGGCGGTGACTTGCTTGGCTTCGGCAACATCATTCTTGTGACTCAGCACCCGTAGCGGGTCGCCATAACCCAACTCGCTCCAGAGCTTTTTCTCGAAGGCGTGCGGATTGTTAGCGATAAGCTGGTTGGCTACTTTCAAAATCCGCCCGGCGGAACGGTAATTTTGTTCCAGCTTGATAACTTGCAAGCGGCTGTAATCTTTTTGCAACTGGCTGAGATTTTCCGGTTGCGCGCCGCGCCAGGCATAGATGGATTGGTCGTCGTCACCCACCACGGTAAAGCGGCCCAGATTGCCCGCCAATAGCTTGACCAATTGATACTGGGTGATGTTGGTGTCCTGGTATTCGTCCACCAATAAATAGCGAATCTTGTTCTGCCATTTCTCCAATACTTCGGGATGTTGCTGGAACAGCAGCACTGGCAGCAAAATCAAATCGTCGAAGTCGGTGGCGTTATAGGCCTTTAAACTGCGGGTAAACGCCTCGTAAAGCAGCGCCGCCGGCAAGCTGTTGGCATCGGCTTGGCTCAAAGCCTGGATGGGCGTCACAAAGGCGTTTTTCCACTGGCCGATTTGCCAGTTGTACTGCTCCACATGATCAATGTCGCAGCCGCCCACGCCGTGACTGACCAGATTGCGCAGCAAGGTCAGCCGGTCCTGTTCGTCGAACAAGGTGATCGCCGCCTTATAGCCCAGGGCTTTGTGTTCCTTGCGCAGAATATCCAAGCCCAGGGAATGAAAAGTCGATACCCGCAAGCCGCGACTGGCTTTGTCATCGATCAGCCTGCCGACCCGGCTCTTCATTTCCCGCGCCGCCTTGTTGGTAAAAGTCACCGCCGCGATATGTCGTGCTGGCGTGCCCTGTTGAACCAGATAAGCGATCTTCTCAGTAATCACCCGCGTCTTGCCGCTACCGGCACCGGCCAGTACCAACAAGGGATGATCGATGGTTTTAACGGCAGCGAGTTGTTGGGGGTTGAGTTTGGGGGACACGAAAACAAAGAGGTTATTGACAGGCCGGCCATTATCGCAGGGCTAGCTGAAATTGTGTGAACTTGGGCGAATGAGCGTGGGCTTGATGGGAGCTCGCGGAGCATATTAGTCTTTTTGGAAATCGGAGACATAGCAACGAGAGTCGCGCAGCCTCAATGCAGCGTCAGCGAAATCGAGGACGTCGGCTTACCGACTACCAATTCTAAAGCGCATGATGAGAAAAGACGGTGCCTAACATGGCAGTCAAACGGACGGGCAAAAAGCTTCGCTTTGCTCTACGTGGCGCAACAAACAAATGAACATGACACACATCAATCTTGTTGCCATACTTTTTACTTGGCGCCGTTACGGCCTTATTCCCTGGGGCAACGCTGATTAAATCCCCCGCCAGGCTTTGAATCTGGTGTTCAGTAGTTTATCTGGCGACGATCCGAGCAGATTATTCATCTAGCGATCATAGTTAAGCCTTAATTTTGCTTGACCTTCCCATTATGTAAACCTTTAGATTGATGCCTCCGGATGGTCTCCGAGGTAAGGTGACTATCCATGACTAAAATTTGAATATTTTTTCAGGAGGTTGAAATGGAATCACATGGGGTAGCCAATCAGAAAACCGCACATGCTTATAACACAGCCGCCGATTTATTCGATCACCCGGCCAACACGTTTTGGAACCGTTTCGGTCATAGCACCATTGAGCGAATAGGTTTGAGGCAAGGTGACCAAGTATTGGATGTTTGTTCCGGAACCGGCGCTTCAGCCTTACCGGCCGCGCGGATGGTCGGCTCGGATGGCCGGGTGGTTGCGGTCGATTTGGCAGAAAAACTATTGACTCGGGCAGCCGATAAAGCCCAAGCCGATGGTCTTGAGAATCTGGAATTTCGGGTCCATGATATGCTTGCTCTAGGTTATCCCGATGGTTATTTCGACGCCGTCGTTTGCGTGTTTGGGATCTTTTTCGTACCTGATATGGCCGCCGCCGTCAAAGAATTATGGCGCCAGGTCCGGCCAGGCGGGCGATTGGCTATTACGACCTGGGGACCGGATTTATTCGAGCCAGCCAACACCTCGCTTTGGCAAGCCATCCGCCAACAACGCCCCGAACTCTATAAAGACTTTAATCCTTGGGATCGTATTTCCACACCGAAAGGACTGTTGGACATGCTGGCCGAAGCCGGTTTAACCGAAGTGCACATTTCTGCCGAAACCGCGACTCATGCTCTGTCTGAGCCTGAGGATTGGTGGACCCTGGCGATGGGTAGCGGTTATCGGGGAACCTTGGATCAGCTCAATAGCGAACAGCTACAGAAGGTGAAGCAGGCCAATCTCGACCAATTAGTGAGCCAATCGGTTACTGAGATTTCAGCCAATGTGATTTATGCCGTCGCCGATAAACCTGTCGTTTAGAGCCTTGCGTTTTTTTCATGAGCGATTTTTTCAAAAAATACCAGGGACTAAAAAAGCAAAAAAATCGCTTGTCCTTCCCATCGCGGTAACCCGCCGGCTTATTGCAATCCGTCAGGCATTAACCGAACCCGCTAGCGGGCAGCGAACTGGCCGCCCGCAACACTGAGCCCCCTATTGGAGAGTGAGCGATGAATAGCAGCCAAGCTCTGAAAATGACCGGCGTATCCGCCAAAATGATTCGTCACTACGAAGGTATCGGACTGATCAGAAAATGCGTGCGCACCGCATCGGGCTACCGGACCTACAACGACACCGATTTGCAAGTGTTGCGGATGATCAAACGAGCTAGGGGGCTGGGGTTTTCGCTGGAGCAAATCCGCGATCTGGTTTCGCTGTGGCAAGACCCGGTAAGAGCCAGTGCCGATGTCAAAGCGCTGGCCCAATCCCATGTCGAAGATTTGAATCGACGCATTGCCGAATTAACCGAAATGCGCGACATTCTGGCCCGGTTGGCTCAGACCTGTAGCGGGGACAATAAACCGGATTGCCCGATTATCGATACATTGGTACTCGGCCAGCAGCTGGTTTAAGACTACATAATCCAGCGATTATTCTCCCTTGGTTGTCTCCCCGTTTTGCTGGTTCCGGATCTGCAAATACGCGGAAATGACTGATGTTTAAGGATAATCAGTCTCAAGTTATTAACCCGGCCCTCAAATATCGTCGCTCCCGCTTAGGCGGGAATGACGGAGCCAGAGAATTTAACAGTCTGGTTAATAAGGACAAAGATAGACGTTGTCGAATATGAGGTGTCTAAACCGGGGAAACCAGCGAAGGCTGAATCACGCATCCCCTAAAATCGAACACACTTAGAATTGAAGTACGCTTACGGTGCACAACTCACCACCAATTCGTCACTGTATTGGCCGACTTCCAAATCTTTCACCACATAAACCGCCGTATAACGGCGCAGCTCAGGCTTGCCGGCCACCAATAGCGGGCGGTTATCGACATAACGGGTTTGAGTGTCACGGGCTAGAAACACAAATTCGCTTTCGTTCTCACGCTGGGAATAGATATTGATGCCGTCGCTTTTGAATTTTTGAAAACTCAACACCACATTACCCCCGGTCTGATCGGCAGCTTTCAGCACCGGTTTGGCATCGGTTAAATCCATATTGATTTCCGCACCGACGATACCCAACAGACTACCCAATGCCTCCGTATAACCGGGGTGAGCCTTGATGCGCCGCGCCAATGCCCTCACCTTATTCTCGAATTGGCCGCGATAAGCCTGCTTATCGGCGGTCGCATGATGCGCGGCCGCAGCGGCAATATTGGCGGCCGACACTTTGCCATGCAGTTCTTGGTTCTCGGTATTGCAGGCGGCAATGTCCTCGTCGGATAAACCCAGCTGGGTTTTCAACGCGGCGAGGTTGAGGATAAACCGGTCATGCCATATCAATAACTCGCCATCGGGACGGGGGAAATAATCTGATTTAGCCATCAGTGTGCTCCTTATAGATAAACGATAAGCAAGCCAGGCAACGGCCAACAGGCCGAATCGCCGGCGGAAGTATTGGAATAAATCGAAGGGAATAACTAGCGTTAAAACTATGTCGCCCAAGAGTATAGATAAGCTATCAACTTACACAAGTGCGGCTAAATGTCGCGCGTTTGGATTTTAAAATTACCCGAAGGCGTAGCTATAGGTTTTAAGGTAACTTCCAAAGCACCCGTGCGGGTTGCCGACCACTGCGAAGACATTCCCAACAATCCCGGCGGCATATAAAAATCCCCGGAAGGCATATCCCAATGTCCGGAATGCACCTACGCAAACCTGGAAGGCGCATCCACCGGACTCGAAGGTGCAGCCATGAAACGCGAAGGCACCACCGGACCTCTCGGGGATGCCGCCGGGAGATTTTTATATGCCAACGGGTTGGGTTTATATGCGGTCGGGGCTGAAGGGAGTGCGTTCGAAGCACTTTTTGAATCGTTACCACACGCCGTGTAGTAACGCCGGGCTTTTCCGCGTCGCGGACCATGCACCGTGACGCAGTTGAACTGTAATCCATATCTTAAGCGCAATTTCTATGTCGCCTAGTTATTAATTACACCTCTATATCGCCATCGTCACGCCAAATTTGGCGTGCCAATCCTGTGTAAAGCTTACCAGACAACCGAAGAACAGCTTCACCTTTCTGCAAAGGTTTATTTAGAGACTGCCCGAGTACTTTCTTCTGTTCATTGTCCGACAGCGTTTGAGGCGAAAAATGTATTCCACATTCTGCCAACTCAGCAAAATCTGTTGCGTTAGCTCCTTTTGTCAAAAAGGCATCCGCATCTTGAGACGCTAGCCAAACAGGAAAGCCCCATGAACGGCCCTGCCGAGCCAAAGAACCCAAAAGACCAGATTTCCCCTCCTTTGGTAGTAACAAATGCGCTTCGTCAACAAACAATACCATTTGCAAAGGCTGAACGCCTTCTTTAACCGCTAGGGCACGATTTAACTGCCGCATGATGCAGTTTAAAATGAAAGCGACAGCCAATACTTTAGTATCGTTGTCGTTACCGAGAGGCTTGAAGTCTATGACTTGTGACGAACTTAACCAGCGCTCAATCGGCTGCGCCCTGTTTGCGTTTGAAAACAGGTTGAATTTGGAAATTTTCTCCAATATTGAGAGCGCAACCCCTTCTTCTCCCCGTTGCTCCAATTCTGCTGCAAGCCCTTGAAAATCTGGACGTTCCAGACTTTCGAACGCATCGCGAATGGCTCTTTCCTGATTTGCACCAAGTTGCGGCGCAAATGCGCCCACCAGAGAAGCAACCTCAGAGGCAATCTGGGCATTTTCCGCCTCGGACTTCCCTCTAAACAAAGGATTGATGGGCAAACCCTCTGAAATGAGACGAATATAATGTGCCCCCGTAATTTGAAGAAAATTATTTCGGGTTTGCGTTTGTTGCGGGTTTGAAGGGTCCTCTTCCAACTCACCTTTCAAGTCGAAAAACAAAAATCTGACACCTTGGCGCGATATTTGGGCCAACAGGTCCAGAGCAAGTTGGCTTTTGCCTGAGCCGGGTTTACCTGAAATTACGGTAAGGCAGTTCCCGCCCGCCGCATTGATTGTCCAAGATTCAACGTCATCAAGTAACTTGATTCGGACCGGATGGTCCACAATCGCCAAAGGCGTTATTGCGGAGCCTTCTTTGGATTGAATAAGTTCAGGACCGGTTTTTGCCGTTTTGATCAACGCTGATGTGAACATGATTTGGTCGCCATTGTATTCGTCCCACAATTGCATGAGACGATGGCAACCGTACTCGAAATAAAGGCGAAACGCTTGCTTGTAGGCAGTTTCATCTAGGGTCGAACCATTGCGATAATTTAGAGCTGCTCTCACTACTGGAGCCAAGTCGTCGCCAACGATAGTTTCTTCAGCTAACTCAATACCCTGGGAATCGGCCACCTTAAATCCATTTGGTAAGCCTTCTCCCAAAGCCAGGAACATTCCAGCTCTGCCCAAGACTGCTTTATTTGGAGCATGGACGCGGCTCCAAACCAATTCCAAGAAATCACCTACAGCGGCACTTGTTTTTATTCTCATGGCAATAATCTCTAAAGCACTCGTTTGAAGTAGTCATTGCTGACTCTAACTTGGTACGAGTTCGATTCTGGATCACCTTGGGGATTTAAGGTGTAGACCCTGGATAAGTGGGGTGCGATTCGGTCAAAAAGATCGCTTTTGGGATCGATTTCTGCGTTAGTAGTCAGAATGATGCTTTGATGACCCGAAAGATATAGTCGTTCCAATACGTTTTCACGGACTTCTTTATCCAGACGCCCCAATGGCGTATCAACTACAAGCGGTGTTACGAAGCGGCCCAAACGACGCAACGCTTCGGTGAATGCCAAAATTCGAACTTGGCGCTGACCAGCCGAGGTATTGGCGCTTTCCCAGGATACGCGACTGCCATCAGACTTTTTCAGGAAGCAATTCCAGTGTTGATCAAACTCCATGCCGACGTATTCTAAGCCTCGGTCGGTTATATCGAGCCACAATCCTCCAACGATGTCAGCAATCTTCTCTCGAAGTGATATGGCTGCGCTGGACTTAATTTGGCTTACAGCGTCCCGATAGCGATGCGCCAAGCTATTGAGATCCCGTCCTTTCTGTACTTTTTGCACTTGCTCCGACAGATTGGTTTCCTCCTTACGAAGCTCGTGGAGTTTATTATTGATTAGGATGCGTTCGGCCTGAATATTGGAAATCTTTTCGTCGATCTGTTCTTTATGTTTTAGAAGGGAGCCTCTGCGCTCACGTAACTCATTGCCGAGAGCGATAGCAGTGCTGTCCGAGTTCAGTACTTTTAACGTTTGATCAAGCTCTCTGAGTTCAGATGTCTTGCGCTCTAATTCAGCACACAAGTTAGCAAGACCTTGTATCGCTGTAGCCTGAGTTCGTAGTTTTGATCTGATCTGAATGCTAAGCTCGTTACGTTCAGGAACAACAAAGATTGTCTCTGACATACCCTCAGGCGGGGGATTGAACAAACTTTGAAGTGCAACATCTATTTGGGCTTCATAGAAACTTCGAAGTAAATCATCCAGCACAAAGTTAGGCGGGACGTTTTCAAACACAGCTTGCTTTACTTGAGGGATTTTTGGCTCTACGCTAGCTTTTCGATTTTCGAAATCTCTTCGGCGTTCCTCCTTCAGTAAATATTCATGAAGCTCTGCGCGGAATCCACCTAACAGAGAAATGGGTAATGTCGATTCCCAGGCCGTGCCAAGATTGGCTTCCAGCTTGTCCTTGGTTGATTTTATTTCCTCGCGCTGTTTGGTCGCTTTAGTCAGTTGTTCAGGATCTACGGCCCCGATAGATTTGAGCTGATCTTCTACATCATCAAGTTCCGATATGTTGTCCCGAAGTTCTTGTTTTTGGTCTGACTCATCAATCGAAAGCGTTTTGAGATTGGACTCATGGCGAAGTATTTCAGCCGTGATGTCGTTTAAGCGACGTTCCGCCTCGGAGCCACTACCGTATATTTTGGGAATTTTATTGGCAGTCAGTTGGCGTAAGTCTTCCTCTAGTTCCGAATAGGAGTAAAGGCCAAGCACTCGGCTGATGCCTTCAGTTATTTCCCGCTCATTTAGCTGGATGCTTTGGCTACGCTCCGCGTCGAAAAAGAAAAAGCGTGTCAAATGGCGTGGCAAAAAAGCGTCGCGCAACTTTTGAACCTTGTCTTCGTCCTCTATCCATTGAGAATCTCCAGATAGATTGGCTTTAGAACTAAAAACCGGAGGTGAATTGGGTCGCCACCTCACCTGACGAACCAATGTCAATGTTCGACCAATACTGCCGGTTTCATCGCGCTGGCTTAATTGTAACGTCATTGAGCAACTGTCTTCGCCCTCGGATTTTGCTCGACGATTCAATGATTCAGCCAAATCAAATCGAGTCGCATCTGAACCCGATTCAACTTTTTTAAGATCAATAGCGCCACTTTCTCCGACAGTGGCTAGATATAGTGCTCGAAGCAGATGGGTTTTACCCGCACCATTCTTGCCACCGATAAGCGTGGCTCGACGGTATCCCTCAGTTCCAAGCTCGAAGGTATGCTCTCCGTAATATGGCCCGAAATTCTTGATAGACAGCGAATCAATATACACCTCAGGCATTCGTTTGTTCCTTTTCCAGTTGGCGCTCTCTCAAATCATCTTGCAATATCTGCAACAGTTCGTCTGGCAAGCCTACAGCACGGTGGCTTTCACCATATTCTTCGACCTTCGAAACAAGCCGTCGCAATGTTTCTATCGATATTTCCTTTTCCGTTGCTACGCGCTCCTCGATTTCTCGCAACTCAGCTTCATCCTTTCTGTCTGGCATGGCGTCACCCTTTTGCTGGAAGATAATATTGACGACCCCCGTACCGTCATCTGGATTGCGAGCGCTATTCCAAAAGGTTTGAATCCAATGCAGCTCTTCTTCACTGATGACAGGGAGACCCGATTCGTCTTGCAAAGCTAACAGTTTAGTTAAAAGCTCTTTCCGAGCCTCAATTTTCAGCGGTCCCGGTCCTTCTTGACCGTTTTTCCGCACCATATCGCGGTAACCGTTCTCTGGATCACGAAAATGCAATAGTGTTTCGCGAAACCGGAGCAGTGATTCCATACGCTGATCTCCAGTGGCTAGCAAACCCTCGCTGGCTTTATCTTTCTCTACTACCGTGCAAGTCCAGCAGCCAAATCTACTATTGCCACATGAGGGTGTAGATTGGTCAACCACCAGCGGGCACTCGCCGCCAGATGCATCCCTATAAAGCTGAAAAAGAGTTTGATTGTCGCCATCCCATGGACAAGGACGTTCCATCAAGTAATCCCAAACCTCGAAAGTAGAGATATGTTCAATCGGGGTCGAAATCCAACAACGAGGTAAGTCGTCATGGCGTCGCAAACCGAATTCGCTCTTAGCCCGAGCATCCAATGTTTGTGCACGTGAGCCGCTCTCGCTTCGACGGGCTCCCAACACAATAATGGCTTCCCCCCAATGCCCGAGCTTACCGCGAATGAATTCGCTGACGGGATCAATCTTTAACCGCTGAGTACACCAACGAAAGGTTCGATTAGGCGGCGGATACCCACGGCCAATAATATTTACCCAAAATGACTGTTGCGCCGTTGGTTTTAATAGATGTGAAGAAATGTTTAATCCATGTGTATCTGAGCAGGCTTGCATAAGGTCCAATTCGCTTTGAACCCTCGCTACAACAGCGGGAATTTCCACACGAGTGTCGGTACAAACAATACAAATCTCTTTATTACGTTGTTCAAGCGGTAGAGCCATCACTACCTCAAAGACCAGGGAAGCAATCATGGAGCTATCTTTGCCACCACTATAGCCCACAATCCATGGCCTAGAGTCCATAGAGTAAAGTCTATGGAGGTTTTCCAGTATTTTTTGAATCATTGCTTTTTAAATATAAGTATTAGTCAAACATCCAAATTCGCCACATCCAGCGCATTCTTCACAATAAAATCCCGACGCGGTTCCACCACATCGCCCATTAGGGTGGTGAAGATTTCGTCGGCGGCAACTACGTCGTTGATGGTGACTTGCAGCATGCGGCGGCCGTTGGCGTCGAGAGTGGTTTCCCAAAGCTGTTCCGGGTTCATTTCGCCCAAACCTTTGTAGCGCTGGATATGCTGGCCTTTTTTGACTTCTTTCATCATCCATTCGAATGCTTGCTTGAAGTTATCCACTTGCTGTTCGCGTTCGCCCATGCGCATGACAGAGGTTTCGCCGAACATGCTGAGGGTTTTTTCTACATAGCGGGCGATTTTTTGATAATCGTTGCCGGCGAAGAACGGCGCGTGCAAGACAAAGCTTTTGGTAATGCCGTGCAGACGCTTACTGACTTCCACATCGAAGTCGTCGCTGCCGCGATATTTTAACTCGGTGCTGAATATGGCTTTATGACCACCCTCGTTCAGATTTTTTTGCAGCAAATCCAACCAGGCTTGCAGCTTTTGCTGATCGGCTTTGATTTCGTCGCTTAACACCTGCATGTAGGTCATTTGCTCCAGATACAGGTCGTCGTAGCGTCTGGACAGGCGATTGATGATGCTCATCACGTCGGCAAATTCAGTCGCCAATTTTTCCAGACCTTGGCCTTGGATGACCGGGGTGTCGGCATCGGTTTGTAGTTGCGCTTTGTCCAAAGCCAATTGGATCAAGTATTGATTTAAGGCGTTGTCGTCTTTGACGTAATGCTCTTGTTTGCCTTTTTTGACTTTGTATAAGGGCGGTTGGGCGATGTAGATGTGGCCGCGCTCGACCAACTCCGGCAATTGCCGATAGAAAAACGTCAGTAACAGGGTGCGAATGTGCGAGCCGTCGACGTCCGCGTCGGTCATGATGATGATGCGGTGGTAGCGGAGTTTATCGATGTTGTATTCGTCTTTACCAATCCCGCAGCCCAAGGCGGTGATCAGGGTGCCGACTTCTTCCGATGAAATCATACGGTCGAAGCGGGCGCGTTCCACGTTAAGGATTTTACCTTTCAACGGCAGGATGGCTTGGGTGCGGCGATCACGGCCCTGTTTTGCGGAGCCGCCCGCCGAGTCCCCTTCCACGATGAACAGTTCGGACAAGGCCGGGTCTTTTTCCTGGCAATCGGCGAGTTTGCCGGGTAAACCGGCAATATCCAGGGTGGTTTTGCGGCGGGTCATTTCCCGAGCTTTTCTAGCCGCTTCACGTGCTCTGGCTGCATCGATAATTTTGGCGGCGATGGCTTTGGCGACTTGCGGTTGTTCCAGCAGGAACTCTTGCAGTTTTTCGTTCATGGTCGATTCGACCAAGGGTTTGACTTCCGATGACACTAATTTGTCTTTGGTCTGCGAAGAGAACTTGGGATCGGGGACTTTTACCGACAACACAGCGGTTAGACCTTCGCGGGCATCGTCACCGGTGGTGGCGACCTTTTCTTTTTTAGCCAGGCCGTTAGTTTCGATGTATTGGTTGATGGTGCGAGTCAAGGCGCCTCTAAAACCGGCCAAATGCGTACCGCCGTCGCGTTGTGGGATGTTGTTGGTATAGCAGAACACGTTCTCTTGGTAGGAGTCGTTCCATTGCATCGCCACTTCCACCGTTACGCCTTCTTTTTCGGCGATAAAGTGAAAGACTTTTTCAAACAACGGGGTTTTGTTTTTGTTCAGATGCTGCACAAAGGCGCTGATACCGCCCTCGAATTCGAATACATCTTCCTTGCCGGATCTTTCGTCGCGCAAGGAGATGCGCACACCGGAATTTAAAAACGACAGTTCCCGCAAACGTTTGGCAAGGATGTCGTAATGAAATTCGATATTGGTGAAGATAGTTGGGCTGGGCTTGAAGTTGATGTAGGTACCGCTACCTTCACAATCACCTATCACCGCTAAAGGCGCTACGGGTTCGCCGAGCACGTATTTTTGCATGTGTAGCTTACCGTTCTTACGAATCTTTAGGGTCAACTCTTCAGACAAGGCGTTTACTACCGAAACACCTACGCCGTGTAAACCGCCGGAGACTTTGTAGGCGTTATCGTCGAATTTACCGCCAGCATGCAGGATGGTCATGATGACTTCGGCGGCGGAACGGCCTTCTTCCTTGTGTATATCCACCGGAATACCGCGACCATCGTCGTAGACAGATACTGAACCGTTTTCATGGATCACGACATCGACGCCTTTGCAATAACCAGCCAATGCTTCGTCGATGGAGTTATCGACCACTTCGAACACCATGTGATGCAAGCCGGAACCGTCATCGGTGTCGCCAATGTACATGCCTGGACGTTTTCTGACCGCATCCAAGCCTTTAAGTACTGTGATATTCGAACTGTCGTAATTTTCACTCATGGGTATATCCATTGTGTTGTGTTTTACCGCAACGATGCCCGGCCTTCATGTCACTCATGAATCGGTTGTATCGTGTGTGATGGGAGTTGTTAATTTTTATTATTTGTTCCACGTGAAACATCAAAATTGTTTTACATCGCCGTGTTCCACGTGAAACCATTTATAGTTTTCTACCGAACTTAAGTCGCCAAAATCAGCTATATCGGTACTGCTGATAAAAACCTGGCAACTCAATCCAACGAGGTATTTTATCAATTTTGCCCGGTTTTCTGTATCCAATTCGGACGCTAGATCGTCAATGAGAATGCAGCACGAGTATGGGCTTTCCTGGTTTAATAAAGTCACTTGCGCTAACAACAAAGCCAAGACCAAAAGCTTTTGTTGTCCGCGCGAAAGATAATCTTTCGCCAGTCTTTTGTTTTGATACGTTTGAAAATCCGCTCGGTGCGGGCCGCTATGTGTAAAGCCATAGCGCATATCTCGGTCTAGATCGTTTTTCAAAATAAAGTCTAAGGCTTGTCTATCGTCCCAGCCTGGCAAGAAGCGTAAATCGACATCATCCCTATCCAAGAAATGGCCAGCCATTTCTAAAAACACCGGTTGCAGGCTGGCTACATAGGCCAAACGAAAATCGTTAATCACCTGCCCGTATTCCACAAGTTCTTTGTCCCAGGCAGGCAGCTGCTTGATTTGCCGGATTTTCAACAAAGCGTTGCGTTGCTGCAAAGCCTTATTAAACTTGCGCCAACAGGGCAGAAAGTTTTTGTGCTGATTAAAAATCCCCCAGTCTAAAAACTCTCTACGGATTTGCGGCCCGGAGTCCAGCAAGCGATAACTCTTGGGATGAATCAATTGCACCGGCAATGCGTAAGCCAAATCCGCTTTTTGCCGATCTTCCTGGTCGATGCGAATCTGGCATTGCTTATTGTCAATTTGAATCCCCAGCGTGCTGACGGATCCGGAGTGTTGCCGATTTTGCGCCGACACGGTCAATTGCGACTGTTCGAAAGAAATTGCCTGCTTGGTATGGGTCGTTCTAAACGAACGGGATCTACCCAAAATAAAAATAGCTTCCAGCAGCGAACTCTTGCCGCTGGCATTGGCGCCGGTGATGAAATTAATGGCAGGAGACGGCGAGATACTTGCGGAATGGATGTTTCTGACCGACAGCACATCCAGCTTTAATAAGGTCATAATCCCTGGACAACCTACATCCGCATCGGCATCACAATAAATTTAAATAAAGGCTGTTCGGGTTCTTCAATAAAACAACTGCTGGCATTGCCGGCTATGGTCAGCACCGCCATTTCGGAATCCAAATTGGACACAGCATCCAACATGTACTGCGAGTTAAACGAAATACTCAAGGGCTCACCTTGATAATCGATGATCAACTCTTCCTCGGCCTCGTCATGCTCGGGATTATGCGTACTGAGTTTCAGCAAATCGCCGGATATATCGAAAGTCACGCCCTTGTACTTTTCATTAGACAGAATCGCCACCCGCGTTAACGCATCTCTCAAGACTTGTTTTTGGATTAGCAAAGGACTCATAAAGCTTTGATTAAACACTTTACTGAAATCCGGAAACTTGGCATCGATCAGTTTGGAAGAGAACACTACATCCTTGTAATAAATTCGGATGTTGTTGCTGGAAAACTGGATGTTTAGTTCAGCGTCTGCATCGTCCAGCAAGCGGCTAAGTTCCTGCACCGCTTTTCTGGGCATGATGATGCGGGATTCATAACCGGTCGCCTGTCCAATATCGTCTTCATAAATCGACAAACGATGACCATCGGAAGCCACCAACTTCAGCCTGGAATTACTCACGTTCAACAACAAGCCGTTAAGGTAATAGCGTACATCCTGATTAGCCATACAAAACACGGTTTTATCCAACGCCTTCTTGAATTTGCCGGCATTCAATAAAAAGCTATGCTCAAACTCGGACTCATTAAACTCAGGGTAATGTTCAGCTGGCAAGGTACTTAAAGAAAACCTGCTGCGGCCGGAGACAACTTTGACTTTATCGTCTTGCAACTCGAAGTGGATTTCAGCGCCGTTTGGTAATAAGCGGCAAATATCCAGAAATTTCCTAGCAGGAACCGTAATTTCCCCAGAATGAGATATTGATTCGATATTTAATTTAGCAACAATCTGGATTTCCGTATCCGTACCGGTCATTACCAACTGCTCGTCGCTGGCCTGCAACAACACATTGGAAAGAATCGGCATGGTTTGCCGTTTCTCGATCACGCTAACGATTTGCTGCAGCGGCGGCAAAATTTGATCTTTGCTAATAATAAATTTCATATAAATATCTTTTATATATTGTTACTACTATGTAAACAAAAAGCTGTGGAAAACCGGTTTTATCTAATTTAAATCAAAATCTTAGCATGTATCAAACATTGTTGCCGGATACCATTTTAGCTTGTATGAGGTTTGTGGATAACCTGGATAGAGTATTTTCGGCACACTTTATCCACAACTTAAGCGCAATTAATGCGATAAGGTTCTCAACAGGTTTTTGTAATCTTCCGCCATCTTCACATCGTCATCTTTCAACTCAGCCACCCGCTTGCAGGCGTTGATGACTGTCGTGTGATCGCGTCCGCCAAACGCATCACCAATTTCCGGATAACTGTGAGAGGTCAACTCTCTAGCCAAACACATAGCCACCTGTCGTGGCCGAGTGATGGATTGTTTGCGATTTTTTGAGGATAAATCAGCCACCCTGATCTTGAAATATTCGGCCACGGTCTTTTGAATGTTATCGATACTGATCAACTTATCTTGCAAGCTAATCAAATCGTGCAGCGCTTCCTTGGTAAATTCCAGAGTGATGTCGCGGCCGGTAAATTGCGAGTTGGCTACCACCCGCCGCAACGCACCTTCCAGATCTCTAACATTGGAAGGTATGCGTTTGGCGATGAAAAAGGCGATGTCTTGATCAAGATCCACACCGACCTGCATGGCCTTTTTAATCAAGATCGCGGCGCGGGTTTCCAGATCCGGCGGTTCTATTGCCACCGGCAAACCCCAACCGAAGCGGGATTTCAAACGGTCTTCCAAGCCATCGATTTCCTTTGGGTATTTATCGCAGGTCAAAACCACCTGATGTTTGTTATCCAGTAGATTGTTAAAGGTGTGGAAAAACTCTTCCTGCGAACGTTCCTTACCCGCCAGAAACTGGATGTCGTCCATCAATAAAATATCGATGCTGCGGTAGTATTCTTTAAACTGGTTGATGCTGTTTTGTTGCAGCGCCTTAACCATGTCTTGCACAAACTTCTCGGAATGCAGATAGACGATATTGGCGTCGGGCTTTTTCAACAGCACCGCGTTGCCGATGGCATGCATCAAATGGGTTTTACCCAAACCGGAACTGCCGTAGATAAACAGCGGGTTGTAAACTTTACCGATATTGTCGGAAACCGTTACCGAAGCAGCTCTGGCCAATTGGTTGGATTTACCCTCCACAAAGCTCTCGAAAGTGAAAGCTTTGTTTAAAAAATTGGGTTGGTTCTTTTTTTGCGACGGACTTTTACTCAACGTTGGCGCTTTGATGGCCGGCGATTTTTTACTGCCGATTTCAAACTGCAGCGCCAAGGTCGCATTGGAAAACTCGTTGACCGCGTCTTCGATCACCGCGAAAAAATGCTGCTTGATATGGTCGATAATAAACCGGTTGGGAGCGAGCAATTTTAACTGGCTGTCGGTTTCCACTGCTTGCAGCGGCCTGATCCAGGTGCTGAAATCGGTACTGGGAATTTCATGTTCAAGCTTGGCCAGGCAGTTGTTCCAAATCACACTCATCGGCATTCAAGAAGGGGCTTAGAAAGGCATTGCATGATACCACAGTGACCGCTTAGGGCTTGACTCTATGGACGTTATCAGAAAAGAATGGCGACCGCATGGATTACCCTCATAAACACACATGATTTCGGGCAAACTTTATATTATTTCCGCGCCGTCCGGGGCGGGCAAAACCAGCTTGGTTAAACAACTAATTGCCGAAATGGACGATCTGGCCGTGTCGGTATCGCACACGACGCGGGCAATGCGTAGCGGCGAACAGGATGGCGTCGATTATTTTTTCGTCCCTGTTAACGAATTTAAAGCCATGATCGAGCGGCAAGCCTTTTTAGAGCATGCGCAAGTGTTCGATAATTTTTATGGTACCGCTCAGCAAACAGTGCAAGATAATCTAGCCAAAGGTCTGGATGTGATTCTGGAAATTGATTGGCAAGGCGCTCAGCAGGTCAGAAGGATGTTGCCGGAAAGCCTGTCGATTTTCATCCTGCCCCCGTCTATCGAGGTATTGAGACAGCGTTTGCAAAATCGCGGCCAGGATAATCCTGAAGTGATTGCCCGGCGCATGCGCGATGCGGTGACGGAAATGAGCCATTATCCGGAGTACGATTATTTGATCGTTAACGACGATTTCAATCTAGCGTTGCAGCAATTAAAAAGCATCGTGACCGCAAACCGCTTAACCCAAAATCAACAACAAAAAACCTTGGCAGCATTGCTGCAAGATTTACTTAACTAATAGAACTAACAACACTTATGAAAACTAGAAAAACATCTTATCTGTTTGCCACGCTGATTGTTTCGGCGTTGACCCTTGCAGGTTGCTCCAGCGATGAAGCGGAAACCCCAAAAACTAGCGCTAGCGCCGGCACTGCCAAAAAAGCGGTACACAGAGTAGATACCGGCGAAGCGACCGAACCCGAGAAACGTCAATTCGAAAAAGAGTTTTCCGCCAAATGCGTCGCGCGGGAACTGAAAAATTCGAATAACAAAGACGTCGACGAAAAACGCTTCCAAGAAAGCTGTGACTGCATTGCAGAACACATCATGAAAGATCTATCGGAAATCGATGCCGAGAAATACCTGGAAGACCACGAAGACACCCACACCTTGCAGATCAAATTCGATGCTGCGGCGTATTTCTGTTTGCAAAACAAACCGCAGCCCAAAGGCCCGCATTTATTCGGCAAACCACAATAACAATGTAGGTTGGGTTTGCCCGAAAGGGCATAAAAGGCGTTAGCCGTAACCCAACACGTCGGCCTTAAATGTTGGGTTACCCTCTATCGAGCTTATTCAGGGTAAACCCAACCTACCGATTTATCCAATCTTTCATTCCCCATGACACTATCTTCCGAATTATTTTCTCAAGCCAAACAATACATTCCCGGCGGCGTCAACTCGCCGGTGCGTTCCTTCAGCGGTGTTGGCGGCACGCCGGTATATTTCGATCGCGCAGCCGGCGCTTATGTTTACGACAGCGAAGGCAAGCGTTACATCGATTATGTCGGTTCCTGGGGACCAATGATTTTGGGACACGCACATCCGGCCGTAATCGACGCGGTTAAACACAGCGCCGAAAAAGGTTTGAGTTTTGGTGCGCCCACCGAAATCGAAACGCTGATGGCGCAAACAGTTTGTGAACTGCTGCCGTCGATAGACATGGTGCGGATGGTCAGCTCCGGTACCGAAGCCACCATGAGCGCCTTGCGCCTGGCGCGCGGTTACACCGGACGCGACAAGATCGTTAAATTCGAAGGCTGCTACCACGGCCATTCCGATTCCTTGCTGGTCAAGGCCGGTTCCGGGGCTTTGACTTTCGGCGTGCCCAGCTCGCCCGGCGTGCCAGCCTCGGTGGCCGCCGATACCCTCACGCTGACTTACAACGACAGCGATGCAGTGCGTAGCACCTTCGCCGAACTTGGCGACAAAATCGCCTGCATCATCGTCGAACCGGTAGCCGGCAACATGAACTGCATTCCGCCCGAGCCGGGATTTCTGCAAACCTTGCGCGAGGTTTGCGATCAATACGGCAGCGTGTTGATTTTTGATGAAGTAATGACCGGCTTCCGCGTTGGTTTGCAAGGCGCGCAAGGCCTGTACGGCGTTAAACCGGATTTGACCACGCTGGGTAAAATCATCGGCGGCGGCCTGCCGGTCGGTGCTTTCGGCGGCAGCCGCAAGATCATGGAATATCTGGCGCCGCTGGGTCCGGTTTATCAAGCCGGCACCTTGTCCGGCTGCCCGGTTGCGATGGCCGCTGGTTTGAAAACCCTGGAACTGATCAACCAGCCGGGTTTCTACGACGCCTTGACCGCCAAAACCACAAAACTGTTGGCTGGCCTCCAAACAGCCGCCGATCAGGCCGGCATCGCCTTCACCACTAACCAGGTTGGCGGTATGTTTGGATTGTTCTTTAGCAATGAAAAATTGGTTAGCCGTTTTTCCCAAGTCATGGCTTGCGATGTTGATCGCTTTAAACGATTTTTTCATGGGATGTTGGACAAAGGCTTTTACCTGGCTCCATCGGCTTTTGAAGCTGGGTTTGTTTCTGCTGCGCATTCGGATGAGGATTTGCAGGCTACGGTGGATGCGGCGGGTGAAGTGTTTGATAGCTTCTGAAATAAGCGAAAACTCAATGTTCACACCCGATACGGAAATAACACTTATCAGTTTTCTATAACAAATGACTGGAGGATTACATGGATTTACCTTGGGAAAGTCTTGAAATCGCCAAGTTAGGTGTATCACTTGTGACTCCAGTCCTGGTGCTAATACTTGGTATCATCATCAACAACTCGATAAAGACCAGCGAGCGTGCAACTGCATTGCGAAGCGAAATCTACAAGACAGTAGGTGGCGATCTTAATGACATATACTCCTACTTAGCATTCGTTGGATGTTGGAAAGAAATGACACCGTTAGAAATCATTGCAAAAAAACGCGCCGTCGATAAAGCCATGTATACCTACAAACCATTCTTTTCAAATGAGTTGTTTCATACTTACGAAACTTTTATGGAGGAAGCGTTTGCACCTTACGGAGGGTCCGGAAAAGATGCTCGAATCCGAAGTGATATTTCGACTGCCGATGGTGATCGTCAGAGCCATAGTAAAGAATGGGAAGTTGAGTGGGGAGATAGATTCACTAAGGAGCGTAACAAACTAGCCCAAGATCAAGCATATAACCGGTTCCTTGAACAATTAGCAAGAGACCTTGCGTTGAAATGATCCCTCCGAAAGTCCGCGTTGCTCCGATTAGCGAAGCTTAATCGGAGGCATGAAAGCCTCCCATTTGTGCGGTTACGCTCCGCTAACCGCACCTACCAATACCGATTTACCTGAGTTTTTACGCGAGTGACAGCCAGCAAGTCAAATAGCCCGGTAGGTCAGGGTTCGCGATAGCGTTCCCTGACAACATGGCTCGATTTGTCCGTAGCCGCTCGGCAACTGCTCCTACGTTGCCCTACCTCCTGTATCCATACAGTCGTATCGCGCCAACGTGACCTACGAAACTTTTTCATAGAGAACACCCCAACAGCCCCTTGCCTGTAGTTATATCCCTGTTTTCGCCTTATAATGGTACGGAACTTCCGTACAGGAGAAAGCCATTATGGAAACTGTCAGCGTCAATCAATTTCGGGACAATTTAAAAAGCTACGTCGAGCAAGTGGTCGATAATCACGAGCCGTTGAAAGTTACCCGACGAGCTGGCGAGGCGTTTGTGGTAATCAGCGCGGACGATTGGGAACGGGAGCAGGAAACGCTTTATGTGCTGCAAAACGCCAGCCTGATGGCACAAATCGCTGCTTCCGCCGCCACACATACTCAACAACAAGGCTACCGGCCAAGCGAAGAGCAATTCAATGAGATCGCTGGCATTTGAAGGTAACACTTGGGCGGTTTACGAAGAGCTTAGAGACAAAGACAAAGTTTTACACAAAGCGCTGTGCAAACTGCTCAAGGAAATGCTGCGCGGCGATCCCGCAACCGGTTTGGGCAAACCGGAGCCCTTGCGTCACAATCTTGCCGGACTTTGGTCCAGGCGAATTTCGCATAAAGACCGGCTGATTTATAAGTTCGACGATAACTGCATTTATATTTTTGCTATCGGCGGACATTACGAGCAACATTGAATGTCAGTATCTGAGCGTCGCCATCGCCCAGCGGTACAATTTTGATTTTCGCCATTCCCACCCGCTAATCCCAAGCCTACAATCTCTCCTGATAACTCAAAGCACGCTTTCCCAGCTTTGAAAACCAACGATTTGTGCTCTCTGGCCAAATCGTATATTCCGTGTCTAACTGATTTGGACGAAATAGATGAATAAGCAGCCAACGAACTTGCCAGCCCCCTGCCCCAAAAAGCAGAGGTATCGCCTAAACCTGAGTAATTTAGCCCAGCGTAAGATTTCTGGTCGGAAACTGCTTTACGCCACTTGTCTACTTGTCGGGTTTTCCAATATAAGCCACGCCGATTTTGTTACCCATCCGCTAACCGACGCACCGTCTCCAAAGCCATCGGAACCAACAACGCCGGCCGCGCCGGAAACCACTGATACCGGCCAGCCTAACCAGGCCGAGATTGACTTTAACGAGCAGTTTGGCGAAAAGAAACTGGGTACCTGCAGCATGACCTACAAGATGGAGGGCTTTTCGCTGGCTTATAAGCAATACGACGGCACCGGCGAAATCACCTGTCGCAATGGCCAAAAGGCCGCAGTCAAGCTGTCCTCAAAAAGCATAGGCTTTACGATTGGTTATTCGGTTATCGAAGGCGAAGGCCATTTCACCGATGTGAAATATATCAGCGAAATTTTTGGCGATTACATTTCGCTGGGTAATCACTTTGGTATTAAAAACTCGGTGGATAGGCAAGTATTGACCCGTGGTGAAATTTCCCTGGTGTTGATGGGTAAAGGCAAGGGCTTTGACATTGGTTTTACGATTGGGGATTTGTCGATCAAGCCGCGGTAAACCGTCTGCTTGATTTATTAAGAGGATTTCGATGGAAACAGGAATAGGGATGGCACTGGAGGCAATACCGTTGGCGGCTTTGCTTGGTTACCTGACTTGCGCCTGGCTGAGCGTTAAGCGGCAGCGCGAATTGCAAAGTCAGTTAGAGCATCAGCAACAGCAAGTCCAGCAACAAGCCGTTAAATTGGCCGTGGCGGAAGAGCGGGTTTTGCTGTTGGCGCAAAAGGAATCCGAGTTGCAGATGTTACAGCAACAATTGTTAGAGTTGAAAACCGAAAACGCGGATCTCAACGCTCGTCAGCAAGAACAACACAAAAGCAACGCTGAGAAAATCCGCCTACTGCAAGATGCGGAAAATCAGTTAAAAACCCAGTTCGAGAATCTGGCGCATAAGATCTTCGAAGAACGCGGCAAGCAATTTACCGAACACAATAAAGTCAGTATCGAAAGTTTAGTTGCGCCACTCAAGCAACAGCTCGGCGAATTCAAAAGCCGGGTTGAAAGCGTTTACGACAACGAAACAAAGGATCGTATTTCTTTACGCGAGGAAATCGTCTCGTTACGCCGCGATACCGCCAAGATGAATCAGGAAGCGCTGAACCTGACCCGCGCCTTGAAAGGCGATCATAAAACCCAAGGCAACTGGGGTGAAATGATCCTGGAAAAAGTCTTGGAACAATCCGGCTTGCGCAAAGGTATCGAATACGAAACCCAAGGTGCGTTTCGTGATGAAGATAATCGGCTGTTCAAGCCCGATGTCATCGTCCGCTTACCGGAAAACAAGGATGTAATCATCGATTCCAAAGTCTCGCTAGTGGCCTACGAGCGTTATTGTTCGGCGGAAGACGATAACCAACGCATCGAAGCGCTGAAACAACACACCGAAGCGGTCCGAAACCACATCAAAGGCTTAAGCAATAAAGACTATTCCAGTTTGAAAGGTTTACGTTCACTGGATTTTGTATTGCTGTTCATGCCCATCGAAGCTGCCTTTATGGCGGCTTTCCAGGCCGACGAAAAGTTATTCAATGACGCTTTCGAACACAAGATCGTCGTCGTTACGCCGACTACCTTGTTGGCGACTTTGCGCACCGTGCAAAACATCTGGCGATACGAACAACAAAACGAAAACGCCCGCTTGATCGCCGATAAAGCCGGCAGCCTGTACGACAAGATCAGAGGTTTTGTCGAAGACATTGAAAAACTGGGTAACCAACTCAGCACGATACAAAAAACCTACGACGGCATCGTCAACAAATTGAGTAGCGGCAGCGGCAATCTGTTGCGTCAAGCCAGCGCTTTTGAAGAGTTGGGGGTTAAGGTCAAAAAGAAGCTACCTAAAAGCCTGACCGAACAAATGTCATCGGAGGATTGATGTTTCCGTGATCTGAAATACTCAGGTCCAATCATCGTAGTAATAATAACTTTATATATATCTTTAGATTGTTATTACTATTAAGGCGGAAAAATCTGTGGAAAACACTGTTTATATGAATTTATTCATAGCCTTATTAAAAATTAACGCTGTTATACAGCGGCGTTTTAGCTTGTTTACAGTCTGGGGATAACTAGAGTCCGGGTTTTTACAGACAACTTATCCACAAACTCCTAGCTGTTCGACCAACAAGTTTTCAACAGAAACTGTGTTTTTTGGCAGGCTTTTTTCCGGCGATACTCGCAACAGCTCATTAGATAGGAGTAGCACTATAAGCGCCATCTCTTAACATCGCCCGTTGAAATACACCTACCCGGACACTATGTCCGGGTAGACTCAAGAAAACCTTGTTGCGTGCTAACATGACCAAAATTTCCAAAAGCGGAATGTTTACTGAATTAGGCTAGAGATACTCATGGTCAACCCGGCAGAATTACGCCCCAAAATAAAAGCTTGCCTCAATGCACTGGATGCCACCCGTCCGGTGGTATTCGGCAAGCATCCCTTGATTGCGGACGGCGTCAGCGAAGACCTTTACGTGGCAGGTTTACACGGACCTGATAGGCCTCTGGTTAGGGTGTTGGCTGATCGCATAGATTTCGACGAAGGCGGCGGCACTTACTTATTTTCCGGTAACCGTGGCACCGGCAAAACCACCGAATTGATGCGTCTGGCGGAAATGTTGCGCGAGCAGGGCTGCGAAGTGTTTTATGTCGATATGGCCGAATACCTGAATTTAACCATGGCCGTGGAAATCACCGATTTTCTGATTAGCATGCTCGGCGGCTTATCGGAAAAAATCGAAGAACGCTACGGTCACGATCCCGCCAACATCGGCTTTTTCGAACGGGTTTGGAATTTTCTGCAAAGCGAAGTCAAAATCGAGGAACTTGGTTTGGAAGCCGGCGAGGATCTCAAAGCCAGCTTGAAAATGTCGCTACGGGAAAATCCCACCTTCAAGAAAAAGCTCCAGGAAGGCACCCGCGGTCACGTCGCCAGATTGGTACAGGAAGCGCGCAAATTCGTCGAAAACGTTGTGGCTGTCGCCCGCCGGAAAGCCAGTCAGCCGGATAAAAAAGTAGTGTTACTGTTGGATTCGGTGGAACGCTTGCGCGGGGTCGGCGACAGCGAAGATATAGGTAAAGTGTTCAAGAGCGTGGAAACCATTTTTTCCGGGCATGCCGACAAATTGCGTTTTCCGCCGTTGTATTTGGTTTGCACTATTCCACCGTATTTGACGGCCTTGGCCGGTAGCCTGGGGGCTTTGTATTCCGGCGGCAAAATCTATATGCTGCCCAGCGTGCATGTTTACGAAAACCGCCCGCAAGACGGCGCAGCGCCGGTACCTTCCGAAACCGGCCTGAATGCGATGGTGGATATTGTCGGCCGGCGTTTTCCTGAATGGAGCACATTTTTTACCAGGGAGCAATTGCTACGTTTAGCCGCCAACTCCGGTGGCGATTTGCGCGATTTTTTCCGTCTGGTCGGTTTATGCATCACCGAAGCGTTGTATCAGGAATCGCTACCGCTACCCGATACGGTATTAGCCAGCGCGGAAAGCGCCTTGCGTAACGATATGCCGCTGGCTCGCGACGACAAACAGGTGTTGGCGCGGGTTTTGGAAAAGCACGACCGGCAATTGGAAAGCCTGGACAAACTCCCGGACTTTGCCCGTCTGACCGAAGGCAAATACATCCTCAACTACCGCAACGGCGACGACTGGTTTGATGTGCATCCGCTGCTGCGCGACATCGTTGCCAAAGGTGACTGACACCGACTATCAAACCGAGCTGGACAGCATTTGGCGTAGGCTGCGCCCGCATCTGGAATGGGCGCGCGGCTTTACGCTGGCGGTGTTGTTCAGCCGGCATCCCGCACCGATCCAGGTCTTGAAACAGCGCCTGCAAGACTTGCTGAGCATCAATACCCTGCCGTTAAGGTATTTCGTTCTGCAACAGCCTGAAGAACTCGACACCACCTTGGCGGCGATACTCGCTGCCCGGCCGCTGGGCGACAAACGCCCGCCCTTGTGGTTGGAGTTAAGGCTGGATGGCGATAGCCAGCGCCGGGCGGTCTGGCAATTGCTGGCCCGCCTTAACGAAAGACGTTTTTTACTGGAACGCGACGTCGCCTGCCCGCTAATCTTGCTGCTGCCGGCCGAGTTTCGTCTCGATGTGCCTAGCATGCTGCCGGATTTATGGAGCATCCGCAGCTTTACCGCCGATTTACCGACGCCAGTGCCTATCGTCCCGGCCAGTCGCGCAGAGAATGTGCCGGCTCCGGCCAGTTTGGCGGCCAGCTGCGAATTGTCAGCTGCTGAACTGGAATGGCAGCGCTTGTGGGAACACACTACCGACAAACAGCGGCTGTCGGCGGATGCGGCTTTCGCCGCGCTCGACGCGGCTATTGAGAGAACGGATTATGCCGCCGCCGGGCAAGTTGTAGAACAAATGTCGCCGGTGTTGCGGCGGTTGGCTAATAAACCTGATGCATCCGACGCCGTGCGTAATTTCAGCATAATTCTGGATTACACCGGCGATATAGACCAAGCCTTGGGTCGGCTGGAAGCCGCGCGGGCGGCCTATGCCGAAAGCTTGGGCTTTTGTCGGCAATTGCGGGAGGCGCTGGGCGACAGCCCGCAAGCGCTACGCGATTTGAGTGTGTCGCTGGACAAGATCGGCGATGTGGATAATGCCCTGGGCCTCCTGGAAGCCGCGCGGGCGGCCTACGCCGAAAGTCTGGACTTGCGCCGGCAACTGCGGGAGGCGCTGGGCGACAGTCCGCAAGCGCTACGCGATTTGAGTGTGTCGCTGGACAAGATCGGCGATGTGGATAATGCCCTGGGTCTCCTGGAAGCCGCGCGGGCGGCCTACGCCGAAAGCTTGAGTTTGCGCCGGCAA